>JAYTLK010000019.1:0-12878 GCA_043729515.1 Herminiimonas sp.
AAATTTTCTTTTCTTATTTTTGGCATTGATCCAATAACTGTTCTACTCTCCCCTGTAGTTTCGCCAAGCGATTCGGAGGTAATCGTTGGAGGGATAGAAATCCCTTCTACTGGCTGTCGAGGAGTTTGATGACGAAAGAAACATTTGCCATTTTTGAAAATCTCGATTTCCGCGATTTGATCGGGGTAAATTCCACCAAAAACTGCAACCTCTCTTTCTCGCCAATTTCTCTTGTCCTTTGCCAAAACAAACGCGGTATTTATATCGGGATCCAAATTTATTGTTAATATCACATTGCAACTACCATTGTGACGGTGGATCCCAGAATAAGGCTCTGCTTTTTTCTTTATCCATGACGTGCCTAAAAATGGAGAACAATCTTCAGTCATGTTCTGATACTGCTTGATATTACAGTTAGGCACTGACTGCGCATTTTGGTTTTCTTGCGTTCTCCAATAATTCGCCAACAGAGTATCTATTTTCAATTTTTCCATGAATGCAGGCATGTCTTTCGATGAAATACGTATGCCGCGATACACGACAATTGGTTCGGCAAGCAGACCTCTTGTAATCGCCTCGGGAGCGAGAACATCATATTTTTTATCGTTAAAACTTACTTTGAAATGTTCTTGTTCAATCGAGGTGAAAGCAGGCACATCGCAAGTTTGCACTTTTCGAAATTCTTGCGACTGGCTTTCAGAAGGCCGGCCAGTAGAACGAGCTAAGGCAGGAGGCCGGCGTCCACTGATTACATGTTTGAGGACCGGATTGTGCTCTTGACTCGATCTCGTCTGTACCGGAGTCACCTTCCTCGACGTAGAATCTGGTTTAGTGCCAGATACAATATCGGCGTCAACCATGCGGTTTTGTGCTTTAGGAGTCGAGATTTTCATGATCAATATTTACGTAAGTCGATAATTCGCTTATGAATTATTGAAATGCAAAAATCTGATAATTTTTCCAACCAGCTTTTCCTGTCGTGGACAAAACAGAAAAATAAAGGTCCAGCTTCATGCAAAAAATTACTAGAATTTTGCTGTATCGCAGCAAAAAGAATTAGAAATCTTTCTTCATGCAAGCGGTAAGAAAGTTTGCCATTTTTCTATAAAACTTTTCGAAATGTTAAGCAAATTAAGCTCAAAATAGTTTTGCAACTTCCTGTTGCGGCAATTGCCAAGAGGAAATTTAGTAAGATTAAGTAGGAGTAAAGGAAATGAAAAACGGACCTGTCGCATTCTTTTAAGCATTGAGGGAGCATGCCACGGCGGCGAAACATCTAGTCAACGGCTCTGAGCCGTTGAGCAACTGTGTATCCGTCCAGCACCAAGCTCACCGGTGCCAAATGGAAGCTGGCTGGTGATTTGATTGAACGAGCGTTCGGCCAGTGCGGCGCGCCAGCGCATCATGGCCGGCGGGAGTACGGCAATGCCTGTTCGATACGTTCAATTCCACCTACCCGTCGCGATTGCTTCCGACGCATTTCCGCCCAAGCAAACGCTTCATAAGACATTCTTGCAACGGGTAGGCGCCGAGGGGGCCGTGAGTACTTTCAGGATCGACGGCGAGCGCAATGGCTGCGATTGAAGGGGGGGCGAGCACGTCGACAGTAGCAGGCATTGCTGCACCGCCGACGGGCAGCCCGTCACGGCAAGTTGAATGCGATTTTGATGCGGACAAAAGGGTAAAGGCGGCAAGCGCAACGTCGTTGTCGTCGCTACATTTGGCCTGGATGCTGTACATCGGACTTGCCCACCGACGTCGGTTTCGTCTGTCCCAGTCAAGGTGGGCAGTATTCCCGTTGATGTTTGTTATATGCAAACATCAAACGATTGGTTGTTGCTCGCTGAGATATGGATCATGTGCTGAGGTCCGACGTCATGATCAGTATCTGTCGCAAGCATCTGCATGAAATTCCGTGCAGTGGATTATTCTTTTGCACCGTCCGAAGGAGCACCGGCATCAGCACCTGCATCGGCAACATCCGGCTTTGTCTTCGCCGCATGATGCTCTTGATGCGGCTTTTTCCCCGGCTGTACGGTTTCATCCGCGTCGGGCGACAGCGCTTCTCCGTGGTGTTTTTTCTCTTGCTGGACTTTCTTGTCGTGGGCGATGTTGCGTGGATCGGTCATGAATGACTTTCAAATAAAAAGGAGTGAAGTATCAACCGAAAGCAGCGGCGCACTCTGTACGCGCGCGCGCAGACGGATGCATTTTCCACACATCGTCGCGCTGATTCGCACCACCGGGGAGTGACAGATCATTTGCCTGCAAGTGCCGCCGTGGCCTGGATCGAAGCCGGGATTGATCGGAAGATAGTAGTCGACGGCGCTTTCCTGTTGACACTGATGCAAGCCTATACAAAAATAACCGGAGGGAAGATTCAGCGTGGAATTTTGGCGATTACATGATGCAAAAGCAGCCGCGCTATTTTTCCACACCGGAGATCGATTACCATCCGTGGTTGGCAAATGCCACCGATTTTTCACATGATGCGACCGTATGTCGACAGTTGGCAAAGACGACGGTTGCACGATTGCAAGAAAGCACCGTCACCCCATGGGCATGCAGCACACTCGACACGCGCATAGCGTGCGGCCGATCCCGCTGATCGAAACGGGCGTCGAAGGCCTCGACGTGACCTTGGGCGGCGGGCTTCCTGCGAACGGGCTCTATCTGATCCAGGGATTGGCAGGAAGCGGCAAGACGACATTGGCATGTCAGATCGGCTTCCAGCACGCCAAGCAAGGCGGGAAGGTATTGATCCTGACACTGCTGGCCGAGTCCCATGCAAAGATGCTGAGTCATCTTTGTAATTTCAGCTTCTTCGATGAAAGTCTCATCGGCACGCATGTCGTGCTCTTCAGCGGCTATAACGCGTTACTGAAAAATGGCCTGCGTGCGTTGCTGGAACAAATTGCCGAGATGTTGTCGGCGGAGCGTCCAGGCATGCTCATCATCGATGGATTCCGATCGGTGCGCGCGACGGCAAAGTCGGATCTGGCAATGACGGAATTCGTTCACTCCTTGAATTCCCTGACCTCGACGATGGGCTGCACGACGTTCATTCTTTCACCGGTGGAAGGCAATGTGACCGACTCCGAGAACACGCTCGTCGATGGCGTAATTGAAATGGGCCAGCATGCACAGGGCATGCGCTTGATTCGCGAGCTACAGGTATTCAAGATTCGAGGCGCGAATCATCTCCTCGGCAAGCACGTATTCGAGGTTGCGGACAACGGCGTGATTGTCTATCCGCGCTTCGAAGCGGTCTCCAGCCGCCATCCTGCGCCGCAGGAAGAGCCGCAAACCTATCTGAGCACCGGTGTTCCATCATGGGATGTCCGCATCGGTGGCGGCGTGGTGAACGGATCGATTACCTGCTTGTTGGGTAGCCCGGGTGTCGGCAAGACGATCATGGGTTTGCATTTCATTCAAGCCGGCCTGCACAAGCAGGAAAATTGCCTTATCGTCGGCTTCCACGAGTCACCGGCGACACTGCGCATCAAGGCAGAAAAGATCAACCTGCCCTTCTCCAAGGCGCTCAACGATGGCCAGCTTGGAATCCTCTGGCAATTGCCGCTTGAAGTGCCGGTCGACGACCTTGCGAAGCGCATGTTCGCTGACGTCAAGGAACGGAACGTGACGCGCGTATTCATCGATGGCCTGGAAGGACTCAGCAGTCTGGTCATGCATCCTGAAAGAGAACGATCGTTCCTGGTTACGTTGACCAGCGAACTGCGCTCGCTCGGCGTGACGACTTTTTTCTCGGAACAGCTGCATTACTTCAAGCATGCCGCACCGGCTGCCCAGCCGTCGTCGTCATCGCTCTATGAAAACATCACGCTTCTGGAATTTCTCACGCACGACTACGTGAACTACCGGCAAATCAGTGTGCTCAAGCTTCGGCAAAACGACTATGACTCCACGATCCGGGTGATGACCATCACGGGCGATGGCGTAGAGATTGGCGCTTCGGTGGCGACGCTCGGCGCCACACCTGCAGAGGCGGGCGAAACGACGAGTGCCGCATGATGTTTCTTTGCCCAGCAAGCGGAGTTGAATCGTGACAGAGATGCGCCGGATTCTCGTCGTCGACGACGAACCTGATATCACCGATACCTACAAGCTGCTCTTCGAGCTGCATGGCTATTTGGTGATGACGGCAGGCAACGGGGTCGAGGCACTTGACGCCGTCAAGGACATGGAACCGGATATCATCCTGTCGGACTGCATGATGCCGAAGATGGATGGCGTCGAATTCATCCGCCGGGCGCGGCGCATTCCTGCGCTTGCATCGATACCGGTGATCCTGATGAGCGGTGCGCCTGAACTGCACGACTTCAGTGGCAACCTTCACACCATGTTCCTGCAGAAGCCGCTTCTGTTCGACGAGGTGTTGCAGGAGGTAAAACGTCTTTTGGAAATGCACCAGCCCTGAAGGGCGGCGAAAGTCATTGACCGTCGAATATGTCCGCCAGGTTTTCTTGGCCGGCGAAGGCGCAAGCTGACGGCGAAGTCGGATGAAAACCTGCACTTCGCCAGGCGCTCGGACTTGCTGAGGTAAGGAAGCATTCGCCTTGTTTCGGTTCGTTTTGCAAATTACACCGCCTGCGTCGGTGCACCGACACGGCAAGAACTCACCACAACCGAGCATTGTCACCAAGCCTCAATGCGACCATTTTCATGCGCATGCCGCCGCGCACGGGCGTAGCCACGGCATCTTTCTACGACAGCACGTCAATCCTTTCATGGCACGTCCCTTGCAGGTGTTCCTTGCTGGTGTTGCCCAGCAACTTCTTTGTCCACTCTTCCGAGGACTGTCCATGAACACGCTGATTTCGCCTGAAGAACTTGATTTGCTGATGTCTACCGAACGCGCAGTCGTCATCGATACGCGGGACCCGGATGCTTATGCACAGGGCCATATTCCAGGCGCAGTCAACTTGCGGGAGATTTTTACTTTTCTCGCCACCTCGAGTGCGCAAGGAATGCAGGATTTGAAATCGACCTTCACCAAGGCGCTGGGCGATGCCGGATTGTCCGGAGCCGAGACGGCCGTGTTCTATGAAGATGCGATGAACAGCGGTTATGGCCAGTCCTGCCGTGGGTATTATTTGTTGACCTGGCTCGGCTATCCGCACGTGAAGGTCCTCAACGGTGGCTTGTCGGGATGGAAGGCCAAGGGGTTGCCGCTGTCAACCACGCCGGCAACCCCGGTGGCGTCAACCTTCCCGATGGACTTGCCCGGCGCCGATGTGATGCTGACCAAGGACGACATGATCGCGGCCCTCGGAACGGATACGGTGCTGCTCGACGTGCGTGACATCGACGAATGGATTGCAGAAAGCTCTTCGCCCTACGGCAAGGATTTCGCGCCACGCAAGGGCCGCCTGCCGGGCGCGAAGTGGATCGAATGGTATCGGTTCATGAAGCCATCGCCAAATGGGCCGGTGTTCAAATCGCCCGACGAGGTCCAGGCCGAATGCGCCACTGCCGGCATCGACGCACATGACACCGTGTATCTGTATTGCTTCAAGGGGGCCCGGGCATCGAACACGTTCCTGGCCCTCAAGCAAGCGGGATTCTCGGATGTGCGCATGTATTTCGGGTCTTGGAACGAATGGTCGCGCGATGATTCATTGCCGATCGAAACCGGCCTGCCGTTCTCCGGGAAGGCAGCCGCTACGCCGTCGATCGGCATCGCCGCCTGAGTGAGCGCACGATCCGCATGCGCCACACCTGCCACACAGGCAACCTGACAACCCAACCCGCATGGCGCATTCGAGCGCGCCCGCCATGCTCTCTTCTTCCAGGATCTTCCGATGTCCAGCCCAGTCGAATTGAAACTTGTCAGCGACAGCACCGCACCGCAAACCGTCAAGGCATATCTGCGCCCGATCGATCGCGACGGCCTGCTGAAATTTGCAGCTGCAGGCAAGGCCGACCCGAGTCGGCGCGGTACCAACAAGGTCCACACCGTCATGCAGGGCCAATACCGCTCGTGGAGCTTTGTCGGCATTCACAATCCGGTCGTGGTTGATGAGCCGCTCCATTTGTTCGGGGAGAACACCGCGCCGGCGCCGGGCGAGGTCGCACTGTCGGCGTTGGGCGGATGCCTTGGAGTCGGCATCACAGCGGTTGCAACGCTACGGCAAGTCAAGCTGACAAAGCTGGAGCTTTTCCTGGAAGGCGACATCGGCAACCCGGCGGCGTGGGGCGCGGATGGCGCCGAGATGGCGCCGGCGCAAATGGGTTTTCAGGCAATCCGGATCAAGGTCGTCATCGAGGGTGATGCCAGTCGCGAGGAACTTGATGCGATCGTCCGGCATGCCAATCATTATTCGCCCGTGGCCAACACGATGCGCAACCCGATTCCGTTCGATATCGCGCTCGGAACCTGACGGCGGCGGCGCCGGTTGACTTACCGCGTCTGCGGCGTTGGCATGCAGATGCATCATGGAGGTTTCATGCTGGCAAATACAATGCCTGGCAATGTGCTCGGTGTAGGCCGGGTGGCAATCACCGCAGAATTGGCAAGAGCAGCATCAAACGGGTCGCCCGGTGCCATTGCTGTCACTGCAGACCCAGCCAACACTGCGCGGGCGTCACGCGAAACCGTTCTCGCCGCGACCCGCGAGATCGCGAATGGCTCCCTGGCGGAGGTGGTCGATGCGTGCGATCGTGATGGCTTCTATCCTCGCGACGTGTTGCAGGCGCTCGGCCGCGCCGGTGCCATGTCGGCACATCTGGACATGCCGGAACGACCAGCCGATTTCGGAACGACAATCGCCGCCATGGCCGAAGCAGGACGCATCTGCGGCGCAACCGGTTTCATGATGTGGTGTCATGCGGTGTGCGGGCTCTACATGCAAGCCTCGGGCAACCCGGCACTGAACGGCGCCGCACTGGCGCGCCATGCCGCCGGCGAAACGCTTGGAGGAACCGGCATGTCGAACCCCATGAAAACCTTTGCCGGGATCGAGAACATGCTGCTCAAGGCACGCTGCACGGCGCTCGGATATGTCGTCAGCGGCAATCTTCCCTGGGTCAGCAACCTGGGGCCGGACCATTATTTTGGCGCCGTCTGCGCAGTCCTTGATGCCGATGGTGTGGCACAACCCGGCAAGGAAATCATGTTCATGATTCGCTGCGACGCGCCGGGCGTGACCTTGCGCGATTGCCCGTCGTTTTCAGGGATGGAGGGAACCGGCACGTATGCCGTGGCCCTGAAAGAATATCTGGTCGGTGCCGACGACCTGATCGCCGACCCGGTGCGGCCGTTCATCGGCCGTATCAAGGCAGCCTTCATTCTCCTGCAGACCGGCATGGGGCTGGGTGTCGTTCAGGGCGCCATCGACTCGATCTGGCGGGTCGAGCAGCAGCTGGGCGCGGTCAACGCCTATCTGGAAGACAGACCCGACCCTCTTCAGGACGAACTCGATCTGCTGACCGGCCGCATCATGACACTGGCAACGACCCCTTTCGCGACAGGCGACGCTTACCTGCGCCAGGTGCTCGATGCCCGTGCACACGTTTCCGAACTTGCATTGCGGGCGGCTCAGTCGGCACTCCTGCATCAGGGTGCGCGTGGCTACCTCATGACGTCGGACGTACAGCGCCGGGTACGTGAATCGCATTTCGTGGCCATCGTCACGCCGGCGCTGAAACACTTGCGCAAGGAACTCGCGCGCTTGAGTGCAACGCCGATACCCGCCTGAACATGACGCAACGCGCGGCTGATCCATCCGGCGCCAGCGAGGACGCGCTGCCCTGGCAAACCTACATCTGCAATGCCTGCGGCCTGATCTACGACGAAGAAGAGGGCGATGTCGATGGCGGCCTTGCGCCGGGTACCCGCTTTGCCGACATACCGGAGGACTGGGCGTGCCCACTGTGCGGTGTTCGCAAGGATGATTTCGTGCCGTATCAACAGATTGCAGCGGGCTCCGGTAATGCTGCCACCGGTTTTCCCGAATCGCGCGTGGCGGACATCGTGCCTGACACCTTTCACCCCACGCGAAGTGGCGGCCGGACACGCATGCTCGGCAAGGTTGATGGCGTCGTCATCGTCGGTGCCGGTCGGGCCGGTTGGGAGGTTGCACAAGCCGTGCGCCGACGTGATCCGGAGATTCCGATCACGCTGGTGACCGGCTGCGCCGGCGACCGCTACGACAAACCGTTGCTCTCCATCGCCCACGCGAAAGCAATTCCGCCGCAAGCGATGGTACGCGAGCGCGGTCTCGACGCTGCCAGGCGTTTGCAGGTGCATTTGCTGTCCGACACTTTTGCCAGCGGTCTGTCGCCCGAATCGCATCAGTTGCGCACGACCCGGGGCAGCCTGTACTACCGGAAACTGGTTCTGGCGCAGGGAGCGCGCCCGCGGCAGTTCGACGCGTTGCCGGCAGCGTCGTGCTGGCGTATCAACGATCTCGACACATATCGCCATCTTCGAGAGCGGCTTGCGACAGACGGCAATCAGGGACGGGACATCATCGTGGTCGGCGCTGGTCTGGTCGGCTGCGAACTCACGAACGACCTGGCAATCGCCGGCCATCGCATTACGCTGGTCGATGTGAGCGCGACGCCCTTGTCGTCGTTGTTGCCGCCGCCTGCGGCAGCAGCGTTACTGCATGCCTGGAAGGACCTGCCGATCCGTTTTGTCGGCAAGGTCGAGGTCGCTGGCGTCGCGACCGACGGTGTCCGGCGCATCCTGCATGCCAACGATGGCCGGATCTTCACCGCTGATCACATCATCAGCGCTACCGGACTGGAAGTAGACCGCGCATTGGCAGACAGCGCCGGGCTGGCCTGGCAAGACGGCATTGCCGTCGATGCGTCCACGATGGCCACCAGTGCACCGGATGTATTTGCATTGGGTGATTGCATCACCATCGACGGCACGGCGAGCCGTTACATCGAGCCGATCCTGCGCCAGGCACAGGCAATCGCAGGCATGATTACCGGGATCGATCCCGTGCCTTATGTACAGCGACCGTCGCCGTTGCGTATCAAGACGTCGAGCTGCAATTTGCAGTTGGATGGCATGCCCGCAGCACATGGATCGTGGCGCATCGATACGGAGCACGCGCCAACGGCTTCAGGCACACAGCTGTGCATGAGCCAATGGACGGGCAACACGCTGCAGGCGCGCCTGACTGTCGGCAATTAGGCGTCAAGCGCATTGCGACGCCCTG
The DNA here is from genome assembly GCA_043729515.1 of Herminiimonas sp. Classification (GTDB taxonomy): domain Bacteria; phylum Pseudomonadota; class Gammaproteobacteria; order Burkholderiales; family Burkholderiaceae_D; genus JANXSS01. The sequence goes on from JAYTLK010000019.1 coordinate 9,195, forward strand.
GTGGCAGATTGATGTCGCACCGCCATCCATTGGTACTGCGACGCCGACAGGCAGCGGCTTGACCCGCTGAACGCTTGCGACCGTCAGAAAATAAAAATGCCCCTCCAGAACTGAAAGGGGCAGGAATGTCACCGCATCTGCCTCGACGCCAACCCGAGGCTAGATGCTAATTCACGTTGTCCGGCTTATCCCAGCCGATGCCATGCAGCACGTGTCGCATTCCGGGCTTCATCCCACGTCAGGCGTGATGCGCCTTTCGTCGCCTGCCACTGTTGCGCCAACTGCGATTCAGACGACTCGAACGAACCTGCAGCATTCGATCGCGCGGTATATCCCAGGCGATAGGCAGGTGCATAGTCGTCATAGCCGAAGCCGTGATTGACATACGGCTCGGAAGTGTAAGCCTCGCGCCAGTGCGCATCCTCGGCAGCCGGATTGACGACCTTCGCCGCACCATGCATCGCTGCACCGCCTGCTACCGCGCCGATTGCCGCACCGGCCGCCATGCCGACCGGGCCGCCGACTGCGCCAATGGCCGCTCCAGCCATTGCACCACCGGTCGCACCGGTACCGCGCGCCAGATTGTGATCACCGAGTTGATCACCCGCATCCGGATTGACGACTTCTGCAGCGCCCTTGCCTGCCAGCCCGCCCGTGACGGCACCGATTGCACCACCGACCACCGCACCGACCGGACCTGCCACCGCGCCAATGCCGGCACCTGCCAGCGCACCTGCGCCCGCACCCAGGCCGGTGCCGATGACATGCTCACCCTTGTGCTCTTTCCATTTCGATTCGATGTGCATGGCGTCTTCATCCGAGCGCGCCTGCACGCCCATCAGGATGCCGCCATTGCGGATGCCTTCGTCATAATGCTTGACCCGCTCGTCCGGAATGCCCCAGCCGATCAATGCGCCAAGCAATCCGCCGGTGGCGCCGCCTGCTCCAGCGCCAGCCAAGGCAGCAACCAATGGACCTGCAATCACCAGTCCGGCGCCTGGCAGGACCAGGGAGGTGCCGATGGCGGCAATGGCTGCAACAACCGCGCCGAGTGTGCCACCGATTGCGCCACCGATGCCGGCGCCTTCAGCCGCCTTGCTGCCGAGTTCGGAATCGGCATCGGCATCGCCGGTGGCGGCAAAATGGCGCTCGCGTGCCGCATCCGACATGACCAGGTTGACGTCGTCTTTTGCATAGCCGCGCTCGGCGATGCTTTGGTAGGCTGCTTCTGCACTGGCCCGATCATTGAACAGACCGGTGACCATGCGATTTTGCTGAGCGGTGTTGGACTCGAACATGTTTGCCTCCCTTAAATAGTCAGGCGCCCAGAATCGAACATTCGTATCGCAACGTCTGTGCGTCAGCACGCAGAGTGGCACCTGACACAGGCGACTTTGCGCAGCATCATGTACTGGATTGGTCACATCATTCGAGATACGGAAAGTATCCCGGCGGGTTCAGGCATTGCTCAAAATCTCAGCAAGCAGAATCAGCCTCCGGACCGACGGTACCGCAGCCACACGCCGCCTCCTTCCAGCATTTCGGCAGATGCGAGGTCCAGATAGACAGGCTGACACCAGGCTTCCTCCTTCACCTCGAAAGACGCCGGATGCGTGCCTCGTCCGTCGATGAGCGGCAGGATCAGCACGCTGACTTCGTCGACCAACCCGGCGGCGACGAACGACCCGCTGACATGCGGCCCGCCCTCCACGATCAGTCGTTTCCTGCCCAGGTCATCTGACAGGATCGCAATGACCCGCGCCAGATCGATGTCGGTCTTGCCGCCGAAAAGGTAGGACACGCCAATCGATTGCAGATAGGCCAGGTAATCGTCGGCAACGCTTTCCGCCACGACCGCAATCACGTGCGAGCCAAGCGCCTGACTGCTTTTCCAGGCCACCTTGCCATCACGATCGATCGCCACGGCATAGGTTTTTGCAGCGCGATCGGCGAAATGATGGGTCCGCGGGATTGGTGCCTTGGCCAAGCCTTTCGGATAATCCTCGCCACCGGCGATTTCCTGCATCGTCACGCGGCCACAGATCCAGGCGTCGAAATCGAACTGCTGTGCCAATCGCTCATACATTCCATCAGCATGTTTCTTGAAAGTGCGATCCCAGCCATCGGTGAGGGCATGACCGTCGATTGAAGACATCATGTGGCAAATGACATACGGTTTCATCACGTTTCCAATGCAGGTGAGACCTTCCAGTCCCGGACACGCCAAACGCCATTGCCTTACCAAACGGGCTTCACATGGGGATAGGCGCGAATTTTTTTATCCTTGGTTACTAATGGAGCAGCGATTTTTCGTGCAGTGGCAACAATCATGCGGTCAGCCGGGTCCTTGTGAAAATCTCCGTCTTCCGGTCTTTACTCCTGCGTGATCGCTTTCCGCGCCGGTACGCCAAGCTGCTCGCTGCCCGACACCCACCGCCCACCGCCCACCACGCCGGAACACGCGTGTCGAGAACGCTCACCGCACTGCTTCCCAATCGTTTTCACCGATCGACACGGTAGACACGTCGTATCTGACAACCGTTCCACGCAATAGCGCCAATGGACGAAAAACCTGGCTGCGGCAAGGCCGCACCTCAAGCGCCGGACGGCCGTGATCCGTGATGATCACGCTCTGCCCCGTGTGCTCGACCTGCCGAAAAAATTCAAGTGCCTTTGCCTTGCACTCCGATTTCGAAACTTTTATCGTCTCCACTTTTTGCCTTTGGTCATCTGATCATGGTCAGATTGCGCCAAGCCTCCATGGTTGTCACGTGCGGAGAATTACCGTTCATCTGCAGAACGGTGATCCATACCGCGTTTGGCTGCCTGGAACTGGCCTGCAAATCGGCAAGCTTTCCGACAAAGACCCTGTCTTGTGCATGGACAAATTTGGTAAAACCTTCTGCAAAGCGCTACATCATTGCTGCCCGGCCTGAGGAATCGATTGGAAAGTGCGCAGGTAGGACAGGATGTCGGCGATCTCCTGATCGTTGCCAATACCCCAAAAACGCATTTTCGTTCCTGGCACGACCTTGGCAGGGTCGCGCATGAAGGCGGCCAGATTGGCCTCGGTCCAGATGACGCCGGCGGATTTCATGGCCGGCGAATAGCGGTAGTCCGTCGTCCCTGCACGCCTGCCGATCACGCCGTTGAGCTGCGGTCCAAAACCATTTCTGGCGGAGGGGCCGACCTGATGACATGAAGCGCACCATTTGAAAAGTTTTTGACCTGATTCGAGATTGCCGGCGGCCTCAGCCATCGGCATCAGCATGCCCTCCAGCATCAAGCAAAGAGCAGTGAACCAGACCCGATTGGGAGCAGCGAACATGAAATCCACCTTTTAAAACATGCGTGGCTTGACGGCGGTATCCAGGCCTGTTTGCAGCCTGTCCGAAGGCTGGGGTTTTACAGAAAGTCGCCGAAATGATCGAGACGGACCTGGCGCGAACCAATCTCCCGGCCAATTTCCGCCAAGGCGTCAATGTGCGCCACAGAATCCATCGCCTGCACGAATTCCGGCGCAATGTGCGCCAAGCCAAGGCGTGCCAGCCCTTCGGTTGTCAGGTTTTCGTTATAGCGCAGGTAGGTGAAAAGATTGCGCCCGCCGGGTGCTGGCGCGTTCAGCAAATCGCCAACCTCGCGATCAAGCGCCGGGCCTGACAGGCAGCGCCCAAACAGGCGGCA
>JAYTLK010000020.1:0-37261 GCA_043729515.1 Herminiimonas sp.
GTCCTCGCCTTCAACCCGGCGCGAGACGCCGCCACCGCGTGGATTGTTGGGCATCAGGACCAGATAGCGGCCGGCCAGCGAGACGAACGAGGTCAGGGCAGCGCCCTTGTTGCCGCGTTCTTCCTTCTCGACCTGGACCATGATTTCCTGGCCCTCGCGCAACGCTTCCTTGATCGATGCGCTACGCACGTCGACGCCGTCCTTGAAATAGGTGCGGGCGACTTCCTTGAACGGCAGGAAACCGTGGCGGTCTTCGCCATAACTGACGAAACAGGCTTCCAGCGACGGCTCGATGCGGGTGATGACGCCTTTGTAAATGTTGGACTTGCGTTGCTCACGTCCTGCGGTTTCGATATCGATGTCGATGAGTTTTTGCCCATCGACGATGGCCACGCGCAATTCTTCCTGCTGCGTGGCATTGAACAACATGCGTTTCATTTTTTTCGCTCCGTGGCCAAACGGCCACCTTGTTTGCCGCCAGCAAGCACTCTGCATGCGACCGGAACGGACAGGTCCTGGATGCGAAATCCCGGCGCGTCTGCGGCGAAGGCGATGCGCCAAGGCGGCAGTCTGCGTGCGAGGACATCGATCCCGACGGGTCCGACTCCGGCAACGGCAGGGCCATTACCGGTACAGCAAAAGTACAGGGATGTACGCGAGGGCCAGGTGCCTGGAGGGGGAATTGCCTTTGCGGGCGACGTCGATCGGAATGCATCGATGCCGCCTCGGGGCGCGGACACAATCGCTTGGGGTGCCGAGGCGCGCCAGGCCTGCGCTGCGCGCTCTGACTGCATGCGCGGGAGGCAGGTCGGGTGAACAGACTTCGTCGAGGCGAACCACCCAGGAAATCGCGCCGAATCGGCAAACAAGGTCGACTGCATCAACCGGCGAGCAACGGTTTTCCATTGCTCGCCAGACTTATCCTTTGGTTCCAGACTGCCTGGTCCACCAGCTCCGCGCGCAGCCCGGTGACATCAACGGTGCGACCCTGGCGCGCGCAAAAATGGTGCGTACACATCTTTCCATCCAATTTGCATTTGGCGAGGCTGATGGAGACGCCCCTGTGTAGAATGTGTTTTTTATTCTTACACCAGCCGTGTTTTGTAACCACGGCGAAACAATTATATATTCAAAATGAAGGACTTAGCGAGATTTTCCGGCGAGAAGGCACAAAGCTTGCAACCTTCGATACCAGACCCGGTCCCGCTGCAAGTCAGATTGCTCACGATTTCCGAAGAGGAAGCCGGGCAACGCATCGATAATTTCCTCTTGCGCATTTGCAAGGGAGTCCCGAAAAGCCATATTTATCGGGTCCTGCGCTCTGGTGAAGTACGCGTCAACAAAGGCCGGATCGACCAGACTTACCGTCTTCTGGAGGGCGACGTCGTCCGCGTGCCGCCGGTTCGCGTGGCCGAGAAAGTCGATTCCGGTGCGCCGGGCGTTGAGTTCCCGGTGTTATTTGAAGACAGTCATCTGCTGGTGATCGACAAGCCGGCAGGCGTGGCGGTGCACGGTGGCTCTGGCGTCAGCTTCGGTGTCATCGAACAGTTGCGGGCTTCCCGACCGGATGCGAAATTCCTGGAGTTGGTGCATCGCCTTGATCGGGATACTTCCGGGATCCTGATTCTGGCCAAAAAGCGTTCGGCGCTGATCAACCTGCATGAACAAATGCGGGATGGCACGACCGACAAACGCTATTTCGTGCTCGTTCACGGCGACTGGCAAAATGCACGCCAGCATGTGAAGTTGCCGCTTCATAAATACACCGCAGCCGACGGCGAACGCCGGGTCCGCGTGCAGGCCGATGGCCTTGCCTCACACACGGTATTCGTGCTGTTGCGTCGCTTCGGCCCGTTCGCATTGTTGGAAGCCGAGTTGAAGACCGGCCGCACCCATCAGATTCGGGTGCATCTGGCCTCGAGCGGTTTTGCCGTCGTCGGCGATGACAAATACGGCGACTTCGCATTGAACCGGGTGCTGCAGAAAGCCGACGGCGCACGGTTGTCTTTCAAGCGCATGTTCCTGCATGCGCATCAGATAACGTTCACGCATCCGGAAACCGGCAGGCCCATGACACTGCAGGCGCCGCTGCCGTCCGAGTGCGAGCGGTTCCTGAAAAGCCTGCCGGCAGACTGACCATTTTTGGCGATACCGGCAACCTCGGCTGATACGGCCTGGTATCGCAGCGGCCATTGCCGAATTCCTTCACAATACGGCGCCGGCGCCAACACGTCGCCTGCAACAATCACAATTGATGGAGTCGGCAGCTGGACTGCCGTAAAACATGTCGCGAAAGCTATTTGACCTGATCGTCTTCGATTGGGATGGCACCTTGATGGACAGCACCTCAACCATCGTCAAGTGCATCCAGGCGGCAGCCCGCGACCTCGGTCTGCCGGTGCCGAACAACAAGGCGGCTTCCTACGTGATCGGGCTTGGCCTGCAGGATGCAATGCAGGCGGCAATTCCCGATCTCGATCCGGTCCAGTATCCACGCATGGTCGAGCGGTATCGCTATCATTACCTCGGACAAGACCACGAACTGACGTTGTTCGACGGCGTGCGAGAAATGCTGGAAGAACTGGCGCAGGATGGGTATTTCCTGGCCGTCGCCACCGGCAAGAGTCGGGTCGGTCTGAATCGGGCGATGAATGCCGCCAGGCTGCTGTCGCGCTTCGATGCCACCCGCTGTGCCGATGAAACGTTCTCCAAGCCGCATCCTGCGATGCTGCAGGAACTGACCCGCGAGCTCGGCCAGGACATGAAGCGCACCCTCATGATCGGTGACACGACGCATGATCTGCAAATGGCGATCAATGCGGGCGCCGGTGGTGTTGGCGTGCGCTACGGCGCGCATTCGGCGAGTGAATTGTCGGCCTTGCAACCGCTGTTCCTGGCGGGGTCAGTTGCAGAACTGCATGCCTGGTTGCGTGAACATGCCTGACGCTTCCGCGACCACCGGCACATTCCGATGACCGAGATCGCGATCTGCGCATCGACGGCACTGATCGAGCGCGGCAAGGGCGTGCGCTTTCCGGTAACCGCCTTCGGTGGCGACGGCACCGGTTTCGTCGTGCGCTACGACAGTCGTGTGCATGGCTACCTGAATCGATGCGCCCATGTGCCGATCGAGCTGGACTGGGCGGAAGGAGAATTTTTCGAGTCCAGCGGCTTGTATCTCATGTGCGCCACCCACGGCGCGATTTATCTGCCGGATACCGGCCGTTGCGCGGGCGGACCCTGCCGCGGCGGTGGCCTGCGGCCGATCGACGTGATCGAACGCGATGGGCAAGTGTTCTGGCGGCCGGATGAATCGATCACGCCGGTCATTTCCTGATGACGTGCGCCATTTTTGACATGCAGTTTTCCAATACGATCCGCGAGCCTCTTTGATGAACGACACCGAATTCAATTCCACGCCAGGCCAACCGGCCACGGGCGTCGCAAAACCTGCCGGCTGGGAGCGAGACCTGCTGGAGCAGCTGGCGTTCGCCAGCCTGAAGGAACAGCGTGCGCGTCGTCGCTGGAGCATTTTCTTCAAGCTGACAACGTTGGCAATCGTCTGTTTCGCCATCTGGATGGTGATCGACTACGGTGGCAGAGAAGCCGACATCGTCGGCGCACATACCGCACTGGTCGAAATCGACGGCTCGATCGAAGCGGGCGGCGGCAGCGGTTCTGCCGAGTCGGTAATTCCGGCGCTGAACCGGGCCTTCGCCGACGAAGACTCGGTGGGCATCATCCTGCACATCAACAGCCCGGGCGGCAGTCCGGTGCAGGCGGGCATGATCAACGATGAGATGCTTCGCATGCGCAAGGCCTATCCGAAGAAACCGCTGTATGTGGTGGTTGATGAAATGTGCGCCTCCGGCGGCTACTACATCGCTGCCGGCGCCGACAAGATCTTCGTCAACAAAGCCAGCATCATCGGTTCGATCGGTGTCCTGATGGACGGCTTCGGCTTCACCGGCCTGATGGACAAGGTCGGCATTGAACGCCGCTTGCTGACTGCCGGAGAAAACAAGGGCTTTTTGGATCCGTTCAGTCCGCAGACGCCGAAACAAAAAGAGTATGCGCTGAGCATGCTGGCCGAAATCCATCAGCAGTTCATCGCTGTGGTGCGGCAGGGCCGCGGCGCGCGCCTGAAAGAGACGCCTGACATGTTTTCCGGCCTGTTCTGGAGTGGCGCCAAGGCGGTCGAGCTGGGCCTGGCAGATGGCTTTGGTACCGTCAACAGTGTGGCCCGCAATGAATTGAAGGCCGAGGACCTGATCGACTACACGCAGCACGAGGGCTTGTCGGAACGGGTGCTCAAGAAGTTCGGTGCAGCGGTCGGTTCCGGTGCGGTCAAATCGGCTGTCAGCAACCTGAAGCCAACCCTGCGCTGATTCATCCGGACGATCATTGGCAGTTGCATCGGCCCTGACTTCATCTCACGCTTCGCCCGGCTTCATTGGGCCAGGAAAAGGAATACGGTTGGCCGTCGCTGGAACGCCGGCCCTGCTCCGCTGGCCAACTCCTTTTTCCATTGCGCAGCAGGATGCGTCGTGATTGATTCGCTTTTCAAGGTCAGGTCGGTTGCGATGCACACCAGCGTCGCCGGGTGGCAGGTGGCGATGATGGCGTCCAGCAAGGCGCGGTTGCGATACGGGGTTTCGATGAAGAGCTGGGTCTGTGCATCGTGTCGGGAGCGAATTTCCAGCTCGCGCAACCGCTTCGTTCGTTGGATCGGATCGACCGGCAGATAACCGTTGAAGGCGAAGCTCTGGCCGTTGAGCCCGCTTGCCATGACAGCGAGCAGCAATGACGAAGGGCCGACCATTGGCCGCACCGTGATTCCGTGGCGATGCGCAAGCCGGACCAGGCCTGCACCCGGGTCGGCAACGGCAGGCACGCCCGCTTCCGAAATCAATCCCGCGTCCTGCCCGGCAAGCAGCGGTGCGAGCAAGCCGGGTAGCGCCGCCTCGGGTGTATTGACATCGAGCTCGCTGATGACCATTTCCTGCAACGGCCGGGCCAACGGATGCGCCGTACTCACCAACTTGAGGAAGGCTCGCGTGGTCTTTGCATTTTCGGCGATGAAACAGGTCAGCCGGGCGGTCAGTCGTTGCACTTCCTCGGGAATGACCTCCTGCAGGGCGACGCAGCCCAGGTCGGCCGGATCGGTGCTGCCAAGCGTGTTTGGAATCAGGTATAACGTGCCGCTCATGTGCTTTCCTTCGCTGCGGTAAAGAAAGCGACGCCGGCGTCGAGCAGCATGTCGCACAAGGTAATCAGGGGAAGCCCGGTCAGTGCAGTCGGATCGCCAGACCGGCATTCGGCGATCAAGGCAATGCCCAAGCCTTCGTTCTTCGCACTCCCGGCACAGTCGTAAGGCTGCTCGATGCGCAGGTAGGCATCGAGTGCCCGATCTGGCAGATCGCGAAACCTGACCTGGGTTTCGACATTCGCGCTGCGCACTCTCGGCGCGCCGGCCGAGCGGGCGTCATGCAGGCATAGTGCGGTGTGAAACGTCACTTCGCGACCGCGCATCGTCTGCAACTGGGCCAGCGCCCGCGCATGTGTGCCGGGCTTGCCGATCTGCCTGCCATCCAGTGTTGCGACCTGGTCGGAGCCGATCACGAGCGCGCCGGGATGCCGGCCGGCCACGACCGCTGCTTTTCCACAGGCTAGCCGTAATGCCGTTTGTTGCGGCAGTTCTCCGGGCGCGGCCTGCTCGTCCAGATCTGGAATCGCCACTGTAAACGGCAGGCCCAGCCGGCTGAGCAATTCATGACGGTAGGCAGAGCTGGAAGCGAGGATCAGGCGCAGGGGCAGTGCGCCGGAAAAAATAGTGGACATTGGGGCAGGAAATCACGCTAAGGCTATGACTTGTATGGGAAAAGCCTGTTATTATCGCAGGCTTTGTGGATCAGACGCCTTGCCATGAACGCTTTTACGATCGATGCATTCGATTTTAGTCGGGTCAAGGAACAGCGCACGGGCAGGATCGCGGTAGCGGATTTGCCGCGGCTCGCTGCGGAATGCGCGGACAGCATTGGCGATCTTGCCTGGTCCGTGGCGGGTGGCTTGCATGCAAGCGGGCATCTGCGGTTGTCCGTGACAGTGGTTGGTACAGTGCACCTGCAGTGTCAGCGCTGCTTGAAGCCGCTTGCCTTCGACATCGACTCTGCATCGACCCTGATCCTGACGAAGGACGAGGCCCAGGCTGATCAGGTCGAGCAAGCATTGGATGACGAACGGCTCGACGTGATCGTTGGCGACAAAGAGATGAACCTGCGTGACCTGGTGGAAGATGAAGCCTTGCTGGCGATTCCGCAGTCACCGCGGCACGAACAATGTCCCGGTGACGCGGCCGCCGCGAGGTCGGTGCCACAGGCGGACGAAGAGAGCAACGCATCCAGGCCGTCGCCGTTTGCAGTATTGAAGGACCTGAAACACTGAATGCAGACCAGTGCCTGTCTGCCGGTAAAAAATATCGTTTGGTTGCTGTGCAGCCAGACGACTATGTTAAAATTTTAGAACTTTTGGTTAGGAGTTGTCATGGCTGTTCAGCAAAACAAAAAATCCCCGTCCAAGCGCGGTATGCATCGTGCGCACGATTTCCTGTCGGCCCCGCCGCTGGGCGTCGAACCGACCACGGGCGAGACCCACATGCGTCACCACATCAGCCCGAACGGCTACTATCGCGGCCGCAAGGTGTTGAAGACAAAGAACGACGAGTAATACTGCGGCATCGTCGGACCCGACGGCGGCGTCATGATGCGATTGGTTGGCATCATGTGCGCCGCTTTTTTTTGTCCGTCGGTTTCGCATGCGTGCGCGCTCACCTGAAGCGTGGTGAAGCCATGCGACCTGCACCCGTTGGGACGACCGGTTCAACGTTTTCGACACATCGGTTTCGCGTGGTCAGTCATTTTGCATCCTTTCGAAACTGGCTCATAATGAGGGCCGCTGAGGGTTAAAAATGATAATAAAAATTTCCATCGACTGCATGGGCGGGGACCACGGTCCGGCAGTCACGATACCTGCCGCGATTTCCTTTCTGCGCAGCGAGAACGATGTAGCACTGGTGCTGGTCGGCCCGGCCGAGACGATCGAACGTGAACTCCGGCGCCACAAGGCGGCCGGTCATCCGCGCATGTCGATCGTGAATGCGACGGAAGTCGTGGCGATGGATGACTCGATCGAGATCGCCTTGCGGCGCAAGAAGGATTCGTCGATGCGGGTCGCCATCGCGCAGGTGCAGGACGGCAGCGTCAACGCCTGCGTCTCCGCCGGGAATACCGGCGCCCTGATGGCCTTGTCGCGCTACCTCCTCAAGACGCTGCCGGGCGTCGACCGCCCCGCGATCTGCACCCTGATCCCGAACCAGAAGGACCGTCCGACCTACATGCTCGACCTCGGCGCCAATGTCGATTGCAGCCCCTTGCATCTGCACCAGTTCGCGCTCATGGGTTCGGCGCTGGTAAGCGCCATCGAAGGCATGCCGCGACCGACCATCGGCTTGCTCAATGTCGGCGAGGAAGACTTGAAGGGCAACGACCTGGTCAAGCAGACGGCGCAATTGCTGCGTGCCGACCATGCAATGGGCAGGCTGAATTTTTACGGCAATGTCGAAGGCAACGATATTTTCGAAGGCACGACGGACATCGTGGTGTGCGATGGGTTCGTTGGAAACATCGTCCTCAAGGCGTCCGAAGGGCTCGGGCGCTTCGTCAAGAATGCGCTCATGAGTGAATTCAAGCGCACGCCGATCAACATGTTGGGAGCGCTGATCGCGCGCAGTGCCATCAAGGCATTTTCCCGGCGCATGAATCCTTCCCGCTACAATGGCGCCAGCCTGCTGGGCTTGCGCGGCCTGGTTTTCAAGAGCCATGGCGGGGCCGACGCCTACGGTTACGAATGGGCGATCAAGCGCGCCTACGACGCCGCAAAAAATGATGTGCTCACGCAGATCGCCAGCAGCGTGGCCGCGCTCATGCCAGCAGTCGCGACCATCGTGCCGGCCAACGCGCCGCTCGCCCCGACAGACGTGAAACAACAAAAGACCGCATGACAACGTTCAGCAAAATCATGGGCACCGGCAGCTTCCTGCCGCCCCGCCGGGTTACCAACGCAGATCTTACCGCGCAGATGGCAGCATCCGGCGTCGAGACCTCCGATGAATGGATTGTCTCCCGCAGCGGTATCTCTGCGCGGCATTATGTCGCCCCGGGCGTGCTGGCCAGCGACCTGGCCGTCGAGGCGGCCAAGAAGGCACTGCAGGCTGCCGGACTGCAAGCCGACGACATCGACCTGATCATCGTCGCCACCTCGACGGCCGACCATGCGGGCGGCTTCCCGAGCACGGCCTGCATCGTGCAGAAAAAGCTGGGCATCACCAACGACGGTGCGGCCATGGACGTGCAGGCGGTGTGCAGCGGTTTCGTGTACGCCCTGGCGGTGGCCGACAGTTTCATCAAGTCCGGTGCCCATCGCCATGCGCTGGTGATCGGCGCCGAAGTCTTCAGCCGCATCCTCGACTTCAATGATCGCACCACGTGTGTCCTGTTCGGCGACGGCGCCGGCGCCGTTGTATTGAGCGCATCCGACACGCCGGGCGTGCTGGCGACCAAGCTGCATGCTGATGGCCGGTATGCCGAGATCCTCTGTGTGCCGGGCAATATCAGCAACGGCGCTCTGGCCGGTAGTGCGTATCTCTACATGGATGGCCCGGCGGTCTTCAAGCTGGCCGTGTCGGTATTGGAAAAGGTGGCGCATGAAGCATTCGAAATTGCCGGCCTCACGCCGCAGCAGCTCGACTGGCTGGTGCCACACCAGGCCAACATCCGCATCATGCAGAGCACGGCGCGCAAGCTCGGCCTGGCGCCGGAAAAAATGGTCGTGACGGTCGATCAGCATGGCAACACCTCAGCCGCCTCGATTCCCCTCGCACTCGATCAAGCAGTGCGCGATGGCCGCATCCAGCCCGGGCACAATGTGCTGATGGAAGGCGTCGGCGGCGGCTTCACCTGGGGCGCTGCCCTGGTGCGATTCTGATTTCTCATTTCACTTGAACCGATGACAAAATTTGCTTTTGTATTTCCGGGCCAGGGTTCCCAGGCTCTGGGCATGCTCGACGCTTTCGCCGACAACGCCGCCGTGCGCGACACGCTCGCCGAAGCCTCGGATGTTCTCGATCTCGACCTTGGCGCCCTGATCGCGTCAGGCCCGAAAGAAGCGCTCGACCTGACCACGAACACGCAGCCGGTGATGCTGACCGCTGCAGTTGCGTTTTATCGTGCTTGGCTCGCTGCAGGTGGTGCGGCGCCCGAAGTCGTCGCTGGGCACAGCCTGGGGGAATATTCGGCGCTGGTGGCAGCCGGCGTGCTGGCATTTCGCGATGCCGTTCCGTTGGTGCGGTTTCGGGCGCAGGCAATGCAGCAGGCAGTGCCGGTCGGTATCGGCGGCATGGCGGCGATCCTTGGCTTGTCGGACGAGGAAGTGCAGGCGGTCTGTGTCGAGGCAGGGCAGGGGCAAGTGGTGGAAGCCGTCAATTACAACGCGCCGGCTCAGGTGGTGATCGCTGGCCATAAGGCGGCCGTCGAGCGCGCTTGCGAGCTCGCCAAGGCGCGCGGTGCCAAACGCGCCTTGCCGCTGGCGGTCTCTGCGCCGTTTCACTCGTCGCTGCTGCAGCCGGCTTCGGTCGCCCTCGAAGGCTATCTGGCAAAAATCACCTTCGATGCCCCGCGTATTTCGCTGATCAACAATGTCGATGTCGCGACCGAAACCGAATCGGCAGCGATACGCAACGCGCTGGTGCGCCAGGCCGCCAGTCCGGTGCGATGGGTCGAGACGGTGCAGGCGATGTCTGCGCATGGCGTCACCCATCTCATCGAATGCGGTCCCGGCAAGGTCCTCACCGGCCTGACCAAGCGGATCGCGCCGGCCATGATCGGGGACGCGATCGGTGATCCGGCCGCCATCGACCGCATCATGGAGCTCGTGAAATGACTGACATTGCCGCATCCACGTTATCAGGCCAGGTCGCACTGGTGACAGGCGCCTCGCGCGGCATCGGCCGTGCCATTGCGCAGGCGCTTGCCGGGCAAGGCGCACGGGTGGTCGGCACCGCCACGAGCGTGGCTGGTGCCGAGGCGATCAGCCAGTATCTGACAGCCATCGATCCGGCCGCAGGGCGCGGCGCGCTGCTCGACGTGAACGATGCGCCCGGTTGCCTGGCATTGATCGAATCAGTGCAGAAGGAATTCGGCAGCCTGTCGATCCTGGTCAACAATGCCGGCATTACCCACGACCAGCTTGCCATGCGCATGAAAGAGGAAGAATGGGATAGCGTCATCGCGACCAACCTGAGTGCGGTGGCGCGGCTGTCCCGCGGTGTGCTCAGGGGAATGATGAAAGCCAAATACGGCCGCATCATCAACATCACGTCGGTAGTCGGGTCGGCGGGAAACGCGGGCCAGATGAATTATGCCGCCGCCAAGGCCGGCGTGGCCGGCATGAGCCGGGCGCTGGCCCGGGAGATCGGCAGCCGCAACATTACCGTCAATTGCGTCGCGCCCGGCTTCATCGATACCGACATGACGAAGGCGCTCAACGAACAGCAGATCGCCGCAATGCTGCAGCAGATTCCGCTGGGGCGTTTCGGCCTGCCGGAGGACATCGCGTCCGCCGTCTGTTTTCTGGCATCGGCCCAGGCCGGCTACGTCACCGGCAGCACGTTGCATGTGAACGGCGGCATGTACATGAGTTGAAGCGGCGGTAAAAACATGACACCGCCGTGACATTGCAGGGGACATTTTCTGTCTGTACGGGGGCGGCGCGGCAGACTTCTGCGCTGCGCAAATATCAAAACCCAAACCTAATTTTTGTCGCGCAAACCTGCTAAAATGCGCGCACTTTCTGTCACCACACTGGAGTCCAATCATGTCCGATATCGAACAGCGCGTTAAAAAAATCGTAGCCGAGCAACTGGGCGTTGCCGAAGCCGATATCAAGATCGAATCCTCTTTCGTCGATGATCTGGGCGCCGACTCGCTCGACACGGTCGAACTGGTCATGGCCCTGGAAGACGAATTCGAGATGGAAATCCCGGACGAACAGGCAGAAAAAATCACGACGGTGCAGCAGGCGATCGATTACGCCAAGGCGCACGTCAAGGCGTGATGCCACGGCATTCGTGCCGGCATCCATCCTAGGAGAATCGTTTGAGTCGTTCACGTCAACGCCGGGTCGTGGTCACCGGCCTCGGCTGCGTTTCGCCGGTCGGCAACAACCTGTCGGATGCGTGGAACAGCATCGTCGAAGGCCGTTCCGGTATCGCCACCATCACCAAGTTCGATGCGTCGCCTTTCACCACGCACATCGCCGGCGAGGTCAAGGGTTTCAAGATCGACGACTACATCCCGGCCAAGGAAGCGCGCCACATGGACACGTTCATCCATTACGGCATGGCGGCCGGCATGCAGGCGATGCAGGACAGCGGCCTGGTGGTCACTGAAGAAAACGCAGCCCGCATCGGCGTCATCGTCGGTTCCGGCATCGGCGGCTTGCCGATGATCGAAGAGACCCATGCCGAGTTGCAGGCGCGTGGTCCGCGTCGCGTCAGTCCGTTCTTCGTGCCGGCGTCGATCATCAACATGATTTCCGGGCACCTGTCGATCAAGTACGGGCTGCAGGGTCCCAATCTGGCCATCGTTACCGCTTGCACCACTGGCCTGCATTGCATTGGCGCTGCCGGACGGCTGATCGAATACGGCGACGCCGACGTCATGATTGCCGGCGGCGCTGAATCGACTGTCTCGCCGCTGGGTCTGGGCGGGTTTGCATCGGCACGGGCGCTGTCGACCCGCAACGACGATCCGACCACGGCGTCCCGCCCCTGGGACCGGGACCGTGACGGTTTTGTGCTCGGCGAAGGCGCCGGTGTCATGGTGCTGGAAGAGTATGAACATGCAAAGGCACGTGGCGCGCATATCTATGCGGAGTTGCTTGGCTTCGGCATGAGCGCGGATGCGCATCACATGACGGCGCCGCTCGAAGACGGCGAGGGCGCGCGACGCTGCATGGTATCGGCGCTCACCAACGCAGGCGTCAATGCCGGTGATGTCGATTACGTCAATGCACACGGCACGTCGACGCCCCTGGGTGATCTGGCCGAGACGGTTGCAATCAAGCGCGCATTGGGTGATCGGGCCAGCAAGATCGTGGTCAATTCCACCAAGTCGATGACCGGCCACCTGCTCGGCGGCGCCGGCGGCCTCGAGGCGGTGTTCACCGTGCTGGCGCTGAAAAATCAGGTGTCGCCACCGACGATCAACATCTTCAACCAGGATCCGGCCTGCGATCTTGACTATTGTGCGAATGCAGCGCGTCAGATGCCGATCAACATTGCCGTGAAAAATTCCTTCGGTTTTGGCGGTACCAACGGTACCCTGGTGTTCGGTAAAGTCTGATCCGATGCCCGGCATGGCGTAGCCGCTTCGCGCTTCGCTCATGCCAGCCCGATGCCGAACGCATCGGGTTGTTTTTTCGCGCAGTTTCCCCTTTCGAGTTCACGCTTATGTCCATTGCGGTCTCTGCCGTGGTGACGCCATCCCGTTTCCTGAAGATGATGACACTCGTCATCTGCAGCGGAAGTGTGGCAATCGGCATTGCCGTCGGTTGGGCAGAGGCAAGCGCGCCACCTGCCCGGTCTGATGCCTTGGTCCCGGCGATTCTGCGAATCATTGCCGCACTGACCTGTGTTTTTGCTGGTCTGCAAGGTGGGCGAAGAATTTTCCAGTGTGAAGCGGCTTTTCGTATTGATATTTCGGGAATCGGACAGATACGATTGGTAAGGCTTGCCGTGGACGGCAAAGGTGATTGCTTTCGCAGTGGCAAGATCCCGTGTGACGCTTCCTCCGGCCCGTTGAAATTGCTGCCGCAGTCGACCTTGTGGTCAATGCTGATGGTCCTGCGACTGCAAAACGAGGCTGGCCATATTCAAACGCTCTTGATACTTCCGGACACCATGCCGCCGACAAGCATTCGCATGTTATCCGTTGCATGCCTCTGGATTGCCGCGCACAATATTCCGGCCGGAAGTGAGAATGCTTGAGCGAACACCTGCCGGGCAAATTGAACTTATCATGTTTCGATCAGTCAACAATTCGGAACGCGTGCGGGTTGTACAAGAACAAGGAAATGTCGATTGACAACCGAACGCGATATCGACCAAGTGCTCGTCGAACGAGTGCAACGAGGCGACAAGAAAGCGTTTGAGCTGCTGGTATCGAAGTATCAGCGCAAGTTGATGCGACTGGTGTCGCGGCTTCTTCGCGACCAGGCCGAGGCCGAAGATGTTGTACAAGAAGCCTTTATCAAGGCTTACCGCGCGCTTCCGCAGTTCCGTGGCGACTCGGCGTTTTATACTTGGCTTTATCGGATCGGCATCAATACGGCGAAAAATTATCTGGTGACGCAGGGTCGCCGTGCGCCGACGTCCACCGAGGCCGACGCGGAGGAGGCAGAAACTTTCGACGATGGTGATCACCTAAGGGACATCAACACGCCGGAGTCCATGCTCGCAACCAAGCAGATTGCCGAAACCGTGAACGTCGCAATGGATGCGCTGCCAGAAGAACTGAGAATCGCCATCACGCTGCGCGAGATCGAAGGCTTGAGCTACGATGAGATCGCCGACGCCATGGGGTGTCCGATCGGCACCGTACGCAGTCGCATTTTTCGTGCAAGGGAAGCCATTGCCGAGAAATTGCGGCCCCTGCTGGGGACCGCGCTCGACAAGCGCTGGTAGGATTTTTTCATTAATTTGCAAGAATTTGCGGTCGCTTTGCACGTGAACAGGTAGGGAAACAGGTTGGGCCAGGGTGTCGTCAGGGGCAATAGGCGTTTTTCGAGGCAAGCATGAATATCAGCACATCAAGCAATCAACACATTTCGACGATCATCGATGGCGAATGCGATGCATCGCATCAGGACGCGTCGCTGGACGCCCTGCACGAGGCTGCCGGGCGAGAGGCATGGGATACGTATCATCTGCTGGGCGACGTGCTGCGGTCGAACGACAGCGCCGTGACGTTTTCGGCCGGATTTTCCGAACGCATGGCCGCGCGCCTTGCCGGAGAACCGACTTTTCTTGGCCCTCCCGCGACTGCCCCGTCGATGATGCCGAGCGCCAGGCGCGACTGCACTGCCGATGCAGGTTCGCGCGGTCTCGGTGGTCGGGCCCTGCGCCGCATCGCCGTTCCGGGCGCGCTGGCTGCGACCGTGCTGCTGGCGGTAGCCGTCGGTCCGCGCCTGTACGAAGCGCACGAAGGCCAGTTGGCTGGTGCCTTGGGCGGTACGACTGGCGTCGTCTCCATGGCATCGGCCGCACGGGATGGCGAAGCGGTGTTGCGCAACCCGCAGATCGATGAATACCTGGTGGCGCACCAACGTTTTTCGCCTTCGCTCTACAGCACGGCGCAGTATGCACGTCCTTCCACCTTCGCCACAGAAGCGAGCAAATAAGCACTATGCGGCCGACCTTGGTGCTGTGGAAGTTCGTCGTCGTCCTGTCCAGTTTCATTGCATTTTCCAGCCACGCAGAGCCAGCTGATTCGGTTACCGATCGTCAGGATGCGCAAGCCTGGTTGAAGCGCATCCATCTCGCGGCGCAAAAGCTGAATTACTCCGGCACGTTCGTCTATCAACAGTCGAACCAGATCAGGACGTCACGCATCACGCATCTGCTGGAAGGGCGCAACGAACGGGAAAAGCTGGAAATCCTGGACGGCAAGCCACGCGAATACATTCGCAACAATGAAGAAATCGTTTGCTACGTTCCGGAAATCAAGACGTTGCTGGTGGAAAAGCGTGTCACGCAGGATGTGTTCCCGGCCATCGTCGCTGCCAATCCGTCCGAGATCGCGGAACATTACACCGTCAGAAAAGGCGAGTCGGGTCGGGTCGCCGGCTTTGATTGTCAGGCAATCCTGCTCGAGCCGAAGGACGGGCTGCGGTATGGTTACAAGCTGTGGGCGGAAAAAAATTCCGGGCTGCTGCTGCGGGCGCAGACTGTCGATGAGCGTGGCGATGTGGTCGAGCAGATCGCCTTTACCCAGGTATCGATCGGCAACATCGACCATGCCCGGGTCAAGCCGAGTTTTCCCAACACGGTCGGCTGGCGGGTAGAAACCGCGCAGATGGCGCAGGCGACATTGACCGGATGGACCGTCAAGGGCATTCCGGCAGGCTTTCGCAAGATCCGCGAGATGAAACGCATGATTGCCGACACGCCCGCACAGACGGTTGCCAGCGGCATGCCGGCGCAGTCGCCGCCTGCCAGCCAGCGTGAGGTGGCCCAGATCGTGTACTCGGACGGCCTCGCAGCGATTTCGGTCTTCATCGAACCGGTGTCCCGCAGCCGGACGGAAGGATCGATGCAGCAGGGTGCGCTGAACATCATCGGAAAGCGGCAGGGCGATTTTTGGCTTACCATTGTCGGCGAAGTACCGGCGGCTGCCATTCGGCAGGTCGCCAATTCAATCGAATTCAAACCCCGATAGCCGGAGCAATCCAGACTTTATGAAATCCCAACAGTCCGTACGTCAAGTCGTTGTTTCGATCATTCTGGGCGCTTCAAGCGCCTTTTTCGCGCCTGCAATGCTATTGGCAGGAAGCGCCGCACATGCTGCGTCATCGGTCTCCGGCCTGCCAGATTTCACCGATCTGGTCGAACGCACCGGCCCGGCCGTCGTCAACATCCGCACCACCGAAAAGGCCAAGGCTGGCCAGGGCGGCGGCAACGGCCCCGACGACGAAGAGATGCAGGAATTCTTCAAACGCTTCTTCGGTGTTCCTGTTCCGCGTCAGCAAGGACCGAACGGCCCGGGCGCGCCCAACACGCCGCACGGTCGCAAACAGGGGCCACAAACGGATGAAGAGACGCCGCGTGGCGTCGGCTCCGGTTTCATCATGTCGGCCGATGGTTATGTGATGACCAATGCACACGTGGTCGATGGGGCCGACGAGGTGTATGTCACGTTGACCGACAAGCGTGAATACAAGGCCAAGATCATCGGCGCCGACAAGCGCTCCGACGTTGCGCTGGTCAAGATCGAAGGCAGCAACCTGCCGCGCCTGACCATCGGCGACTCGAACAAGATCCGGGTCGGTGAATGGGTGATTGCAATCGGCTCGCCGTTCGGGCTGGACAATACTGTAACTGCCGGCATCGTCTCGGCGAAGGCACGCGACACGGGTGACTATCTGCCATTGATCCAGACCGACGTTGCAGTCAATCCGGGCAACTCCGGCGGGCCGTTGATCAACATGCGCGGTGAAGTCATCGGGATCAATTCGCAGATCTACAGCCGTTCTGGCGGCTACATGGGCATCTCGTTTGCCGTGCCGATCGATGAAGCGATGCGCGTGTTCGAGCAGCTCAAGGCGACTGGCCGGGTAACCCGCGGGCGGATCGGCGTGCAGATTGGCGAGGTGACGAAGGACGTCGCCGAGTCGCTTGGTTTGAGCAAGGCGCAGGGCGCACTGGTGTCGCGCGTCGAGCCGGGTGGTCCGGCTGAAAAAGCTGGCCTGGAAGCCGGCGACATCATCCTGAAATTCAACGGAACGCCGATCGAAAAATCAAGCGATCTGCCACGGATGGTCGGCAACGTGAAACCTGGCACGAAATCGGTCGTGACGGTATGGCGCAAGGGTGCGAGCCGTGACGTCAGCCTGACGGTAACTGAACTCGAACCGGAAAAGACAGCCCGCCGGGACGAGCGCAAAGCCAAGCCGGAAGCTGCCGCCAATGCGCTCGGCCTGGTTGTCGTCGACCTCACCGATGCCCAGCGGCGCGAATTGAAGATCGATGGCGGCGTCGGTGTCGAAGGCGCCGAGGGTGCGGCGGCGCGGGCCGGATTGCGCCCGGGCGATATCGTCCTGCGGTTGAACAACATCGATATCAAGGATGTGAAGCAGTTCAACGGGCTGGTCGCAAAACTGGAGACGCGCAAGCTGACCGTGTTGCTGGTGCGGCGCGGTGACACCTCCCAATTCGTTCCGGTGCGCCCTGGCCAGTAATGCCGGGGGAAAAGGCAGTCCTGTCGTCGCGCAGCTGAGGTTGTATGGCCGCAGTTACTGCCACCTGTGCGACGACATGCGGGCTGCCTTGGTTCCGCTCGAAGCAACGTTCGGTTTCACGGTAGAGGTCGTCGATATCGACCTGCAAGGCGACGCTGCCCTGCTGGTGAAATACGATGAGCTGGTGCCATTGCTGGCGGGACGCAAGCGTGACGGTAGCGAACTGGAGATCTGCCATTACTTCCTCGATCTGGCAGCGCTGCAGGCTTATTTTGCCTGTGACGACCGGGACGGGTAAGCGGATTCGACGCACTCGCCAGCCCGGCGCAGATGATTTGCCGGGCGTTCCCCTTCGGAATCCGCTAAAATGCGGCAGTTGAACATCCTTCTTCATCAAGGCGCTCGTCTGGGAGATCTTCCCGATGCAGGCGCCTTTTTTGCAATCGCGGGGCGCCTCACGTTGTGTATTCAATGAACAATATTCGTAATTTTTCAATCATCGCGCACATCGACCACGGCAAGTCGACGCTGGCGGACCGCATCATCCAGCTCTGCGGCGGCTTGTCCGACCGCGAAATGGAGGCGCAGGTGCTTGATTCGATGGACATCGAACGCGAGCGCGGCATCACCATCAAGGCGCAGACGGCCGCTCTCAGCTACAAGGCTCGCGACGGTCAAGTCTACAACCTGAACCTGATCGATACGCCCGGCCACGTCGACTTCAGTTACGAAGTCAGCCGCTCGCTGTCGGCCTGCGAGGGCGCATTGCTGGTGGTCGATGCCTCGCAGGGAGTGGAAGCCCAGACGGTTGCCAACTGCTACACGGCACTCGATCTTGGGGTCGAAGTGGTGCCGGTATTGAACAAGATCGACCTGCCGTCGGCAGACCCCGAGAATGCGATCTCGGAAATCGAGGAAGTGATCGGCATCGATGCCTCGGAAGCGGTTCACTGCTCGGCCAAGACGGGCCTCGGCGTGCAGGATGTTCTGGAGTCGTTGATTGCCAAGGTGCCGGCACCGAAGGGCGACGCGACTGCGCCGCTGCAGGCATTGATCGTCGATTCCTGGTTCGACAACTATGTAGGCGTGGTGATGTTGGTGCGGGTCATGAATGGCACGCTGCGGCCGAAGGACAGAATCCTCCTGATGGCCAGCGGCACCCAGCACCTGACGGAAAGCGTCGGCGTCTTCACGCCGAAGTCGGTCTCGCGCGACGCACTGACTGCCGGCCAGGTCGGCTTCATCATCGCCGGCATCAAGGAATTGAAGGCTGCCAAGGTTGGCGACACCGTGACCCTGGTCGCCAGGCCAGCGGCATCAGCCCTGCCGGGTTTCAAGGAAGTGCAGCCACAGGTGTTTGCCGGCCTGTTTCCGGTCGAGGCGAATCAGTACGACGCCCTGCGCGATTCACTCGAAAAATTGAAACTCAACGACGCCGCGCTGCAATACGAGCCGGAAGTCTCGCAGGCGCTCGGTTTCGGTTTTCGCTGCGGCTTCCTCGGGCTGCTGCACATGGAAATCGTGCAGGAGCGTCTCGAACGCGAGTTCGACATGGACCTGATCACCACCGCGCCGACCGTGATCTATGAAGTGGTGCTGCGCGACGGCACGATCCTGATGGTCGACAATCCGTCGAAAATGCCGGATCCGTCGAAGATCGAGGAGATCCGCGAGCCGATCGTCACCGTGAATCTGTACATGCCGCAGGAGTATGTCGGTTCCGTCATCACGCTGTGCACCCAGAAGCGCGGCAACCAGATCGACATGAACTATCACGGCAAACAGGTCAAGCTGACCTATGAAATGCCGATGGCCGAAATCGTGCTGGACTTTTTCGACAAGCTGAAATCAACCTCGCGCGGCTATGCGTCGATGGATTATGAATTCAAGGAATACCGCTCGGCCGACGTGGTGAAGGTCGACATGCTGATCAACAGCGAAAAAGTCGATGCGCTGGCCATCATCGTGCATCGCTCCAACAGCAATTATCGCGGCCGGGCAGTGGCGGCAAAAATGCGCGAACTGATTCCACGCCAGATGTTCGACGTGGCGATCCAGGCGGCGATCGGCGCCAACATCATCTCGCGTGAAAACGTCAAGGCGCTGCGCAAGAACGTTCTGGCGAAATGCTACGGTGGCGATATCAGCCGCAAGCGCAAGCTGCTGGAAAAGCAGAAGGCCGGCAAGAAGCGGATGAAGCAAGTGGGTTCGGTGGAAATCCCCCAAGAGGCGTTTCTCGCAATTTTACAAGTGGACGATAAATGACAGTGCAATCCCTGCTCGGCAATTTTGCCCTGATTTTGTTCGTGCTCACGATTACCACCGGCATCATCTGGTGCTTCGATGTCTTTTATCTTGCGCCGCAGCGCCGCGTGCGCGCCAGCACGGCGCTGGCCGAATATGACGCCCGCCAGACCCGGCTGCAAGGCGATGGCATCAAGACCGAGGAGCGCGGGCGCGCAGCCATCGAAACGGCAATCTTGCGACAGCCGGCATGGATTGAATATTCCGGCAGTTTCTTCCCCGTGCTGGCACTCGTGTTCTTCCTGCGCTCGTTTCTGTATGAGCCGTTCAAGATCCCGTCGAGCTCGATGGTGCCGACGCTGACCGTTGGCGACCTGATCCTGGTGAACAAGTTTGTCTATGGCATTCGGCTGCCGATCGTGAACCGGAAAATCATCGAAATCAGCGACCCCAAGCGTGGTGACGTGATGGTATTCAAATACCCGAAGGATCTGTCGCTCGACTACATCAAGCGGGTCGTTGGTGTGCCTGGTGATAAGATAGTGTATAAAAACAAGCGCTTGACAGTGAATGATCAAGTATTGTCTTATCAACCGCTGCCTGATTATCTGGACGAGGAGCGCTTGTCGTATTCGAAGCAGTTCATGGAAAACCTGACTGGCCGCCAGCACAAGATTCTCAATGACGACAATGCGCCGTCCTATGTGCAGAATCCGGACCTCTTTCCGAAGCATGAACTTTGTACGTACAACGTCGAAGGTTTTGCCTGCACGGTCCCCGCTGGACAATACTTCATGATGGGGGATAATCGGGACAACAGCCTCGACAGCCGCTACTGGGGTTTTGTGCCGGATAAAAATATTGTTGGAAAAGCATTCTTCGTTTGGATGAATTTGAGCAACATCAAGCGAATTGGCGGCTTCGAGTGATTTTGGGATGACCAGGGGGAAAGGCATGCGATTGGTTTCTAATTTGAAACAACGGGGCATCACGCTGATTGGCTTGATCTTCGTCATGGCGATTTTGGGCATGATCGGTGTGATCGGTCTGAAAGTAGTGCCGACCTTTCTGGAATATCAGTCCATCAAGAAGGCAATCGTCTCGGCCAGGGCCGATGGTCAAAGCGTCCGGGACATTCAGATCGCGTTCGACAAGCGGGCCAACGTCGGTTACATCGAATCGATTTCCGGCAAGGATCTGGTCATTGTCAGGAACGGCAACAATGAATTCGATGTCAGTTTTGCATATGACAAGAAGATTCCACTGGTCGGGCCTGCAAGCCTTCTGCTGGAATACGAAGGCACGACCGCTACTGGCGGCGTAAGCAACAGGAAAACCATCGAGTGAGGAATTGACGGTTAATTCAATGGATGTTCTCGTGCTGGAAAAACGGCTGGGCCACACCTTCATCGATGCTGGTTTGTTTCAGCAGGCGCTGACACACCGTAGTCACAGCAGTCTGCACAACGAGCGCCTGGAATTTCTGGGGGACTCGATCCTGAATTGTGTGGTCGCTTCGCTGCTGTTCGACCGGTATGCCAAGATCGACGAGGGCGATTTGTCGCGCTTGCGTGCCAACCTCGTCAAGCAGCAATCACTGTATGAAATCGCGCAGCGACTTGAACTGTCGCAATTTCTCCGGCTTGGGGAAGGAGAGCTGAAATCCGGCGGGTTCAGGCGTCCGTCTATTTTGGCGGACACGCTCGAGGCATTGTTCGGCGCCATTTTTCTGGATGCCGGCTTTAACGCGGCGCGTGACGTGATCCGCTCGCTTTATATTCCCATCCTTGATACGGTCGACCCGAAGACACTCGGCAAGGATGCAAAGACGCTGCTGCAGGAATATTTGCAAGGCAAGAAGATTGCATTGCCACAATACAATGTCGTGGCGACGCATGGTGCTGCCCATAATCAGGAATTCGAAATCGAGTGTTTGGTACCGAAGCTGGAAATTCAGGTGTTTGGTACCGGCGGCAGCCGCCGCGCCGGCGAGCAGGCTGCAGCAAAGCAGGCGCTTGAAGCCGTGCAGCTGGCACTGGTCAAAACGCCGGCAACGCCGCGCCGCGCCAAGCCACGCACGGCACAACTCAAACTGGCGGGAATCGCTACCCTGCAGGCCGATGCCGTGACAGATGTCGCAGCACCTCGTGCGAAGGCCGAGGCAAGGGCTGAGTTGAAAGCGGAGTCAAAGGCAGACCTGAAAACAGACCCGAAAAGCGTTCCCAAGGTCGACCAGAAAGCCGGTCTCGACGCCGAGTTGAAACCCGAACCCAAGGCAGCATCATCCCACACGAAGACTGCATGACCGATTCCGCATCCCGTACCACCCCGGCGGCCAAGAGCGCAGCGTCCGGCGCTCCTGCAGCGGATTTTCGCTGCGGCTACATCGCCATCGTCGGGCGGCCGAACGTCGGCAAATCGACCCTGATGAATGCGCTGATCGGCGCCAAGGTCAGCATCACGTCGCGCAAGGCGCAGACCACGCGCCACCGGATTACCGGCATCCAAACCATCGGCAGCAGCCAATTCATCTATGTCGACACGCCAGGTTTCCAGACCCGCCATGCGAATGCGCTGAACAAGACGCTCAATCGCACGGTCACCAACACCCTGACTGCTTCGGACGTGATCCTGTATCTGGTCGAGGCCGGCACGTTCGGCGAGGCCGACCAGAAGGTGCTGGACCTGCTGCCTTCAACCGTACCCAGCATCCTGGTGATCAACAAATCGGACCGGGTGAAGGACAAGGCAGTCTTGCTGCCATTCGCCCGGCAGGTGGCCGCGAAATTCGATTTCGCGGCAGTGGTGCCGGTCTCCTCCACGTTGCGCTTCCAGCTCGACGCGCTGCAGGGTGAAATCGAAAAACGCCTGCCGTTGAATGCGCCGATTTTCGGGCCCGACGACATTACCGACCGCAGCGAAAAATTCCTGGCAGCCGAGATTGTCCGGGAAAAAGTGTTCCGTTTCGTCGGCGATGAACTGCCCTACACCAGCACGGTGCTGATCGAAAAATTCGAGCAGGAGGGAAATCTGCGGCGGGTGTTTGCCGCGATCCTGGTCGAGCGAGACACGCACAAGTCGATGCTGATCGGCCAGAAGGGCGCGCGCCTGAAAGATATCTCGACCCAGGCCAGGCTCGACATGGAGCGCCTGTTCGGCGGGCCGGTATACCTTGAAATCTGGGTCAAGGTCAAATCCGGCTGGGCCGACAATGAGTCGGGCCTGCGCGCCTACGGTTACGAGTAGACGGGAATCGTCATGGCCCAGACCGACAGTGATGCCGTGCGCCGTTCGGCCGCGATGCGCGCGGAAGTCGATCCCGATGCCGGTGTGACCCAGCCTGGCGACGGTGGCGCCACGCGTGTCATGCAAACCATCCTGCCGGCAGCAAAGCCGATGCGCCGCCCGGTGCGCGCAGCCAAGCCGACCATGCGCGACCATCGCATTGCCAATCAGCCGGGCTTCGTGTTGCACAGTTATCCGTACAAGGAAACCAGCCTGATCGTCGATGTCTTTACCCGCGATCACGGCCGGGTGGCGCTGATGGCAAAAGGCGCCAAGCGGCCGCATTCGCGCCTGCGCGGTGTCTTGCAGACTTTCCAGCCGCTGTCAGTGGGCTGGAGCGGCAAGTCGGAAGTGCGCACGCTGACCTCGGCGGAATGGATTGGCGGCATGCTGCCATTGGAAAAATCAGCACTGCTCTGCGGCTTTTACCTTAACGAGCTGCTGTTCAAGATGCTGGCGCGAGATGATGCGCATCCGGCACTGTTCGATCATTATGTCGCGACCTTGAACCAGCTGGCACATGGCGAATCGGCACCGATCGTGCTGCGCAAGTTCGAACGGGTCCTGCTGCAGGAAACCGGCGTCGGCGGCGACCTGAGCTTTTGCATCACCACCCGCAGCCGCGTCGCGCCGGAAATCCTGTATGTGGTCGAGCCGGAACAGGGCGTGCGCGTGGCGCATGCCTCCGACACGGCGCCAAAGGTTCTTGGCAAGACCTTGCTCGACATGGCGGCAGAAAACTATGCCGACGCCACGACGCAGAGCCAGAGCAAGTCCTTGATGCGATTTTTGCTCGGCCATCACCTGGCGGGAGCGCCGCTCAATACCCGGCAGATTCTGATAGATTTGATGCAGTTGTAGATTTTCTTCACGTGAGACGCCGTCGGGATCGACGGTCGTGCTCGCGCACTTTTTCAGGCACCCATGAGTTACTTGCAGCCACAAGGCCCGGGCATTGACCTCGGCATCAACATCGACCATGTCGCCACGCTGCGCAATGCCCGTGGTACGCATTATCCCGATCCGATCGCCGCTGCGTTGCAGGCCGAAGAAGCGGGCGCCGACGCCATCACATTGCATCTGCGCGAAGACCGGCGCCACATCAAGGATGCGGACGTGCGGGCGATCCGTCCGCTGTTGCGCACCCGGATGAACCTGGAAGCAGCCGTGACGCAGGAGATGATCGAC
This sequence comes from Herminiimonas sp., assembly GCA_043729515.1. Taxonomy (GTDB): domain Bacteria; phylum Pseudomonadota; class Gammaproteobacteria; order Burkholderiales; family Burkholderiaceae_D; genus JANXSS01. The sequence continues at coordinate 23,788 of JAYTLK010000020.1, forward strand.
TTCGCCTGCACGATCCGGCCGCAGGATGTCTGCCTGGTGCCGGAGCGGCGCGAGGAAGTCACGACCGAAGGCGGATTGGACGTGATCCGTTATTTCGCACAAGTCCGGCAGGCTGTGCACCAGTTGGCAGCCGAGGGCATCCGCGTGAGCCTGTTCATCGACCCGCAGGCCGAGCAGATCCAGGCGGCGCGCGAAGCCGGGGCGCCGGTGATCGAACTGCACACCGGGCAGTATGCCGAAGCCGTTGTCGCGCAGGAGGTGGCCGCGCAACTGGAGCGGGTGCGGCAGGCTGCTGCCATCGGCGTGGCGGCCGGACTGCAGGTCAATGCCGGCCACGGCCTGCATTACACCAACACGCAGGCCATCGCCGCCATTGAAGACATCACCGAACTGAACATCGGCCATGCCATCGTGGCGCAAGCGATCTTCGTCGGATGGAAGACCGCCGTGCGCGACATGAAGGCATTGATGGTGCAGGCGCGCCTGGCTTCCCGTGTCGGAGCGACTGTCGCCCGATGATCTTCGGCATCGGCACCGACATCATCCAGATCGTCCGCATCGAGAAAGCGCTGGCACGGCATGGCGAGCGTTTCGCAGCAAGGATCCTGGGCCACGAAGAAATGGACAAGTTCCGCCAGCGCAGCGCCAGGGTGCCGGTACGCGGCCTGCGGTTCCTGGCGACGCGCTTCGCGGCCAAGGAAGCGTTCTCCAAGGCAATCGGCATGGGCATGCGCATGCCGATGACCTGGCGGGCCGTGCAGATCCTGAATGCGCCCGGCGGCAAGCCGATCGCAGTGGCCGGTGGCAGCCTCAAGACTTACATGGACCTGCATGGCCTCAGCGCCCAGGTATCGATTACCGACGAAGCGGATTACGCAGTCGCCTTCGTCATCTTGGAAAAAAATTAATTCATGAATCACAAACCAGGTGGTGGCATGGCGCCGGATCTTTTACCGGTACGCCTGGCAATGCTGCTCGGCCCGGTCATGCTGGACGTGGTGGGCATGACGCTCGGTGACGACGACATCCGCCGCATTCGGCATCCTCTCACCGGTGGCGTGATCCTGTTTGCCCGAAACTACACCGATCGTGCCCAGTTGGTGGCACTGACCGGCGCAATCCATGCAGCGCGGCCCGGGGTGCTGATTGCCGTGGACCATGAAGGTGGACGGGTGCAGCGATTCAAGACCGACGGCTTCACGCATCTGCCGCCGATGCGCAGCCTGGGTGCGCTGTGGGATCGTGATGTGCTCGCAGCGACCCGGGCGGCAACCGACATCGGTTATGTGCTGGGAGCAGAACTGCGGGCCTGCGGTGTCGATCTCAGTTTTACACCAGTGCTGGACCTCGATCATGGCGGATCGAGCATCATCGGCGACCGTGCCTTTCATCGGGATCCACGCGTCGTGGCGCTGCTGGCAAAAAGCCTGAACCATGGTTTGTCCCTGGCTGGAATGGCGAACTGCGGCAAGCATTTTCCGGGGCATGGATTCGTGCGTGCGGATTCCCATGTCGCCGTGCCGGTCGATGAACGAACGCTGGAGGAGATCCTGGAGCAGGACGCCGCACCTTACGGTTGGCTGGGGTTAAGCCTCGCTGGTGTCATGCCGGCACATGTGATCTATCCGAAGGTCGATCGGCATCCGGCCGGCTTCTCCAGGAAATGGCTGACCATGCTGCGCAAGCGCTTTGGTTTTCAAGGCGTGATCTTCAGCGACGACCTGAGCATGGAAGGCGCCAGTGTGGCCGGCGGCGTGATCGATGGCGCGCAGGCGGCATTGAAAGCCGGCTGCGACATGGTCCTGATATGCAACTCCCCCGACAAGGCCGATATTCTGCTCGCGGGCCTGGATGCGCAATTGGCCGGCGCAGCGCAAGCATCGGCCAGCGCGCGCCGCATCGCCACGCTCGTGCCCGGCATGCCTGCGCCCGACTGGAACGATCTGCAACAGGACCCGCGCTATCTCGCCGCGCGCAAGTCGGCGCGTGACCTGGCTGGCTGAGCCTTGCAGGAACCGAAACCGATCAATCCGATGTCCGACGCCACCATCGCGCCGCTCGACCCGCGTGACCAGGTCCTGCAGACCGTCTCCCAACTGCCGCATCTGCCGGGCGTGTATCGGTATTTCGATGCTGACGACAAGGTGCTGTATGTCGGGAAGGCACGCGACCTGAAGAAACGGGTGTCGAGCTATTTTCAGAAGACCTTGACCAGCCCGCGCATCGCGATGATGGTCGAGCGCATCGCGCGTCTGGAGACGACCGTCACCCGCAGCGAGGCCGAAGCCCTGATTCTGGAAAACAACCTGATCAAGTCGCTGCAGCCACGCTTCAACATCCTTTTTCGCGACGACAAATCCTATCCCTACCTGAAGCTCACTTCGGGCGATGTGCCGCGCATGGCGTATTACCGTGGCGCCGTCGATAAAAAAAATCAGTATTTCGGACCATTCCCCAGTGCCTGGGCGGTCAAGGAATCGATGCAGATCCTGCAGAAGGTATTCCTGTTGCGCAGTTGCGAGGATTCGGTATACGCCAACCGGACCCGGCCATGCCTGCTGCATCAGATCAATCGTTGCAGCGGCCCCTGTGTCGACCTGATCTCGAAAGAAGATTACGCAGTCGACGTCGACAATGCCGCAAAATTCCTGCGTGGTCGGCAGACGGAGGTGCTGGCGAACCTGAATGCAAAGATGCATGCCTTCGCCGAAGCATTGAAGTTCGAGCAGGCTGCCGGCGTTCGCAACCAGATCACGGCGCTCTCGCGGGTGCTGCACCAGCAATCGATGGAGACCGGTGGCGACGCCGACATCGACATCATCGCCGTCATCGTGCAGGGCGGCCGTGCCTGCGTGAACCTGGCGATGGTGCGTGGCGGGAGACATTTGGGTGACCGGGCATATTTTCCGGCGCATGTCGACCATGCACTGGCGACCGCCGACGATGCGCTCGGTCTGGAGGTGATGAAAGCGTTCCTGGCCCAGCACTACATCGACAAGTTCATCCCCGGCACGCTGATCGTGAGCCAGGAACTGAACGAGCCGGCGTTGATGGTGGCATTGATGGAGCAGTGCGGCCATCGCATCAACCTCCTGTTCCAGCCGCAGGGGCAGCGCCGGCAGTGGCTGGAAATGGCGCAGAAGGGGGCCGAGATTTCATTGGCGCGCCTGCTGTCGGAACAAGGCTCGCAACAGGCGCGCACGCGCGCTCTGATCGACACGCTCGGTGTGGACATCGCCGACATGGAAGCGCTGCGCATCGAATGTTTCGACATCAGCCACACCCAGGGCGAGGCGACCCAGGCGTCCTGCGTCGTCTTCCATCATCATGCGATGCAAAACGGTGAATACCGGCGCTACAACATCAACGACATCACGCCGGGCGACGATTACGCCGCCATGCGCCAGGTCCTGATGCGCCGCTACGAAAAGGTGGCCAACGGCGACGGTGTCATGCCCGACATCGCCTTGATCGATGGCGGCAAGGGCCAGGTCGAAATGGCACGCCAGGTGTTCGTCGAACTCGGGCTCGACATCACCAACATCGTCGGCGTGGCAAAGGGAGAAGGGCGACGGGTCGGATTGGAAACGCTGATCTTCGCCGACCAGCGGGCGCCGCTCGAACTGGGCAAGGAATCGGCGGCGCTGATGCTGATTGCGCAGATCCGTGATGAAGCGCATCGTTTTGCCATCACGGGCATGCGTGCCAAGCGTGCCAAGTCCCGCCAGACGTCGCGCCTGGAAGAAATCGAAGGCATTGGCGCAAAGCGTCGGCAAAAACTCCTGGCACGATTCGGCGGCGTGCGCGGCGTGGCCGATGCGAGCATCGAGGACCTGGCGTCGGTCGAAGGCATTTCACGGCAATTGGCTGAAGACATTTACAAGCAATTGCATTGAATTAATACGATAATTCCAGCGTCAACCGCCGCGCGATGTGCCTGCGCATTTACCGAAGCCCTGCGATGCCGCTGAACATTCCGATCTTGCTGACCTGGTTGCGCGTGGCGCTGATCCCGCTGGTGGTCGGCGTGTTCTATCTGCCGGATGCCTGGCTCTCGCCACTGGAAAAGGGCATCGCATCGACTGCGATCTTCGTCGTCGCCGCCATCACCGACTGGTTCGACGGATTTCTTGCACGGCGGTGGAACGAGACTTCGGCCTTCGGCGCTTTTCTCGATCCGGTTGCCGACAAGCTGATGGTCGCCGGCGCCCTGATCGAACTCGTGCACCTGAACCGGGTCGGCACCATGATTGCCTTCATCATCATCGGCCGTGAAATCGCGATTTCTGCCTTGCGCGAATGGATGGCGCAATTGGGCGCATCCAAATCAGTGGCCGTGCACTCGTTGGGCAAGATAAAGACGACTGCACAGATGATCGCCATCCCGATGCTGCTGTATTACGATAGCCTGTTCGGTGTGATCGATACCCGCTTCTGGGGTTCGATCCTGCTGATCATCGCTGGTGTGTTGACGGTCTGGTCGATGCTGTACTACCTGCGCAAGGCGTGGCCACTGATCAAGGAACGCACCGATCTCTCCGGCTGACATGGCTTCTGCGCTTGACAATAAAAAGACAGGCCCTATAATATGTGGCTGTTGTGAACGCGGGAGTAGCTCAGTTGGTAGAGCGCAACCTTGCCAAGGTTGAGGTCGAGAGTTCGAGACTCTTCTCCCGCTCCAGTGTTGAGAGGAAGCCCACAATGGCTTCCTTTTTTATTGCAGGCTATTGCATGCCTGATCAAATTGGCGGATGTTCGGCAACACCATGAAATGCGGGAGTAGCTCAGTTGGTAGAGCGCAACCTTGCCAAGGTTGAGGTCGAGAGTTCGAGACTCTTCTCCCGCTCCATTTCGACGGACCAATGGTCATTCATACGGTAAAAGAATTGTTCACGCACGGTGTCTGATTGCATCGCGTTCATCACAGATCAGTGAGCTGCTGGCAGCCGGAATGCCTGCTTTTGTTTTCGTAAGTACCCAGTTACAATACGTCCCGCGGCGGGGTAGCAAAGTGGTTATGCAGCGGCCTGCAAAGCCGTGTACGCCGGTTCGATCCCGACCCCCGCCTCCAGTACCTTGACCGACCTAGCCCGCCATTGCAGCGGGCTTTTTCATTTCCGCCAAAAAGTTTTCAGATAATTTAAGCAAGCAACTTCATCCGGGCAATCGACAGTTCTCATTCGCTTGACTTGTTACACTTAAAGGAACTCCATGATCCATGAAATGCGTATCTATCATTGCGCTCCAGGCCGCCTGCCGGCACTGAACCAGCGCTTCGAAAGCACTACCCTGACGTTCTGGGAGAAGTACGGCATCGAACAGGTTGGTTTCTGGACCACGCTGGTTGGCAGCAGCAACCAGGCACTCACCTACATCCTGCGTTGGGACAGCCTGGCCGAGCGTGAACGCAAATGGAATGCGTTTTCCAGCGACCCGGACTGGATCGCGGCCCGGGCTGCCACGGAAGCAACCGGCATCATCGTCGAGCGCATCGAGAACATGTTCCTGAGCCCTACTGCCTACTCCGCGTTGCGTTGATGACCCCGCCTGCCGTCGGCACTCGTACCCCGGCCCGCTGGTGGCCGTTGGCTTTTGCCGGGCTCTGTGCTTCGCTGGTGGGCCTTGGCATCGGCCGGTTTGCGTATGTGCCTCTGCTGCCGTTGATGATCGACTCCGGCTGGACATCTGCCGCTGGCGCAGCGCAGATTGCGGCCGCCAATCTGCTCGGTTACCTGCTCGGTGGCGCCAGCGCGCATCGTCTGGCGCTGTGGCTTGGCGCCGCGCGCGTGATTCGTGCAGCGATGCTGTCGGTGGTGATCAGCCTGGTTGCCTGCAGTGTCGACCTGGGTCTGTCGTGGTTATGGGGATGGCGGCTGCTGGCCGGCGCTGCGGGTGGGGTGCTGATGATCCTGGCGGCACCGTTCCTGATGCGGCAGGTGCCGGTTGCGGCACGCGGCAAAGCCATCGGCATCGTGTTTGCCGGCATCGGCATCGGCGTTGTCGTCTCCGGAATGGCCGTGCCAGCGATCGGCGCTGCGCATTTGCGGCAGGTCTGGCTCGTGCTGGCCGCGGTCACCGCGCTTGCCACTGCGTTTGCCTGGCCCCGCTTTAAGGTATCTGCGGCTGATCAGCAAGCCGCTTCGGCATCTGCAGCTTCGTCGGCGTCGGCAGGCACGGCGCAAAGGCAGACTTTCCTGCCGCGCGGCGCATTGCTGGCGCTTCTGTGCGCCTATGTGCTCGATGCGATCGGTTATCTGCCACACACTGTCTTCTGGGTTGAATACCTGGTGCACGGTCTGGGCAAGCCATTGAGCGTCGGTGGCGCATTCTGGGCCGTCTTCGGCGCGGGTGCCGCACTGGGGCCGCTGCTCAGTGGCTATGCAGCCGATCGTTTTGGTTTCAAGCGCACGCTGGTGGCCTGTTTCGCCTGCAAGGCGGCTGCGGTGGCATTGCCTCTGGTGTCGACCGCTATGCCGGCTTTATTTCTCTCGTCCTTTGCCGTCGGCGCGCTGACGCCGGGCATGGTCGCGGTTGCATCCGGGCGCGTGATCGAGATTGCCGGCCCTGCTGCCCATCAGCGCAACTGGGCGATGATGACCTTCGTGTATGCATTGCTGCAGGCGTTGGGCGGCTATGCAATGGCGGCCGTCTACGGTGCGACCCATTCATTCACATTGCTGTTTTCGGTAGCGGCAGGTGCACTGGTGGTGTCGGCAGTCATCGCTGCATTGCCGGCGTCGCCCGACACGCTGGCCCGGTAGCGTTCGACGAAGGCATCGAAGTCGCCCGTCTGCATCGTTTCCAGCATGATGCGGTCGGCGACCGACTTGCGCACGGCTTCTTCCAATCCCTCCTGCTCTTCTGCCGACAACCGATGCGCGCGCAGTACTTCGGCGTGGGCCCGGCTTTGTCGCAGACCGAAGGCAGTGAAGGAGTTGCCGTTCTCGCGTATGGCGGCAAGGACGCGTGCCGATGGCGTCAGCGCCACATCATCGATTTTCGCGCGTTGCGCAGCCATTGCCTTCGCATGCTCCGTGCTGCCGGCATGCGTGTCGAGCAAGGCCACCGTCACGTCGATCTGCTCGAGGAGCGCATCGGCCCACTCCCGCAGGCCGATCTTGCGACCGTCCTGCGTCAGTTGCAAGCCCGGGCGCCGGCCTTCCTTGACGACACGCGCGAAGTTGGCCGTATCGGCTGCCCCGCGGTCGGACGCCTGCGGACTCTCGTCGAGGGCGCAAAAAAGCAGGAACGCATCAAGAAAACGCGAGGTCTGCAAGCTGATGCCGACCGGTTCAAACGGGTCGACATCCATGCAGCGCACTTCCACATACTGCACCCCGCGCGCGGCAAGGGCACCGAGCGCCCGTTCGCCCACATCGATGACCCGTTTCGGCCGGATGGTCGAGTAGTATTCATTCTCGATCTGCAGCAAATTCGTGTTCAGCTGCACCCACTGCCCATCGACATGCGTACCAACCTCGGCATAGGGAGCGTACGGCTGGCTCACTGCCTGCGTCAGGCTGCGAATGTAATTGTCGATGTCGTCGAACTGCACCGACAGGCTTGCCTGCGCATTGCTCTGGTAGCCGAGATCGCTCATGCGCAGACTGGTCGCATAAGGCAGATACAAGGTGTCGGGCGATAACACCTCCAGCTGATGCGGTTGCCCGCGCAGAAACCCCGATGCCAGTGCCGGCGACGCGCCGAACAGATACATCAGCAGCCAGCTGTAGCGCCGAAAATTTCGGATCAGGCAGAAATAGCTGGCTGATTGATGAGCCCGCGGCGTGCCGGCCATGCCTTCCTCTTTCTGCAGCAGCGCCCACAGGTCTTCCGATAACGAGAAGTTGTAATGGATGCCCGCAATGCACTGCATCGCCTTCCCATAGCGCAGCGCCAGGCCACGCCGATACACATGCTTCAACATGCCGATGTGCGAGCTGCCGTAGGCGGCGATCGCGATCTCGGATTCGGGTGGCAGGTCGCAGGGCATCGATTGGCTCCACAGCAGTTCGCTGCCGAGCTTGTCGTAGGTAAAGCGGTGCACGCGGTCGAGTTCGGCGAGCGCAGTGGCGATATCCGGCTCGGCGCTGGTGACGAACTCCATCAGCGTCTCGGCATAATCGGTCGTGATGTGCGGATGCGTCAATGGCGCGCCGAGCGCGGCAGGGTGCGGCGTGGCGGCAAGCCGGCCTTCGGGGTCGACCCGCAAGGTTTCTCGCTCGATGCCGCGCAGACCGCCGGCGAGCACGGCACGATGTGCCGGGTCGGAGAGCAACGCAAGGCGGCGCTTGAGCAAAGTGGACAATTCGGTGTTCCCTCGTATCTTTATCGGTATCGGCATTCATCGTCACCTCTGTCGCGCAACTAGGCGGTCAGGGGCGGCAGGTCCATGCGGCGGGCGGGACAGAAAATCTGTACTGCGGCGCGGCGGCAGGACATGCGGAAGCACGTTTTGATCGGAGAATAACTGAATTTCGGGAAGCGCGTCGGCAGGGCGGCGGACTGCTTGCGCGCTGCCAGAAGAGATGGGCGGGCGTGGTTTGGTGGCGCAGGTCGGTATGCTAGAATCGCCGCCTCATCAAGGGGCTTCGACAGCATGCTGCGACAGCCTCTCCAGCCAGCCCGGGTGGTGAAACAGGTAGACACAAGAGACTTAAAATCTCTCGCCGGTAACGGTGTACCGGTTCGATTCCGGTCCCGGGCACCATTTGCACTTATATTTAACGCCAGGTTCCTGGCTATCCCGACGTTACTTCAAACTGGTCGATATCGCGGTTGGTCACGCGTTTCAGATGCTGCGCAAGTGCAACAAATACTTGCACTGTAACAATTGTCAAAGCATACTCGATCGGGCTTGCATTCTTGATTCGCGCGGGGCGAACGGTCATCGACGACTGTTGATCGTACCCGGCATGCCTTCTCCCGGAATGACCGTCGATGCTTTTTAATTCCTACGCGTTCCTGCTCGCGTTCCTTCCGCTGTGCGCCACAGGCTTCTTTTTGCTGGGAGCGCGAAGTGCGTTCCTCGGCGCGGCCTGGATGGCTTGCGCGTCAATTTTTTTCTACGCCTGGTGGGACTACCGTTACGTTCCGCTTCTGCTCGGCTCCATCACCTTCAATTACTGGTGTGCCTTTTATCTGCGCCGCCGCATCGGGACTTCCCGCAAAAAAATACTGACTACGGCAATCTCCGCCAACCTGGCATTACTGGCGTACTACAAATATGCCGGGTTTTTCGCGGCGACCTTTGTCGACTTGACAGGCAGCCACCTTGCACCGTTGGTCGTGATCCTGCCGATCGGCATCTCTTTTTTTACGTTCACGCAGATCGCCTATCTGGTCGACACTTACCAGGGCAAGGTCAACGAAGGGAGCTTCGTCCATTACATTTTGTTCGTTACCTATTTCCCGCACCTGATCGCTGGCCCGGTCTTGCATCACAAGGAAATGATGCCGCAGTTTGCCGATCGCCGGATCTTCCGTCTTTCGGCGCGCAACATCGGCATCGGTGCCAGCATTTTCGTCATCGGGCTGGCAAAAAAAGTTTTGATTGCCGATAACATCAGCGCCTATGCATCCCCACTGTTCAACCATCCGGTCGAACCTTCTTTTTTCCTTGCATGGGGCGGGACACTCGCTTATGCCTTCCAGTTGTATTTCGACTTTTCCGGATATTCCGACATGGCGATCGGCTTGTCACGTCTGTTCGGTGTTCAACTGCCGTTGAATTTCGATTCGCCTTATAAATCACGCAACATCGTCGAATTCTGGCGTCGGTGGCACATGACGTTGTCGCGGTTCCTCAGGGACTATCTTTATATTCCGCTTGGTGGAAACAGAGGTGGCAGCGTTCGACGACATCTCAATCTGATGATCACGATGGTGCTTGGGGGCCTGTGGCATGGGGCCGGGTGGAACTTCGTGATTTGGGGATTCTTGCATGGCGTCTATCTGGTCTTGAATCACCTTTGGCGCACTGTTGCAAGCACGTTGAAACTACCAGCCGATTCAAGCTGGTGGCGATTGCCTTCGATCGTCTTGACCTTCGTGGCCGTCTGCAGCGCCTGGGTCTTTTTCCGTGCGCCGGACATGGGCACGGCAATGATTGTATTGAAGGGAATGTACGGTTACTACGGGATAGGTTTGCCTGATGCGTTTGCTGCAAAGTTGCATTTTGCATTGCCATTCTTCGATCGTGCCGGCATTCGCTTCTACCTCGGCGGTGGCTCGGTATTCGTCGAGACATGGACATGGATCCTGATAGCCGCGGTCATCACCTTTTGCTTTCCCAATACCCAGGAAGTCATGCGACATTTCGAACCGGCACTCGACTTTCATGCTGCACCGAATACTGCCAAGGGCGCCATTGCCGGAATCCTGACATGGGCGCCATCACGTGGATGGGCAATAACCATCGCATTGCTCGCCATCGCAGGAGCACTTTCGTTGAATCGTCCTGCAGATTTTCTGTATTACCAGTTTTAGCTGAAAGAAAACGTGAGACCGTCAGAGTCATCATTCAACGATTTCCTGCGTTTTTTCGCCGTTGCTTTCCTCTCCGGCGGCTGCGCCCTCATTGCCTTGGTCGTTTTCGTCGATCCCTATGGAATTTACGGCATGCCGCGTCTTCCGGGCATGAACATGGTGAAGCCTGGCCCGACCCGTTACCAGACTGAAATCAAGCATCAGAATGCGGTTGCAGGTAACCCGCGTTTGCTGATCTTCGGAAATTCTCGGGCAGACATCGGCTTCGATCCCAGCGCGATTCCCGCAGAGTCAGGCCCTGGCTACAATCTGGCGATTGCGGGCACCGGCCTGAGCGTTTCAGCAAAACAGCTCCGCGACATCGTGCAGGCCGGGATTTATCCGCAAACGATGATCGTCGGTGTCGAGTTCATCGATTTCCTGCAGAACGGCTCGAGTCCGGCCGTGACTCCCGTGGCAGCCAAGCCAGACGAGCACGGCCCCGATTTCTGGCGTTTCGATACCTTGTTTTCGTTACTGTCGGTGAAGGACGCAATCCAGACGCTGCGCATCCAGCATGACGCGGGAGCGCCGACGATTGCCCCAACCGGGTTCAATCCGCTCAAGGAATACCTGGTCCATGTGCGGAACGATGGATATCCAAAAATCTTTCGGCAACGGGCACAGGAGAATGCAGCAAATTTTCAAAGGAAATCAAAAGGCCGGCTTGAGCTTGGCGATTTCAATTATCTCCGTGAAATGGTGTCTACCGCGATCGCTGGCGGTGCGGACGTCAAATTGCTGATCTACCCTTATCATGCGCAGATGCTTGCGCAGTTCGAACAGTACGGACTCTGGCCGTTGTTTGAAGAATGGAAACGTCATCTTGTCGATGAGATCGCATCGATCAAACGTGAACATCCGTCGGCCCGCATCACGCTGACTGATTTCAGCGGTTTCAGTGCATACAACTGCGACATCATCCCGCAGGAGGGCGACCGAAAAACGGTGCCACGCTGGTACTGGGAAGGAGGGCACTTCAAGAAGCAGCTTGGGGATCTACTGCTAGAGCGACTGATGGTGGAGAGACCTCGGCAAAATGCATTCGGTTTTGCTCTCGACGAAAAGACCTTGACGAGCAATCAGGTACGGATTGCAGCTGAACGAGCGGAATGTGTTGCCAGGCAGCCCGCTTTATTTTTGCCGCCTGCTCCAATCCAGCGATAGACGCATGTGCAAACCACTTGCGTCGTCATGCCTGATCCGCCTTGACACGCCACCAGGACATGAGCAATTTGCGTGTCGATTGCGCTGCGATGTCCATCCTCGCCACCGGTACGCCAACAAGGCGATTGATCGACGATCGCCACCACTCCTTCATGCGTACTTCCACAAGGTAGTGAATTCCTCCGGCGACGGCGAGCATGCCGACCATGACCAGGAAAATGACGCCGACCTTGTTTGCTTCAGTGGCAAACTTCGCAATGATGACGGTCCCGATCACCTGATGGATCAGATAGACGGGATACGTCAGACTCCCGACGAACTTCGCGCCCGGAAGGCGAAGATTCGCAATGTGCGGGTGGTGCAGCAGGTAGATGAAAAAGTAAAAGCAAGTGATCGCCGTGATGTTGATCAGTGCCGAAACCTCCGCTGGAGACTTGTTTCCATTGTACGCACGCATGGAATCATAAAAACATATCAACAGCGCCAGCGACACCCAGTGCGACCGATTCGTCTTGCGAATTGCGAACAATGCGCCTGCGGCGAAGTAGCTGTAATAACCACCCAGGACGGGCATGCTGGTACTGCCGAGTGGCCCTGCCACCAGGATGACGACCGGCCAGCAGATGAACATTTTTTCCAAGTTTTTGCTTTGCCGGAGCACGAGCATCACCATCACCATCGCATAAAAGCATAGCTCAAGGGTGAGGGTCCAGTAACTGCCGTCGATTTCATTCCGGCCAAACAAGCGCGGCATCATCGTCAGATTGGTCAGGAACTGGCTCGGATAGAGCGCACCTGCTTCTACCGGGAAAGCCAGCTTGACGGCTGCTGTCGCGAGCATGCAAAACAAGAAAGCGGGATACAGCCGGAGCATGCGGGATACCGCAAACTGCGCCGGTGTTCGGCCCTGGGCCGAGAAAAAGATCACGTAGCCGCTGATCATGAAGAAAAGCTCGACGCCCAGGTAACCGTGACTGGCCACTGCGCTGACAGAATCGACCAAGGTGATGTTCGGTGCCTTGCCGGCCGCAATCAATAAACAAAAAAGATGATAAGCCATCACTGCAATTGCGGCGGCGAAACGTCCGTAATCCAGCAAATCGATCCGAGGCAGTGGCTTGGGAAGAGCGGGCATTGGAAAACCTGAAGTTGCGCAGAGATAATATTTTACGTTTGACTTGCGGGATTAGCCAGTGAAGACCCGCTTTATCTTGACGCAGCGCACATTCAGAAAATTTCCCAAAGGTAATGGACGGACGATCGTGCCGGTGAAAAACCGGTCACGGAGCGATTTCAACGAGAATATTCCCTGAAACAAATCTTCGGCAAAGTTACCTAAAAGTAAGTATGTTTTGGTAGACGAAGAGCGACGTTGCGCAAGTTAGAAATTCGCGATATAAAACAAATATCAGCATTGTTAGCAAATTGTCATTGCGGAAGCGCTTTTTGTATCGGGCTTTCGGTGCGAGCAAAAACCAGCGATCCGCGGTGTCAGGCAATGACCCGGTCGCTCAACCACGGGGTTTTGAATGAAAATAACGATGATCGGCCACGCCTGCATCATGATCGAGACAAAAGGCTTGACGATTCTTTCCGATCCTTGGTGGCGTGGTCCCTGTTTTGGCGCGCAGTGGTGGAACTATCCGGCACCATGCCTTGACCCGCTCGTTGGCAAAAAAATCGACTACATCTATATCTCGCATGGCCATCACGACCATCTGCACCCGGGGACCCTGAACACGCTGGACAAGGACGCGACGGTGATCGTCTCGGACACGGC
>JAYTLK010000021.1:0-24828 GCA_043729515.1 Herminiimonas sp.
GGCAATGCGCCGGAGCGGACACCGGTGACGGCGGGAGAAATCGCCCGCCAGTTCGACATCCCGCAGAATCACCTGGTCAAGGTTGCTGCGCAACTGGCAAGGGCCGGCTGGATCGAAGCGACGCGCGGCCGTAACGGCGGCCTCGCCTTGCGCGCCGACCCCCGCACCTTGCGCATCGGTACGGTCCTGCGCGAACTCGAGGGAGAGGTCGAACTGATCGACTGCGCCGCGCTCGACTGCCGCTTGCAGGCGAACTGTTTGCTTCGCAGCGCACTTGCGAACGGATTGCGGGCCTTCTACACGACAATGGATGCCTATACCCTGGCCGACATCGCCGGCGGTGCAGTGGGCGCACAGATCATCGGCATGCACCGGGAATTCACCAGGATCTCCCCTGTGGCCGTTGGAACGACAGGCTGAATAACAGGCCACGAACATCCGTCATTCGAAGCACTCCTCAACCCATTTTTTTGATCTAAAAATGGTATAAAAAATGCATATTTATAGAAAGAAAACATCATGATCTCAGCAGAAGCCCGTCCCTATATCGATGCCAGTGTCCCGGTCCTTCGGGAGCATGGTCTCGCAATTACGCGCACGTTCTACAGCAACATGTTCGCTGCCCATCCCGAACTGAAGAACCTGTTCAACATGGGCAACCAGAGCAGCGGTGTCCAGCAGCAGTCCCTGGCCGCAGCCGTCTTCGCCTATGCCGCCAACATCGACAATGCTGCCGCCCTGGGGCCGGTGATCGAGCGCATCGTGCAAAAGCATGCGTCGGTCGGCATCCTGCCGGCGCATTATCCGATCGTGGGCAAATATCTGTTGGGTGCAATATCGGAAGTGCTGGGCAAGGCGGCGACACCGCCGTTGCTGGCCGCATGGGAAGAGGCTTACGGCATGTTGGCCGGCATCCTGATCGAGACCGAGAAAAAACTGTACGCGCAGGCCGAGATCACGCCCGGCCAGTTGCGCCCGTTGCGCGTGACCGACATCACCAGTCAGGGCGAGGACATGAAATCCTACACGCTGGCGGCTACCGATGGCTTGTCGCTGCCGTCGTTTGCGCCGGGCCAGTATGTCAGCGTCTCGGTTGATTTCGCCGACGGCAGCACCCAGTTGCGCCAGTACAGCCTGTGCGATGCGCCGCATCCGCAGCATCTGCGGATCTCGGTCAAGCGGGAACGGCTGCGCCAACGTCACGGCCGCAGCGAGCCGGCGGGGCAGGTATCGAACTGGCTGCATGATCATGTAACACCAGGCAGCATCCTGCAAGTCACGCATCCGTTCGGCGATTTTCGGCCGGATGTCGAATCCGAGCGGCCGATCGTGCTGCTGTCGGCCGGTGTCGGCATCACACCGATGATCGCAGTGCTGAACCGGATCGCCCAGGTGCATCCCATGCGCGAGGTGATCTTCGCGCATGCGGCGCGCAGCAGCGTCCAGCATGCCCATCGCGCTGACCTCGCCAACGCTGCCGCGATCATGCCGAACCTGCGTGACGTGACTTTCTATGAGACCCACTCGGGCGCCGATCTGGCCGACGGCAAGACCTTCGGCGGACGCATGCTGCTGTCAGCGCTTCCCGCCTGGGATCATGCGGCTGCCGATGTCTATCTCTGCGGACCGGTTGAATTCATGCAGGCGCAATGGCGTGCATTGCTCGACGCCGGGGTGCCGGCAAGTCGATTGCATCGGGAGGTGTTCGGTCCGGAGCTGCTGGATTTTCTGAACTGACGAGCAGCGGCGACCCGTACCGCGTGCAGGGTCGCCTCTCCCTTTCAACCGGCCAGCGCGGCCCGGATCTGCAGCAGCGACGCCGGATCCTCGATGGTCGTCAGGTCGCCCGGATCGCGGCCTTCGCAGATCGCCTGGATCGAGCGGCGCAGCAGCTTGCCAGAACGGGTCTTCGGCAACAGGTTGACGAAATAGACCCGGGACGGCCGGCCGAGCGCGCCCAGGCGCTTGTCGACCACTCCCATGATTTCCCCTTCCAGCGCCATCGAATCGGCCGGCGTTGCGGTGCGCGCCGCATTCTTGGGGATCACGAAAGCCACCGCCGCTTGCCCTTTCAGCTTGTCTTCGACACCCACCACGGCCACTTCGGACACATCCGGATGACTGGAGATGCATTCCTCGATTTCCCGCGTACCCAGCCGATGCCCGGCCACATTGATCACGTCGTCCGTGCGGCCGAGGATGAAGTAGTAACCGTCTGCATCCCGAATGCCCCAGTCGAAGGTGGAATACACCTGTTCGCTCTCGAAATTGGCCCAATACGTTTGCAGGAAGCGATCATCGTCACGGTACACGGTTTGCAGGCAGCCGGGTGGCAGCGGGCCTTCGATCACGACCACGCCTTTTTCATTGGCCCCGCATTCGGCGCCGGTCGATTCATTGAGGATCTTGACGCGATAGCCGGGCATCGGAATGCCGGGGCTGCCCAGGCGGGTCGGCCGATCGTCGGCGCCCCGGGCGATCGAAAGAATCGGCCAGCCGCTTTCGGTCTGCCAGTAATTGTCGATGATCGGCACGCCCACTGCATCGGCGATCCAGGCCGAGGTGGTTTCATCGAGCGGCTCGCCAGCCAGGTAGATCGCCTTCAACGACGACAGGTCATGCCGGCTGATGTATTCGGGCGGCTGCTTTTTCAGGACCCGGATCGCGGTCGGCGCGGTGAACAGGCGCGTGACCTTGTACCGGTCGACGATGCGCCACCAGCTGCCGGCGTCCGGCCGGGTCGGCAAACCTTCGTAGAGCACGGTCGCCATGCCGGCAATCAGCGGCGCATAGACGATGTAAGAGTGGCCCACCACCCAGCCGACATCCGAGGCGCAGAAGAAGGTGCCGCCCGGGCCATCGCAGAACAAGGTCTGCATCGATTGCGACAGCGCCACCGCATAGCCGCCCACGTCCCGCTGCACCCCCTTTGGCTTGCCGGTGGTGCCGGAGGTGTAAAGGATGTACGACGGGTCGGTCGCCTCCAGCCAGGTCACCGGAACCATTGCGTTGATATGGTCGGCGCGTGCAGTCGCGTAATCGACATCGCGGCCGGCGACGGTATCCATCGGCGCCATGCCGCGGTCGACGATCAGCGCATGCGCCGGCTTGTGATTCGCCAGTCGGATGGCTTCATCGAGGAGCGGTTTGTACGGGATCACCTTGCCGCTACGGGAGCCGGCATCGGCCGAGACGATCAGCACTGGCTGTGCATCATCGATGCGGGTGGCCAGGCTGTTGGCGGCGAAGCCACCGAAGACCACCGAGTGAACCGCCCCGATACGGGCGCAAGCGAACATTGCGAAGATCGCCTCGGCAATCATCGGCATGTAGATCAGCACCCGGTCGCCGCGCTTGACGCCTAGCGCCAGCATGATGGCGGCGCAGCGCTGCACTTCGGCATGCAGTTCGGTGTAGGTATATGTCTTGTCGCGCGGCGTGCCGTCGGCGGTTTCGGTGGAGATGGCGATCAAGGCCAGCGCATCCGGTTGCGTCGGTAGCCAGCGGTCGATGGCGTTGTGGCAGAGATTGGTCTGGCCGCCGACGAACCAGCGGGCGAACGGCGGACGATCATAATCAAGCACGCGCGCGAAGGGCCGGTGCCAGTCGATGCCTTGGGCTGCCTTGCCCCAGAAAATTTCCGGCTCTTCGATCGACTGCCGGTAACAGGTGTCGTAGTCCATGTTGTCTCCTCTGTCGTCTGATGCGTCAGATGTAAATTTTTGCGGTTGCTTCGGTTGCTTCAGTTTCACCCACGGCCGGCATCGACATCGGCACGCGCACCCAGCCTTCCATCAACACCCGCGCGCTGCGGCTCATGATCGCCTTGCTGACCTGCCATTGACCATCGACCTGCCGCGCTTCGGCGCCGACGCGCAACGTGCCCGACGGATGCCCGAAGCGCACGGCGCTGCTGCTGGCGCTGCGCTCGGGCCCGCCGGCAGCCAGGTTGACCAATGTGCCCGGAATCGCTGCTGCGGTACCGATGGCGACAGCGGCCGTGCCCATCATCGCATGATGCAGCTTGCCCATCGACAGGGCCCGCACCAGCAGATCGATCTCTTGCCTCTCGACTTTCTTTCCGCTCGACGAGACGTAAGCTGCCGATGGCGCCACGAAGGCGACCTTCGGCGTATGCTGCCGCCGTGCCGCGTCCGACAAGTCCGTGATCAGCCCCATGCGTCGCGCACCATGCGCGCGGATTGTCTCGAACATCGCCAGCGCCGTTGCATCGCCATTGATCGCCTCCTGCAATTCGGTCCCGGTGTAACCGACCGCACTGGCCTCGATGAAGATCGTCGGGATGCCGGCATTGATCATGGTCGCCTTCAACACACCAATGCCCGGCACGTCCAGGTCGTCGACCACATTCCCGGTCGGGAACATGGCGCCGCCTGCGCCCTCTTCCTCGGCTGCCGGATCGAGAAATTCAAGTTGCACCTCGGCCGCCGGAAAGGTCACGCCATCGAGCGTGAAATCACCGGTTTCCCGTACCGCACCATCGGCCATCGGCACATGCGCGATGATGGTCTTGCCGATGTTGGCCTGCCAGATGCGTACCGCGACGACGCCGTCACGCGGCACCCGGGACGAATCGATCAGACCGCCGGCAATGGCAAACCCACCCACCGCCGCCGACAGGTTGCCGCAATTGCCGCTCCAGTCGACGAAGGCGCTGTCGATCGCTACCTGTCCGAAAAGATAGTCGACATCATGATCGGCACGGCTGCTGGGAGAGACGATCACGGTCTTGCTGGTGCTGGAGGTGGCGCCGCCCATGCCGTCGATCTGCTTGGCGTACGGGTCGGGGCTGCCGATCACGCGCAGCAGCAGCGCATCGCGCGCAGCACCCGGCATCTGCGCAGATTCGGGCAGATCCTGGAGCCGGAAAAACACGCCCTTGCTGGTGCCGCCACGCATGTAAGTTGCGGCAATTCGAGCCTGTGCCGGAAAACATGTTGTCCTCATCTCGCCCTTTTTCGTTGTTTTCGCATCTCTGCGCAAAGCGGCCCTGTCCGCGAATTCACGCCACCTTGATTGATTCCAGAAAATCTTGCGCAAACCGCTGCAGCACGCCACCGGCCTCGTAGATCGACACTTCCTCCGCCGTATCAAGCCGGCAGGTGACGGGTACCTCGACCTCTTCGCCACTTTTGCGCCGAATGACCAGCGTGAGCGTGGCCAGCGGCGTGCGGGCGCCGACGACATCGTAGGTCTCGCTGCCATCGATGGCCAGGCTGATGCGGTTCACGCCCGGCTTGAATTCCAACGGCAGCACGCCCATGCCAACCAGATTGGTGCGGTGGATGCGCTCGAAGCCTTCGGCCACGATCGCTTCCACGCCGGCCAGACGCACGCCCTTGGCGGCCCAGTCGCGCGACGAGCCCTGGCCATAATCAGCGCCGGCGATCACGATCAGCGGCTGCTTGCGCGCCATGTAGGTTTCGATCGCTTCCCACATGCGGGTGACTTCACCCTCCGGCTCGATGCGCGTGAGCGAGCCGGCCGCGACCTTGCCGTCGATCTTGACCATTTCATTCCTCAGCGTCGGATTGGCGAAGGTGGCGCGCTGCGCCGTGAGATGGTCGCCGCGATGGGTGGCATAGGAATTGAAGTCTTCCTCAGGCAAACCCATCTTCGCCAGGTATTCACCGGCGGCACTGTCGCGCATGATCGCGTTGGAGGGCGAAAGATGGTCGGTGGTGATGTTGTCGCCCAGGACGGCCAGCGGACGCATGCCCGTCAGCAGGCGGGCGCCCGCCAGCGCGCCTTCCCAATATGGTGGCCTGCGAATGTAGGTGGTCTGCGGCCGCCAGTCGTAGAGTGGCGCGACCTGCTGGCCATCGTCGACGCGCAGCGCGAACATCGGTTCATAGACTTTCCGAAATTGGGACGGCTTGACGCTCGAGGCCACGATTGCATCGATCTCTTCGTCGGACGGCCAGAGGTCTTGCAACCGGATCTCGGCGCCATCCGCCGACACGCCCAGCACATCCTTCTCGATGTCGAAACGGATCGTGCCGGCGATCGCATAGGCCACCACCAGCGGCGGCGAGGCCAGGAACGCCTGCTTGGCATACGGATGAATCCGGCCGTCGAAATTGCGATTGCCCGACAGGACCGCAGTCGCATACAGATTGCGTGCAATGACCTCCTCCTGGATCACCGGATCGAGCGCACCGCTCATGCCGTTGCAGGTGGTGCAGGCAAAGCCGACCACGCCAAAACCCAGCTGCTCGAGTTCCGGCAGCAACCCGGCTTCCTCCAGATACAGCGCCACCGTCTTCGAGCCCGGCGCCAGCGAACTCTTGACCCATGGCTTGCGGGTCAGCCCGAGCCGATTGGCATTGCGCGCCACCAGCCCCGCAGCGATCATGTTGCGCGGGTTGTTGGTGTTGGTGCAGCTGGTGATGGCCGCGATGATGACGGCGCCATCCGGCATCTGGCCCGGCACGTTCTCGACCACTCCGCTGATGCCGCGTGCGGCCAGTTCGGAGGTCGGCACGCGGTTGTGCGGATTGCTCGGCCCGGCGATGGTGCGCACCACCGTCGACAGATCGAAGTGCAGCACGCGCTCGTACTCTGCCTGCGCCAGGCTGTCGGCCCACAGGCCGGTGTGCCGGGCGTAGGTCTCCACCAGCGCAACCTGCGCATCCTCGCGCCCGGTCAGCTTCAGGTAGGCGATGGTCTGGCGGTCGATGTAGAACATCGCAGCCGTGGCACCGAACTCCGGCGCCATGTTCGAAATGGTGGCGCGGTCACCCAGCGTCAGATGGGCAGCGCCCGATCCGTAAAATTCGAGATAGGACGACACCACCTTTTGCTGGCGCAGGAATTCGGTCAGTGCCAGCACGATGTCGGTAGCGGTAATGCCCGGCTGCGGCCGACCGGAGAGTTCGACGCCGATGATGTCCGGCAGCCGCATCCAGGATGCGCGGCCAAGCATGACGCTCTCTGCTTCCAGGCCACCGACACCGATGGCGATCACGCCCAGCGCATCGACCATCGGCGTGTGGGAATCGGTGCCCACCAACGTGTCGGGAAAGGCCACGCCATCTTTGACCTGCACCACCGGGCTCATCCGTTCCAGGTTGATCTGATGCAGGATGCCATTGCCGGGAGGGATCACGTCGACATTGTGAAACGCCTTCTTGGTCCACTCGATGAAGTGGAACCGGTCTTCATTGCGCCGGTCCTCGATCGCCCGGTTCCTGGCGAAGGCATCCGGATCGAAGCCGCCGCATTCGACCGCCAGGGAATGATCGACCACCAGTTGCGTCGGCACCACCGGATTGACCAGCGCCGGATCGCCCCCCTGCAAGGCGATCGCGTCCCGCAACCCGGCCAGCTCGACCAGCGCGGTCTGGCCGAGAATGTCATGACACACCACCCGCGCCGGAAACCACGGAAAATCCAGGTCGCGCCGGCGCTCGATGAATTGCGACAGCGAGGCATTCAAGCTTGCCGGGTCGCAGCGCCGGACCAGGTTTTCGGCCAGCACACGCGAGGTGTAGGGCAGCTTGTCGTAGGCACCCGGCGAGATGGCATCGACTGCTGCGCGCGTGTCGAAATAATCCAGCGCGGTGCCGGGCAGGTTCTTGCGGAAGGCAGTGTTCATCATCATTATTTGCGCTTGTTGATCGGCACGAACTTCAAGTCTTCCGGCCCGACGTAATTCGCGCTCGGTCGGATGATCTTGTTGTCGATGCGCTGCTCGATGATGTGCGCAGCCCAGCCGGAGGTGCGCGAGATCACGAACAGGGGCGTGAACATGGCGGTCGGCACACCCATCATGTGATACGACACGGCCGAGAACCAGTCCAGGTTCGGAAACATTTTTTTCGCATCCCACATCACCGATTCGAGGCGGTCGGCGATATCGAACATCTTGGTCGAACCGGCTTCCTTCGACAGCTTCTTGGCCACGCTCTTGATCACCTTGTTGCGCGGGTCAGAGATGGTGTAGACCGGATGACCGAAACCGATGATGACTTCCTTGTTCTCCATCCGGCGGCGGATGTCGGCTTCGGCTTCGTCCGGTGTTTCATAGCGTTTCTGGATGTCGAAGGCGGCTTCGTTGGCGCCGCCGTGTTTCGGGCCGCGCAACGCGCCGATGCCGCCGGTAATCGCGGAATGAATGTCGCTGCCGGTGCCGGCGATCACGCGGGCAGCGAAGGTCGAGGCATTGAATTCATGTTCGGCATACAGGATCAGCGACGTGTGCATCGCTTTTTCCCACGATTGCGAGGGCGGCGTGCCATGCAGCAGATGCAGGAAATGCGCGCCGATCGAATCATCGTCGGTTTCGGTCTCGATGCGGCGGCCGTTGTGGCTGTAGTGATACCAGTAGAGCAGGATCGAACCGAGGCAAGCCATCAGTTGGTCGGCGATGTCGCGCGCGCCGGGCGTGTTGTGGTCCTCTTTCTCAGGCAAGATGCAACCGAGCACGGAGACGCCGGTGCGCATCACGTCCATCGGATGCGCTGCCGCCGGCAGCCATTCGAGCGCCGCCTTCACGTTTGCCGGCAGGCCACGCAGCGATTTCAGCTTGCGCTTGTAGGCCGCCAGTTCGGCTGCATTGGGCAGCTTGCCTTGTACCAGCAAATGGGCGATCTCTTCGAACTCGCTGGTCTCGGCGATATCGAGGATGTCATAGCCGCGGTAATGCAGGTCATTGCCGGTCTTGCCGACCGTGCACAGGGCAGTGTTGCCGGCCGTAACGCCGGACAAAGCGACGGATTTTTTCGGTTTGAATGCGCCGGGGGCGGTGGTGGTGTCGCTCATGGGGTCTCCTCGACTGAAGTGCAAGATACCGGACGGGTCGCCGGCTTGTTTCGGGGGTGCCGATGGTCCGGCGGATGTTCTGCTGATTTTTTTCTGGGGCTGAGGTGCGCTTATTTTCCCTTGCCTTGCGCGAACAACTGGTCGAGCTTTTTTTCGTAGTCGTGGTAGCCGAGGTAGTCATACAACTCCATGCGGCTCTGCATCGTCGACACCACGCTTTTCTGAGTGCCTTCGGCACGCAGGGTCTTGTAGAAATTCAGAGCCGCCGCATTCATGGCGCGATAAGCCCCGCAGCAGTAGAGCGCGATATCAACATTCACCGAGCGCAGCTCATCGAGGGTGAACATCGGCGTCGCGCCGAACTCGGTCAGATTCGCCAGGATCGGCACCTTGACCGCATCCTTGACCTGCCGGTACATCGGCAACTCCGTGATCGCTTCCGGAAAGATCATGTCGGCGCCCGCCTCGATATACGCACAGGCGCGGTCGATCGCCGCATTCAGACCTTCGATTGCCAGTGCATCGGTACGCGCCATGATCACGAAGCCGTCGTCGGTGCGGGCATCGACCGCCGCCTTGATGCGGTCAACCATTTCTGCCGTGCTGACGACTTCCTTGCCGGGCCGGTGGCCGCAGCGCTTGGTCGAGACCTGGTCTTCCATGTGCACTGCCGCCACGTCCGCGCGGATCATGTGGCGAATGGTGCGGGCGATGTTGAATGCCCCGCCCCAGCCGGTATCTATATCCACCATCAGCGGCAGGCCGCAGACTTCGGTGATGCGCTGCGCATCGGTGATCACGTCTTCCATGGTGCTGATGCCCAGGTCCGGCATGCCCAGCGAATTTGCCGCGACGCCGCCACCCGACAGATAGACCGCCTTGTAGCCGGTCTGCTCGGCCATGCGGGCGGTGTAGGCGGTGATGGTGCCGACCACCTGCAATGGCGACTCGGATGCGACGGCGGCGCGAAACAGGGCGCCACGGGAAATACGACTCATGAAGTTCCTCTCGGGGAGTGGTGTTGCAGGCTTTGTCTGAGAATAAACCATTGCAATCGGCATGCCCGATCAAATCCTCATGCGGCGCAAACGATCCGGATGCTCTTAAAGCCCCGCTGGATCATGGGCTTAGGTTTGCCGCTGCAGCCGTTTTTCGCTCTGGAATACCCATCCAACCTGAAACTTTTGTTTCATTTCTGTTACACTTAGGGTATCGAAACGTATTTGAAACATTTTTGCAACATGCGCCTCTCCCGCCCTTTCTCAGCTTCCGCCGATCTCGCAGACAAGCCTGTCTTCTGGACCGTTTCCATCTCGCGTCTCTTCAACCTGTTCCGCGACATCACGCTGGAGTTCGATGACCGCGCCACCATCGAACCGATCCATCTCGGTTTCGAGGAAGCCGTCAAGCACATCCGGCAACGCCTGCGCACCGAGCGCTGCGACGCCGTGATCGCGGCTGGGTCGAACGCCGCCTATCTGAAAGGTCGCCTGAGCGTGCCGGTCGTCATCGCCAAGGCCAGTGGTTTCGACCTGATGCAGGCGCTGGCAAAGGCGCGCCGGCAGACCGCGCAGGTCGGCGTGATCACGTATCAGGATGAATTGCCGGAGTTGGCAAATTTTCAGGAAGCGTTCGGTCTTACCGTTGCCCAGCGCACCTACGTGACGGCCGAGGACGCGCGCGAACGCATCGCCGACATGAAGGCCACCGGCATCCGGGCGATCGTCGGCGCCGGCCTGATCACGGACCTTGCCGAAGAAGCCGGCCTGATCGGCGTGTTCGTCTACTCGGCCGCCTCGATCCGGCTGGCCTTCGAGGATGCGCTCGAACTGGCCAGGCTGACGCAACTCGAAGGCAGCCGCAACCGTGCACCGCCGGCCGACCAGGGCCGGCGTCCACCACGCCGGTTGCAGGATCTGCGCGGTGATTCGGACGCCATCGAAGCCGTGCGCGAGACGATCACGCTGTATGCCCGCTCACCGGCCACCGTGCTGATCGAAGGCGAAACCGGCACCGGGAAGGAGCTGGCGGCCCAGGCGCTGCATCAGCAAAGCCGGCGCGCGCGGCAGCCCTTCATTGCTATTAATTGCGGCGCGGTGGCCGAATCGCTGCTGGAGTCCGAACTGTTCGGCCATGAAGAAGGCGCCTTCACGGGCGCCCGGCGCGGCGGTCATGCCGGCCTGTTCGAAGCGGCCCGGGGCGGTACGCTGTTTCTCGATGAAATCGGCGAAATGCCCCTGCCACTGCAGACCCGCCTGCTGCGCGTGCTCGAGGAACGCGAAGTCATGCGCGTCGGCGGCACCCGGCCGATCCCGATCGATGTGCGCATCCTCTGCGCCACTCATTGCGACCTTGCAGCGCGGGTGCAGGCGGGCGCCTTCAGGCGTGACCTGTATTACCGGCTTGCGGTGCTCCGCCTGCCACTGCCGGCGCTGCGAGACCGCCCCGGCGATTGCGTGCCGCTGGCGCTGTGGTGTCTGACCAATGCACTGGCAGCGCTGGAGGTTCCGGCGCCCGCCAACCTCGCTGCACAAGTGCGGGCCTGCGAGGCGGTGCTGGCCGCCTATGCCTGGCCAGGCAACGTGCGCGAACTGCGCAACCTGATGGAGCGCGTCGCCCTGCACCTGGCAGCAAAGCCCCCGCAAGCGCTCTCGCCAGGTTTCCTGCTCCAGGTCGCGCCGGAACTCGCCAGGCCGCATGACGCCACTGATCCTGTTTTGCAACGGCCGTTGCCAACGCGTGCCAATCGTCCACATGATGATTTGGTCAAGGTCGTCGCCCATTTCGACGGCGACCGCGCTGCCGCCGCACGGCACCTTGGCATCAGCCGAACGACGCTCTGGCGACGCTTGCGCGATGCTGCAACCGCGCAAGGAGCTTCCAA
This sequence comes from Herminiimonas sp., assembly GCA_043729515.1. GTDB lineage: Bacteria > Pseudomonadota > Gammaproteobacteria > Burkholderiales > Burkholderiaceae_D > JANXSS01. The sequence continues at coordinate 11,669 of JAYTLK010000021.1, forward strand.
AACCTAGACATCCGAATTCGCCTTGGCGTCATGCCAATTAAAAGCCATGCAGACTTTTGCAGAGCCTGCTCGCGGGAATTCAGACCAGGCTAGCGAAAGTATTGCGCCCCGCCGACTTCGCCGCATACAACGCCTCGTCCGCCCGCCGCAACAGCGCCTCCGCACTGGTTTCATCTGCGCGTCGCACGGCGATGCCGATGCTGGTGGTAACGATGCGCCGGGCATCACCGATCGCAAACGGCTCACGCATCGCGGTGATGATTTTTTCAGCGACGATCGCGCTTTCCCGATCGACCTGCAATCCTTCGAGGATGATCGTGAATTCATCCCCCGCCAGGCGCGACACGGTATCGGTCTTGCGCACGCAGCGTTGCAGCCGTTGCGCGAACTCTCGCAACACCGCGTCGCCACCGTGATGGCCGATGGTGTCGTTGATGACCTTGAAATGGTCGATGTCCAGATACATCACCGCCATCGTTCGCTTGGTGCGGCTGCTGCGGGCAATTGCCTCGGCCAGCTTTTCATCGAACTGGTTGCGGTTCGGCAGACCCGTCAGGGAATCGAAACGGGCCATGATCCGCAGCTGGTTCTCCACTTTTTTCAAGGCCGTGATGTCGCTGATCATGCTGCACACACCCGTGATGGCGCCATCGCTGTCGATCTGAGGTGAATAGGCCGCCTGGTAAAAGTGCTGAACGCCGGCGCGCGACGCCTCGAACTCGAACTCGACCCGCGCGCCCCGCAACGCCTGTTCGAAATACGGCCGATAGCGCTGGTAATTCGCTTCGCCATACACTTCCCGCATTGGATGGCCGGTAATGTCTTCAAGCGGCTTGTTCAGCCATTCCGGATAAACCTTGTTGTTGAACTGGAAGCGTTCATCGGTATCGATGAAGGCCACCAGTGCCGGCAAGTTGTCAGTGAGCGTACGCAGCAGCCGTTCGCCGGCGGCCTGCTTCAATTCGGCATTCTTGCGGTCTGAGATGTCGAGGATCATTGAATAGAACCCGACCACGCTGCCGTCCATGCCGACATCGGGAATGTAGTCGTATGTAAAATGCCGGTCGACACCCTCGGCCACGACATGCCGTTCGAAACTGACGCGCTCACCGGCCAGCACCTGCTGCATGTGGGCCGAGACCAACGCGAAACCGTGCTGGCCGACCACTTCCTCGACCTTGCGGCCCAGGATTTTTTCCGGTTTCATGCCGACAATCGTTTCGTAATAGCCGTTGCAGAAGCGGTACCGGCAATCACGGTCGATGTAGGCAATCAGCGCCGGCAGGTTGTCGGTGATCATCCGCAACCGCATCTCGCTCTTGGCGAACGTGTGCTGCGCCTGCTTCAGTTCCGTGATGTCCTCGACCAGCGAGAAGAATCCGCGCACCTGGCCGGCGTGATCGGTGTCAGGCATGTAACTGACACGCTCCCAGCGCAGCTGCCCGACATGGGTCACCAGGCGTTCGAACAGGGCCGGCGTACCACGCAGGGCGCCGATGATGTACGGTGCGCTCTGCGCATAGACATCGGCGCCCAGCACGTCAACTGCGCTCATGCCGACCAGGTCGTCACGAGCAAGGCCGAAGGCACGCTGGTAACGGCGGTTGCCGAATTCGAAACGCTGATCAGGCGAGATATAGCCGATCAGCGCAGGGATGGCATCGGTGACCAGTCGCAGCCGCTCTTCGCTGGAGCGCAGGGCCTGTTCGATCTGACGCCGCCCGGTGATGTCGTCGACACTGCCGACATACCCGCTGACAGCGCTGTCGATGATCACCGGCACTGCCTTGAATGACCCCCAGACAACCGCACCGTCCTTGCGCAGGAAGCGGTGCAGGCCCTCGAAAGGCTGCCGCCTCTGGATTGCCGTGACCCAGCCTTCGATTGCCGCATCCTGGTCGTCAGGATGCAGCGAGCGTAACCAGGAGTCACCCATGACTTCAGCGGCATCGCATCCCGACAGCATTTCATAAGTGCGATTGACATACAGGCAGTTGCCGGCCACGTCGGTGGTGAACAAACCCAGTGGCGAGGCATCGTTGACCGCCTGCAGCTGGGCGCGGTTGGTGCGCAGGTTGCGTTCCTGTTCACGCCGCTCGGTGATGTCTTCGCCGATGCCGATGATGGTGTCGACCACGCCATGCTCGTCCAAGATCGGCACTGATCGAATGTGCAGATAACGCAACGTGCCATCGCGCCGATGAAAACGCGTCTCGGGTATGTCGACCGGCACAGGATTGGCGATCATGCCTCGGTCATGCGCATCGTAGACTGCGGCCAGCTTGGCCGGATGGAGGTCTTGATCGGTCTTGCCCAGCACCTCTTCGGCGCGCATGCCGGTCACGGTTTCGGCTGCGGCATTCCAGCTGACGAATTCACCCAGGCCATCGGCGCGAATGCGCTTGGCATAGAACATCATCGGCAGATGATCGGTAAGAGATTGCAGGAAGGCGCGGTTGCTGCGAATTTCCAGTTCATCGCGCTTGCGCCGGGAGATGTCACGCAAGGTCAACGCCACGCCATCAGCCTGCGGCACGATCTGAATCAGATACCAGATGTTGTCGGCGCTACCGGCGCCCGCGGTTGCTGCGGCTACGCAGAATTCCTCCTGCACCGGCAACATCTCGCTCATCGCCTTGACATAGCGCGGGTACAAACCTGCCACCGGATGGCCTGCCAATGCTTCCAGGACGGGCTTCTGCATCACCGCATCGAGCGGTTTGCCGAGCATTTTCTCCGCAAAGGTGTTGAGATAACGGACTGCAAAATCATGGACTCGTCCGCTGGCATCGCGTTGTGCCTGGAAGATGAAAAAAGCGTCGAGGCCGGAATTGGTGGCGGCGCGCAGCTCTTCGGCACCGGTCTGGTAACGCGCTTCTGCATACAGGCGCTCACGCATGAGCGCATCGAAATCCTGGGACAAGGCGCCGATCTCATCGTCTGCATACTGCCGTGGCGCCAGGGCCAGCGTCGGCTGGGAACGGATGGCCACGATACGTGCCTGCAGTTGCTGTAACGGTGCCAACTGGCGTCCGATGAAGATCCAGGCCAGCGGACCAGCCAGGATCAGCATGCCGAGAGCGATCAGCAATGCCCGCTGTTCCAGTAACGCCAGCACGGCCAGCGGGGTCGCGGTGCGGGTCACCGGGGTGGGCATGGCGATGGCAGTGCCCGGCACGGCCGGTTGTTGAGACGATATGCCGCTTGCCGCCTGCACCGATCCCGCTGTCACCTGCACGGCTTGCGGACGCAATAGTGAAAAAGACAACAGTGCGGTCGCCAGCGCAACCGTCGTCACCAAAAGGATGACGACAATGGCGATGCGGGCTTTCAAGCTGGGAGGTGTGAACAAGGGAATTCCGGCCATGCCCCTGGGCATGAAACAATATTTTTCTTAAAAGCAACTGAAGATTACTAGAAGGGCCTGGCTTTGTACATCGAAGCCGCAGCGGGCATGGTTAAGTTGCGCCTGAAACACACTGGCGCGCACTCCTTCTGACACGGCAGGTCAACTATAGGGTGCTGAGAAGGCTTTGGCGGCGAATTGCGCGCCAGGATAATCCGCGCTCTTGAGCGTGTCGATCGCCCAGTTCTCCAGGATCAGGCAGCGCACGATCCCGAATACTTCAAGCAGCGTGTAGGGCGCCAGGTCGGCGTTGCCTGGATGGTAGTGGGGCGCGAGCATGGCGCAATCCGGTTAACACCGACGCGCAGCTACGGCGATGACGCGATGACAAGGCAGCCGCATGGTGCACCAGCCGCACCACAACGGGCCGTCAATCTTCTTTTGCGCCATCGATGCCCAATTCCTGGATCTTGCGGGTGATGGTGTTGCGCCCGATGCCCAGGCGGACCGCCGCATCGTTCTTGCGGCCATGAGTATGGCGCAAGGCAGTCTTGATGAGCGTTGATTCGAAGACCCGGCCCAGGGCGTCCATGACTTCCGGACGCCCGGCGGCCAGCATGCGCGCCGCCTCGGCCTCGAGCAATGCGATCCAGGTCTCCTTTTCCAGCAACGGCGCTGGCGCCCCCATTGCCCCGCCAGCCGGGATGGCGCCGTTGGACATTGCTGCCGCATGACCATTGCCCGGCAGGCCACTGCCGAGGCCTGCATGCGCCTCCGCCGGCGCGACGCCATTGGCCGGCATGTCAGCACCACCGCCTGCACCACCGGCACCATTCGTGAACGCGCCCGGTGCGCCAATGTTGCCGGACATGCCTGGGCTGGTGCCGCCGCCGGCGCCACTGGCGTTGCCGGTGCTGCCGTTGACGCTGCCGACGGGCTGCAGCCTTGCAGCCCCGTTCGTGACCGCTTGCCCGGCCATGATGCCTGGCGCAGCCTGGATGAAACCGCCGCCATCGGTCAGGTCCTGCGGCAAGTCCTTGACCTCCACGGTCTGCCCGGGCGCCATCACGGTGATCCAGTTGCAGAGGTTTTCCAGCTGCCGCACGTTGCCCGGCAAATCCAGGCTGGACAGGAACATCATCGCGTGATCCGACATCCGCTTGACCTCGGCACCGAGTTGCTTGGCGCTCTGGGTCAGGAAATAGCGGGTCAGGATCGGAATGTCTTCGCGCCGCTCGCGCAGGCTCGGCAGGCGCAGGCGGATCACGTTCAACCGGTGATACAGGTCTTCCCGAAACAAGCCGTCGCGCACCCGTTGCTCGAGATTCTGATGCGTGGCGGCGATCACGCGTACGTTCGCCTTCAACGGTTGATGGCCGCCGACACGGTAGAAATGGCCATCGGAAAGCACCCGCAGCAGACGCGTCTGCAGATCGAACGGCATGTCGCCGATTTCATCAAGAAACAGCGTGCCGCCCTCAGCCTGCTCGAAGCGACCGCGCCGGGTCGCCTGCGCGCCGGTGAAGGCGCCGCGTTCATGACCGAACAGCTCCGACTCCAGCAAGTCCTTCGGAATGGCCGCGGTGTTCAGGGCGATGAACGGTTGCGCCGCGCGCGGACTGTGCTTGTGCAGCGCGCGTGCCACCAGTTCCTTGCCGGTGCCCGATTCACCGGTGATCAGCACCGTCACGTTCGATTGCGACAGCCGCCCGATGGCGCGAAACACATCCTGCATCGCCGGCGCATGGCCGAGGATTTCCGGCGCTTCCGTCTGCGCCATTTCGACACTCGCTTCGCGCAGGCTTTCTTCCAGCGCACGCCGGATCAGTTCGACCGCCTTGTCCAGATCGAAGGGCTTGGCCAGATATTCGAAGGCGCCGCCCTGGAACGATGCCACCGCCGAATCGAGATCGGAGAACGCGGTGATGATGATGACCGGCAGGCCGGGATGCTGCGCCTTGACCGCCTGCAGCAGCACCAGGCCCGATTCGCCCGGCATCCGGATGTCCGACACCAGCACTTGCGGCGTGCTGGTCTTCAACGCCTCCATCGCCTCGCGTGCATTGGAAAAACTGCGCGTCGCGAGATTCTCGCGCGCCAGGGCTTTTTCGAGCACCCAGCGAATCGATTCGTCGTCGTCAACAATCCAGATCGGCTTCATTTTTTAAGCTATGTCCGCTTCTGGCAGCGCCTGCACTTGTGATGCCGCGCCGCCTTGTCCGCCCGGTCAGGGCAGTGGTATCAAGATTCTGAAATCCGTGCATCCCGGCCAGCTTTCGCACTCGATCACGCCCTGGTGCTGTTGAACGAAAGTCTGTGCCAGTGTCAGGCCCAGCCCGCTGCCCCCATCGCGCCCGGAGACGAGCGGAAAAAAGATGCGGTCCTGGATCTCCGGCGGGATGCCCGGTCCGTTGTCGATGATATGCAAGTCTAATGCCAGCCGGTATCGCACTTTTGCCAGCGTCACCTGCCGCGCGACCCGGGTACGCATCGTCAGTTGCGCGTCGCCCGCTTCGATCCGGGATGACAGAGCCTGGGCCGCGTTATGGACGATGTTGAGGAGGGCCTGGATCAGCTGCTCCTTGTCGCCGAGAAATTCCGGTACCGACAAATCATAATCGCGCACGATCGCCAGCCCCGCCGGAAACTCCGCCACGGTCAGGCTGCGCACCCGTTCGCAGACTTCGTGGATATTGACATCGCCGACGATGTGCGGACGCCGGTGCGGCGCCAGCAGACGGTCCACCAGGGTCTGCAGCCGGTCGGCCTCCTTGATGATGACCTGGGTATATTCCCGCAGCTCTTTCACATGCCGCTCCGGCAGTTCGAGTTCCAGCAATTGCGCCGCGCCCCGGATGCCGCCCAGCGGATTCTTGATCTCATGGGCCAGGTTGCGGATCAGTTCCTTGTTGGCCTGGCTCTGGTCGAGCAGCCGTTCCTCGCGGTCGAGTTTCAACTGCTGCACGTTTTCACGCAACTCGACCAGCACCGGCGTCTCCGGATGATCGGTGACGGTCACCACCACATGCACATGCAGAGCCTCCCTGCCTTTGCGTTCCAACGTCAAGTCCTGGCGCTTGTCGGCAAACTGATTTGCCAGCGCCTGCAAGAAATCCGCATCCAGCGATTCGGTGTTGAGAAACAGGTCGGCCAGCTTCTGGCCGTACAAGGCGCGCGCCGAGGTCTCGAACAGGGCTTCCGCAGATGCATTGGCGTAGGTGATGCAGCCGCCGGTATCGAGGAGCAGTACCGCCGAAGCCAGCAGGTCGAGGCCGCCGAAAGAAGTCATGGTGCGCCTTGTCAAAAAAAGAAAGGCCGCTCGCGGCGGCCTGTGGCATCGGTTGCAACCGATTATTTCAGATTACCGATTTCGCGTTTCAATGCATCGACGTTTTTTTCGGTACGCCCCACTTCATCCTTCAAGTTCGCCACCCGTTCCTGGTACTTGGCATAGTTGCGCTCGTCGCCGCGACGTTCCGGCTCGCCACCGTTGAATTCCTTGCGCAGGTCGGCCAGCTTTTGTTCCTCGGTGCGCATCTCATCCAGCAAGATCTGTCGACGGTCGTTGTCGCGGGTCTTCTGGGTCTGGTTGTCGACTTTCGGAAAATCCGCCGGCGACGCGCTCGGCCGGACCGCTGCAGTCACGGTGGCTGGCTTGCGCGGCAGGCCAGGCACAGTGGTGATGCCGGGCAGATCAATGCGCTTGCACCCCTTGGTAGTGCCGGTGTTCTTGTATTCCTTGCTGCCGCGGCCATCGTCGCACAGAAAAATTTCGCTTTGCGCAAGCACCAGGTGGGAGGCTCCCAACAAGGCAGCAGCAAGCACGAGACGGAAGAACGGGGAAGTCAGTTGGCGTTTCATAAACTTTCTTTCTTGAAACTATGATGCCGGGCTCAAAGTGTAGGACAAGAAACCTCGCAACACAAATATTAGCAAAGAGGCGCCGCCCGTACTGCAACAAGGATCCGCAGAAACGTCTGGCTTGCAGAATGAAAAAACGGCAGTCGCCTGCGCGCCTGCCGTTTTCAGGGCCATCCTCGCCGTCCCGCCTGGATCGACGGGGCAGCACGAATCTGACTACTGCGAGTAGTACATGTCGAACTCGACCGGATGGGTCGTCATGCGGAAGCGGGTGACTTCCTGCATCTTCAGGTCGATGTAGGCATCGATCATGGTGTCCGAGAACACGCCGCCACGGGTCAGGAATTCACGGTCCTTGTCCAGATAACCGAGCGCTTCTTCAAGTGACGCGCATACCGTCGGAATCAGTGCATCTTCTTCCGGCGGCAGGTGATACAGGTCCTTCGAAGCGGCTTCGCCCGGATGGATCTTGTTCTGCACGCCATCCAGACCGGCCATCATCAGCGCGGCGAAGCACAGATACGGATTGGCCAGTGGATCCGGGAACCGGGTCTCGATGCGGCGCCCTTTCGGATTCGACACGTGCGGAATCCGGATCGATGCCGAGCGGTTGCGGGCCGAGTAGGCCAGTTTCACCGGCGCTTCAAAGCCAGGCACCAGGCGCTTGTACGAGTTGGTGCCCGGGTTGGTGATGGCGTTCAATGCCCGTGCATGCTTGATGATGCCGCCGATGTAGAACAGGGCAAATTCAGACAGACCGGCATAGCCGTCGCCAGCGAACAGGTTCTTGCCGTCTTTCCAGATCGACTGGTGCACGTGCATGCCCGAGCCGTTGTCGCCAACGATCGGTTTCGGCATGAAGGTGGCGGTCTTGCCGTAGGTGTGGGCCACGTTCAAGACCACGTATTTCAAGTTCTGGGTCCAGTCGGCGCGCTCGACCAGGGTCGAGAACCTGGTGCCGATTTCATTCTGGCCAGCGCCCGCGACTTCATGATGATGGACTTCGACCGGAATGCCGAGGGCTTCGAGGATCAGGCACATTTCCGAACGCATGTCCTGGAAGCTGTCGACCGGTGGCACCGGGAAATAACCGCCCTTGACGGCGGGACGATGGCCGGAATTGCCGCCTTCGGTCTTGGCGCCGGTGCTCCACGCAGCTTCGTCGGAACCGATCTTGACAAAGCAGCCGTCCATGCCGACATGCCAGCGGACGTTGTCGAAAATGAAAAATTCCGGCTCCGGGCCGAAGTAGGCAGTGTCGCCCATGCCGGAGGATTTCAAATACGCTTCGGCGCGCTTGGCGATCGAACGCGGGTCCCGGTCGTAGCCCTTGCCATCCGACGGCTCGATGACGTCGCACTGCATGAAAAGGGTCGTCTCTTCCATGAACGGATCGATGTTGGCGGTATTCGGGTCCGGAATCAGGATCATGTCCGACGCTTCGATACCCTTCCAGCCTGCAATCGAGGAGCCGTCAAACGCATGACCGGACTCGAACTTGTCCATGTCGAAATGCGAGACCGGCACGGTGACATGTTGCTCCTTGCCACGTGTATCGGCGAAGCGGAAGTCGACGAACTTGACTTCATTGTCCTTTACCATTTTCAAGACTTCTGCGGCCGTCATTGCCATGCGTATCTCCTAAATTGAACAGAATGTGGTGCGAATGTGGCGTGCAATCGCGATGGATTTTTAAAATTTTTGATCGCAAAAACACAACGCGAAATGATAGCAGATTCTTAGCATGTTCCATGCCACCAACTTTTGAGAATCATCGCTGGCGTCAACCTCATTGTACCCAAGGCAAACGCGTTGTCAGGTGCTCGCTCCAGCCGCGGGGGGCGATATGTTTGGGTGAGAAATCACCGATTTGGTGCGTTTGATCTCTTTTGCACTATTTAAATGCTTTTGCTTGTCTGTCGGTGCTATTCGCATTTTATTGGTGCACCAGTCGTGACGCCACCACTTTCATTTCGCTCTTCTATAATCGGACTTTTGAAAGGCACCCATGACGCCCCAGACTGAAGAATTGCTTGCCGCCGGTCGCCAACGGGCGGAAACCACACCCATGCCCTACTCCGGCGCCGTTACCCCTTCCGAGGCACATGCGCTGTTGCACGCGAATCCAACGATCCGCTTGATCGACGTGCGTACCCGTGCCGAACGCGACTGGATTGGCCGGGTGGCGCTCGATCACGCGCAAGAGATCGGCATCGAATGGAACACGTATCCCGGTGGCGCGCAGAACAGCACGTTCCTGGCCGAGCTTCAGGCCGCCGTCTCGACCGAACAAGTTCTGTTGTTTCTCTGTCGCTCGGGCGTGCGCTCGCGGCATGCCGCCACCCTTGCCGCGGCCAATGGCTACCCGCACAGCTTCGACATCCTGGAGGGTTTCGAAGGTGACCGCGACACCGACGGGCACCGCAAGACGGTCAATGGCTGGTGTGTCGCAGGGCTGCCTTGGATCGGCGCCTGAGCACAAATCAGCCGGGAACGGCGCCGTGCCGGAATTACCCTGCGAGCATGCCGGCAGGTGCCGGCCCGGCCGGCTCCTCGCTCACCGTCCCATCCTGGCGCATCAGCGCAATCACCCGGTTGCGCACGAAGTTGATATGGCTGCGCAATCCGTATAACTCGGTGGCGAACGACAGGGGAATCGACATCTGGTTGACCCGCACCTCGATCACGTTCAGGCGCTGCAACTGACGGACGTAGATCGCGTCGCGCTGCGCCTCTGGCGCCTCCTCCACCGCCTGCTCGACGGTGCGCAACTCGCCGTACCAGCGATAGATCCGCGAGCGAACCTTCCAGATGTAGAGCGGCGGCACCACCCGCGACAACGGCAGCAGCAAGGCGCCGACGGCAACCACCACCACCCACATCCGCTCGAAAAAATTCGCGAGCCAGAACGGCATGTATCGCTGCAGGAACGGCGGGCCGTTCTTGTAAAATTTTTCAGCATCGCGCGCCACCGGTATCTCCGTAAAATTCGCAGTCGGAAATTCTCCCTGGCGCCGGAACCAGCCGGCTCCGCCATGAATTGTCGCCGCGCTTTGCACGAACATGTCGATCAATGCCGGATGCAGGCTGGCACGGGCGACCAGCGTGGCGGTCGGCGCGATCAGATGATAATCCTTCGGCGGCAGATCGCGCCCCAGGTCGACGATGCCACGTGGCAGGATCACATGCGTGAGAAACGGAAAACGGCGGGCATATGCCTCGGCCTGGGTAAAGTCGAAGAGCTTGATGCCTGGCGTCTGCAGCAGCATCTGGATCAGCAGCGCATCCGGCGCCGAACTGAAGACCATGCCGTCGATGCTGCCGTCGAGCAGCGCAACTGTCGCCGGGGTGTTTTCGAGTGCGCCGAGGGTCAAGTCTTCCGGCGCCAGGCCATTGACCGACAACAGCTTCTTGAACAGCTTTGGCACGCCGGAGCCTTCAGGCCCGACATTGATCTTCAGGCCCTTCAACTGGTTCATCTGACCGAGGTCGTGCGTGTCTCGATAGAACAACCAGACTGGCTCGGTGAACAGGCTGCCGAGCGACACCAGGCCGGTGCGTACCGCATCTGCTTCGTCCGTCGAGCCACTCTGGACGAAGCCGATGTCGACACGGCCGGGGTCATCTGCACGTTGCGCAGTTGCTGCGATCAGGCGATGCAGATTCTCCTGTGAACCGAGCGACGGTTGCAGCGTTGTCTTGATGCCATAGTGCGACAACGCTGCCGCATATTTTTTGGCGAAGTCTTCGTAGCCACTGTTTTCCTGTCCGGTGGCGATCGTCACGTGCGATGGCGGCGTCGGGTCGACCAGCCAGTAGGCCAGCCCGCAGAGCAGACCGATGGCCAGGATCGCAGGCCCGGCAGTGGCGATGAAGTCGCGCAGGGCGAATCCGGTGAACTTCAGTATTTTCGGCATGGCGGTTCCAGAACGGGGGATGGCGTGCGTACCATGCCAACAATCGCGCGGTGATGCAAGTCCGCATGCTGCCTGGCGCGGGTCAAGATCAGAACCGGAACATCATCGGCGGCACGGCCCGCAGACGCGCCGCATGGCGTTTCTGTTCATCACCTAGGAATTTTGCTGCCAGGGTGAACCAATCCTCCATCGACAGCAACCTCCATACCAGCGGAAACAGCAGCTCTTCCTCGCGCAGCAGGCGCCGGCGCAGACAATCGCAATACGCTTCCATGGCGCGGCATGATTCGCGCGCCTGCAATGCACGACGGTCGAAAAGGTTCTGCATCTGTTCACCGACGGCACCCAGCAAGGTCTGGCCGACATCGCTCAGTTCATCCAGTTCGCGCACGACCGCGTCGACCTCGCGGGACGCGCCCCGCACTGTCGGAATCACATATTTTTCGACCTTGCGTTCGTGGCACTCGCGGTCGAAGCGGAACAGGCCACCCAGCGCCTGCGCTACCTGCTCATGCTCCTGCTCCAGCGGCAGCGGAACCTGCCACAACGCAGCGACCGCCTTGCTGATCCGGTCCAGACAGCGCAATGCCTGTTTCTGTTCGATCGCGATGGCAACGAGGGAATAGGTCGCAGTCAGCATCGCACTCTCCAGTCGGACGCAGCAGATCGGGAAGCCAGTGTAGGTACTGGATGCCACGACACGCTTGATGCGAATCAGCCGATGGAATGTCAGTGCGAGTTACTGCGAAAAACCGGTGGAAAAATCAGCCAGCTTCTGTTATCGATGCAGCGCGTCATGCCAGCTTGACAGCATGTTCACGGGTAGCATGGAATGTCAGCTGCGGCCAGCGCTCCTGCGTCAGCTTCAGGTTCACGCCGGAACTGGCAAGGTAGGCCATGTTGCCTGCGGCGTCGAAGGCCACGTGATGACCCGCCGAGGATCGTTCGAAGTCCGCCAGGATTTTTTTATCGTCGCAGGAAATCCAGCGTGCACTGCTGATGCTGGTGCCTTCGAATACCGCATCGACGCCATATTCATTCAGCAACCGGCTGGCAACGACTTCGAACTGCAGCACACCGACCGCGCCCAACACCAGGTCGCCGCTATGCACGGGCTTGAAAACCTGGACCGCGCCCTCCTCGCCCAGCTGCTGCAAGCCCTTGTGCAACTGTTTGATCTTCAGCGGATTACGGATTCGCACCGCTCGAAAAAAATCCGGTGCGAAATAGGGAATGCCGGTGAACTGCAGCAGCTCGCCTTCGGAAAAACTGTCGCCGATCTGCATGTTGCCGTGATTCGGAAGACCGATGATGTCACCTGCATACGCTTCCTCTACCTGCTCGCGACTGGCAGCCATGAACGTGACCACGCTGGAGACCTTGATGTCGCGATTCAAGCGCAGATGACGGATCTTCATGCCGCGCTCGAACCGGCCGGAGCACACCCGCAGGAACGCGATCCGGTCGCGGTGCGCCGGGTCCATGTTGGCCTGGATCTTGAATACGAAACCCGTGAACGGCTGCTCGTTCGGCAGCACCGCGCGTACCGTTGCATCACGCTCACGTGGCGGCTGTGCCCAGTCCAGCAATGCATTGAGAATTTCACGCACACCGAAGTTGTTGATCGCCGAACCAAAAAAGACCGGTGTTTGCTTCCCTGCCAGGAATGCATCGAGATCGAACGGATGCGAGGCGCCATGCACCAGTTCGACTTCCATTTTCAATTGCTCGATCTCCAGCGGAAACATCTCGACCAGGCGCGGATTGTCGATGCCCTTGATGACTTCGAAGGTCTGGTCGGCTTTTTCGCTGCCGGCGGCGAACAGCATGATCTCGTCGTTCAACAGGTGATACACGCCGCGAAAGGACTTGCCCATGCCGATCGGCCAGGTCACCGGCGCGCACTGGATCGCCAGCACCGATTCCAGCTCATCGAGCAATTCGAGCGGGTCGCGGGTTTCGCGATCCATCTTGTTCATGAAGGTGATGATCGGCGTGTTGCGCATGCGGCAGACATTCAACAGCTTGATGGTCTG
>JAYTLK010000022.1:0-16699 GCA_043729515.1 Herminiimonas sp.
TTGAAAAACAACGTGCGGCGGGATGCCCAGAGTCGCTCTGCATTCGCCACATCGACGACTTCGGTGGCCAGGGTATTTGCCAGCAGGATTTCCTGGAGCTGCGCGGGGACGCCCAGCGCCTGCAATTGCGTGGCATCCGACAGCAGCGCCAGGTTACGCTTGTCCGCATACAAAGCGTGCGCCTGGGGATGCGGCGTCAGCACGACCGCATGCGCCAGGTACGCCGCCCGCAGCACGGCATGTTCAGGCGCCTCCAGAGCAAAATCGGTGAGCCGGTTGTATACCAGGTCGATCGGCGTCGCGCCGTGCCACAAGCATCCGTCGTGCAGTGTCAGCGCCGACGGATCGGCGACGATCGCCTGCACGCCGTGCGACGCGAACAGGCTCTGAAACAGGAGGAATTCGGGATACAGATACTGGTCCTGCGGCGCGACATCGACGATTGCGACGGTGCGCAACGGGCCCTGCCTTCCGGAGAGCCGCCATTCCGTGCGAAACATCGCGACGATGGCATCTTCGAAAACGGCTGCCGACGCCGACATGCCGGCAAGCGACGCGTCCGCGCAGCAGGCTTGATGGGCGCGTGCCATCACCGCATTGAGCATGGCGCCGCCGGCGTTGGTGTTGATCTCGATGAGCCCGATGTCGTCTTCGCGAACATGGAAATCGATACCCAGGAATACGCCTTTGGCGCCACCCGGATCGTGCCGGGCGATGGCAGGCGCGTCTGCAAGAACACGCTGTCGGTAAGCCGGCATCGCGACGACCGCCTCGATTGCGGCGACAACGTCTGCCATCCGTCGGCTCTGTTGCTGCGAAACGAACACCGGCCTTGCAGAAAACAGGTAGGGGCAACGCTGTTCGACCAGGTCGATCAATTCGGCAGTCTTGAGCTCGTCGAGCAGTGCTTGCTGCAACAGGTCGCGGTCCAGGCTCAGGCAAAAACAGTGCTTGTTCAGCCGCTCGCTTCGGGTTTGCGAACGGGTGACGTGATCAGTTTGATCCATGAATCAGGCAGCACCCTGCGGAGCACGCTGGTGGGTCTCCCGCGAGACCCGACGCAGCCGCAGCGCGTTCGTGATGACCGACACCGAACTCAGACTCATGGCCAGCGCCGCGACCATCGGCGACAGCAGTTGCCCCGTGAACGGATACAGCACACCGGCCGCCAGCGGAATGCCCAGCGCGTTGTAGATCAATGCGAATCCCAGGTTCTGGTACATGTTGCGCACGGTTTCGACTGACAATTCACGTGCCCGCGCAATCGCCCGCAGGTCGCCCTTGACCAGCGTGACATGCGCGCTGTTGATGGCGACGTCGGTCCCGGTACCCATGGCGATGCCGACATCCGCCTTGGCCAGGGCGGGGGCGTCGTTGATGCCATCGCCCGCCATGGCCACGACCTTGCCTGCTTTTTGCAACCGCTCCACGAGCGCGAGCTTGTCCTGCGGTTTGACTTCGCCGTAGATCTCAGCGATGCCCAGTGTCGCACCGACCGATTTCGCCGTGGTCAGGCCGTCGCCGGTGGCCATGATGACGTGCATGCCGGTTGCCTTCAATTCGGCCAGTGCTTCCACCGTCGATGCCTTGACGGGGTCAGACACTGCCACCAGGCCGACCAGATGGCCGTTTGCCGCGAGGTACATCACGCTTGCACCGCCACTGCGCAGGGTTTCGGCCGCATCGGCGAGGACGCGCCAATCCACTTTTTCCATATCCATCAAGGCGGTATTGCCAAGTGCAATCGACCGTGAGTCGACCCTGCCCCGAACGCCGATTCCACTGGCCGATTCGAAGCTTTCCGGCTTGCTCAGCGGGATGCCCTGCCGCCTTGCTTCGTCGACGATGGCTTTTGCGAGCGGATGTTCGCTGCCCTGGTCGATGCTCGCCGCAATCTGCAGGACCTGGCCGGCATCAAATCCTGATGCCGCCACGACCCGGTCGAAGGCAGGCCGGCCTTCGGTCAAGGTGCCGGTTTTATCGACGATCAGCGTATCGACGGCGCGCATGCGCTCGATCGCCGCCGCATCCCGAAACAGGACGCCCTGCGTGGCTGCGCGGCCGGTGGCGGCCATGATCGACATCGGTGTGGCCAGGCCCAGCGCGCACGGACAGGCGATGATCAGCACCGCCACCGCATTGACGAATCCGAACACCCAGCTTGGTTGTGGCCCGAAGAATCCCCAGACCAGCATGGTGATGATGGCGATGCTGACCACGATGACGACGAAGTAGCTGGCGACGACGTCGGCCAGGCGCTGCATCGGCGCCCGCGAGCGCTGTGCCTGGGCGACCATCTGGACGATCTGGGAAAGCACCGTCTGCGAGCCGATCTTGTCGGCGCGGATGACGAGGCTGCCGCTGGCATTGATCGTGGCGCCGATGACCTTGTCCTGCGCGCGCTTCGTAATGGGCAGGGGCTCGCCTGTCAGCATCGATTCATCGACTGCGCTTTCGCCTTCGAGCACGACGCCGTCGACCGGTATCTTTTCGCCAGGCCGTACCCGCAGGGTGTCGCCGATGTGCACGTGCGTCAGTTCCACATCTTCTTCAGTGCCGTCGGCGCGGATGCGGCGAGCGGTTTTCGGTGACAGGCCCATCAACGAGCGGATGGCGGCCGAGGTCTGCGACCGGGCCCGCAGTTCGAGGATCTGTCCGAGCAGCGTGAGCGACACGATCACGGCTGCCGCTTCAAAATACACGTTCACGTTGCCGTGGTCGGCGAATGTCGCCGGAAAGATGCCGGGCGCCAGCGTCGCAACCACGCTGTACCCGTACGCCGCACCGACGCCGGTTCCAATGAGGGTCCACATGTTCGGGCTGCGGTTGCCGATCGACTGCGCCCAGCGTACGAAAAACGGCCAGCCGGCCCAAAGCACGACCGGCGTGCTCAGCGCGAATTCGATCCAGGTCTGGTAGGCAAAGCCTCCGTCGAACAGCGAATGCCGAAACATTGCCAGCACGAACACGGTGACCGACAACGGCAATGTCCACCAGAAGCGGCGCTTGAAATCGACCAGCTCCGGATTGTCGGTGTCGTCAAGGCTCGGCATTTCCGGCTCCAGCGCCATGCCGCATTTCGGGCAATTGCCTGGCGCCGGCTGCCGGATCTCGGGATGCATCGGACAGGTGAAGATCGTCCCTTCGGCCGCGGGAGCCATGGCTTCCACCGGCCGCGGACTGAGATATTTCTGCGGGTCCGCCTTGAATTTCGTGACGCAGCCGGTACTGCAGAAGTGGTACGCGGCGCCCGCGTATTCCACGGTTTTTTCAGGATTTGCGCGTACCTTCATGCCGCATACCGGATCCGTAAACGGCTTGTCGTCGGCAATCGGACTCACTGGCCCGGACAACGGCGTTGCCTGGCCAGCCGTGCCTGGGGGATGCATTTCATCGGGCTTCATCGGTGCTCCTGTGTTCCACGACAACCCGATTCCAAGCGACCGGGTTGCCGCTCACGCGTCTTGCTCCACACGTGTGCTGATGCTGCATTACATGCACTGCTTCATCTTTTCCATGTGCTGTGCACGCATCTCGGGTGACATGTCCTTCATGTGCGCATCCATCATTGCCATGCGGTCTTGCGGCGACATCGCCATCATTTTCTTGTGCATGTCGCACATGGCCGTCATGTCACTGCCCGACTGCGACATCGCGCCCATCGAACCGGACGGCTGGGACATTGACGGATTTGCGCAGCCGCTCAAAAGCGTGGCGGCGATGATCGTGCTGGCAAACAGTGCTGAGGAAATTTTCATGATGGGCCCTGAAAGATTGGTTACCGCGCGTCAGTGGATGCACGGTTTGCTGCAGCCTTTGGTGTAGCACGCGCGAGAGCCTGGCAATGTGCAACGTGCCGCTTAGCTGGCCGGATGATCACTCCGCGGCCGTCACATTCGTGGCCGTCAGTTGACCGTTGGCATTGTTTGCGACGAACGTGATCTTGTCGCCGGTCTTCAACCTCGCCAACGTCGCCTTGTCGGCCACGTCGAAGACCATCGTCATGGCGGGCATGTTGATGTTTTTCAGTTCACCGTGCTTGATGGTCAGCTTGCCGGCGTCGAGGTCGATTTTCTTGACCTCACCTTTAGAGGCCGCTGCGCTTGCGGCACTCGCCGTTTTTGTTTCCTGCGCCATGGCCGATGGGGAAAATGACAGGGCGATCGTCATTGCTGCGACTGCATTGATGAAGTGGTTCATGGTGGTCCTTTGGTTGATGGAAATAGGGCATGAATGAAAAGTCAGTTTGACGTCGGTGGTGCGCTTGCCGTCAGCACCGCCGCTGCAAGCAAGACCGTGAACAGGACGACCGACTCGATCCGCAGGACAAACCTGATCGACGACAGGGGATTCCTGGCAGTGCCGGGCACCATGGCCGCCGCATGCACCGCAGGAAACCCGATCAACCGGTTCCAGCCACCCAGCGCGATGGCGACGCCGACCAGACACAGTTTTGCGGTAAGCACCCAGCCATAGTCGGTGCCGATCAGGTCGGCGGGGGCCCGCAGCACGCGAAACGCGTTGTACAGGCCGGTCGACAGGACACCGACGAGCGCGACGGTGGCCCATCTGGAAACAGACGCCAGATATGGCCCGATTCTGCCGGGCATCCCACTCCTCCCGAAGTCGGGCAGGGTCACCCAGGCCGCAACGAACACGATGCCGCACCACAATGCCATCGACAGCACATGGATCAGCTCGACGGCGGTAGCGATGCTGGCGAGGCCGTTTTCAGCCGCATGACCTGTCGCCACCCGGCAAACGGCGAATGCCAAGAGCATGCAGGAAACCACGACCATGTAGACCGGGCCATGCCAACGACGCCGTAGTCCGAGATGCACGGCTGCACCGGCTGCCAGGATGACCAGCGATGCCAGTCCGAAACGTCCGTACGACGTCCCGGCAAACATGCGCCACAGGTCCGGCCCGCTTTCGAGCAACGGCACGTCGGCCATCGTGGCAGAGGCCTGCCAGAGTGTCAGCAGCAGCGCGCCTGTGGCCACGATGAAACCGAATGCCATTGCGTGTCGCAGCATCCGATCGATCTCCCGGCCTTGCGCCTGGCCGCTGTCGCCAAGGCTCTGCCCCTGGCGCTGATCTTGGCTCGATGTTCCCAGCCATCGCCGCGCCGCAAGACTGCCGACCAGCAATGCATAGCCGGCATTGACCAGCGCCGTCGATACCGACTGCAGAAGCAGCAACTGCATCGCCTACTTCAGCGAGAACTTGTAGTCGCCGGTACGGCGGTGTCCGTCATGCCCGACACCGACCCACTGGACGGTATATCTGCCCGGCTTGAGGGAGTCGAGCGGCGCGCTGAGGGTCTTGGGGTCGGTTGCGTCGACCATTGCTTTTTTCGGCAGCACGTTCTTGCCGGTCGCATCGATCAGCTTGATGGAACTGAAATTGCCTTCAAGCTTCTCGTTGAAATGCAGGCTGATTTCCTTCGGCGCACTTGTCAGCTGGGCATTCCTGGCGGGAGTGGCGGTGTCGAGCGCTGCATGGGCCCATGCCGGCGCCTGTGAGGCGCCCATCGAAAGCAACAGCAAGAACGATAGTTTCGTGTAGGTGGACATTTGCTTCTTTCCAAAGGTTAATGTTGATGGCTTTGCGGCTTGCGAACATTGAATTCCACGCCCGGCTGCATGGTGCCCATGGCAGGCGCACTTGGCGCGGCCGGCAGCGCCGCGCCGGTCCATTCGTAGGCGGTACTGGCCTTGGGCTGTTTGTACCAACCCGGATCGTGGTAGTCGTTGCGTGCCAAGACTTCCCGCACCTTGAAGGCTGTGAACATGCCGCCCATGCCGATCGGCCCGAACGGCCCGGTGCCATCCGACATCGGCAGGGTGTTCTCGGGCAGCGGCATGTGCATGCCGCTCATGCCCTCCATGCCGTTCTCGCCCATGGACATGTAGTCCGGGACGAGATTGTTGATTTTCTTGGCAATATCCTTCTGCTCGACGCCAATCATGGTCGGCACCTGATGCCCCATCGGCCCCATCGTGTGATGCGACTTGTGGCAATGAAAAGCCCAGTCGCCAGGCGCATCAGCCACGAATTCCATCGCCCGCATCTGGCCGACGGCGATATCGACCGCGACTTCGGGCCAGCGCGCCGTTTTGGGGATCCAGCCGCCGTCGGTACCTGTAACCTCGAACGAATGTCCGTGAATGTGCATCGGATGGTTCGTCATGGTGAGGTTGCCTATTCGGATACGGACCCTTTCCCCCTTCCGTGCCACCATCGGCGCGATACCGGGAAAGGCGCGCGAGTTGATGGTCCAGAGATTAAAGTCCAGCATCGTGTTGACCTTCGGCGTGTAACTGCCCGGGTCGATGTCGTAGGCGTTCAACAACATCACGTAGTCGCGATCGACCCGGTGCTCGGCCGGATTCTTCGGATGCGTGACCCAGAAGCCCATCATGCCCATGGCCATCTGCACCATTTCGTCGGCATGCGGGTGATACATGAAGGTGCCGGCACGCTGCGCGACGAATTCATAGACGAAGGTCTTGCCGGCCGGGATGGCGGGCTGATTCAAGCCGGTAACGCCATCCATGCCATTCGGCAAACGCTGCCCGTGCCAGTGGATGCTGGTCGCCTCCGGCAGGCGGTTGGTGACGAAGATGCGCACATGGTCGCCCTCCACCACCTCGATGGTCGGCCCCGGGCTCTGGCCGTTGTAGCCCCACAGGTTGGCCTTCATGCCCGGTGCGATTTCCCGAACGACCGGCTCGGCGACCAGATGGAATTCCTTGACGTTGTTGTTCATGCGCCAGGGCAGCGACCAGCCGTTTAGCGTGACCACCGGATTGAAGGGCCGGCCGGTCGGCGGGCTTGGCGGAGGCTGTGTCGCGGGCCCGGACACGAGCGCGACTTCGGGCAATGACGCCGCGCCAACCCGGCTCACCAGGCCGGCGCTGACGGCCACCGCGCCGGCACCTTTGAAAAATTCTCTACGTGAAACCATGTCGATTCCTTAATGAGGTTTGTTTGGTGCGCCGGCACTTTGGGCGGGGCGCATGCGCGGCGACAGGCCACGCCCGCCTCCCGGCCCGCTGATGGCCGCCTGCAGCTCGGTGTCGGCGATCCAGAAATCCCGCTGCGCTTCGATGGCGGCGTTGACGCTGCCTGCCTGCTCGCGCGCATCGGCGAGCAGTTCGAAGACGCTTGCCAGCATGCCGTTGTAGCGCAGCAGCACTTCATCGGAAATCTTGCGGCGCAGCGGCACGACCTCGTCGCGGTAATGTCGGGCGATGTCGTAGTTGCTCCGATAGGCCGAATACGCTTCCCGCACTTCCGAACGCGCCCGTACCGCGGTTTGCGCCGTGCGATCGACGGCCGCCATGTAGAGCGCTTCTGCCTTGGCACGCCTGGCGCTGCCCCAGTCGAACAGGGGCAGCTCCAGGGAAATCGTGTAGCCGTTCTCGCGTGGCAGCCCGGTCTGGCTCTTGTTTGCATAACCGGCATCGAGCACGTTGATGAAGCCGGTCGCACGGGTCAGGCCAAGACCGTGTGCGGTCGCTTCGGCGTCGCGCTTCGCCGATTGCACATCGAGGCGCTGCGCCATCGCCTGCGACTCGAGGTCGCGCATTTCCGTGGCCGCCTTCGGCAGATCTGGCAAGCGTTCCGGCAGCGTGATGGCCGTATCCCGGCCCCATAGCCCGAGCAGTCGGATCAACTCTTCGCGCGCCGCCACCGCGTTCTGCCGGGCCCGCGCCTGTTGCGCCACGGTTTCCGCATAAAACGCCTGCTCCCGCGCGAGGTCCAGCTTGCTCGAGTTGCCGACCTTCGCCATCCGGGCGGCAAGCTCGGCGCTGGCTTCGGCGGCGACACGGACCTGCTCCATGTACTGCGACGCCTGTCGCGCCGCCACGGCATCGAAGAAAGCGCGCCGGGCGTCGGCCGCCAACCGGACGGCCGCAGAAGCCGCCTCGAGCTTGGCCTGCTCGAAGCGGCGTTGCTCGATGCCGACGCGCAGTGGCAGCGTCAGCAAGCCGATCAGGTCGAAGGTGATGCTGCGGTCGATCTCAAGACTGTCGCCACCGCGCAGGTGCGTGAATGAAAATCCCGGATTGCGCATCCTGCCGGCCTGGACATAATCGGCTTCGGCCACGCCCAGCTCGGCGAATGATGCCTGCAGTCCACGGTTGTTGAGCAAGGCAATCTGGACCGCCGTGTTGGCGTCGATCGGTTGTTGCAGCAATCCGGCAAGACGTGCAGCGTTCGCATCGGTGGCCCCGGCAGCATTGGTCCGAGCGACTGTCTGGCCAGTGCGTTGCTCGGTCAACTGCGAGACGTCGGTCATGCCGCCGTCCCGAGAGAGCGTGGTGCAGCCCGAAAGCAGAAGCAAGGCTGCAATTGGCAGCAACTTCAATTGTGCAGGAGAGGAATGCATCATGCTCAATGCCCTTTCCCGGGAGCGTCATGCGACATGTCCATGCCGGGCATCGCGGCATCGCCGTGCGACATGGGCGGCTTCTTGTCGCGTTCCATCGGCTTGGGTAATTCTTTTGGTACGACGGCTGACTTGTCTTTCTTCGGCGCCGGCATCTTCATCGGCTTGTCCATCGGCATCGAATGATGTTCGCCCATTGGCATCGTCATTTTCTTATCCATCGGCATGTTCATGCCCTTGTCCATCGGCATCTTCATTTCCTTGTTCATCGGCATCGAATGATGGTCGCCCATTGGCATCGTCGAGCCGTCAGGCATGACCATCGTCTTGCCCATCGGTGCGGGCGCGTCGGCTTTGCCGGGCATCGGCATGCGCATCGGCTGGTTCATCTGCATGCCCATCATGTGGTCTTCACCGGGCTTGGCCGCCACGGCGTCATTGGCAACCCGCCAGCCTTTGTCAGGCGTGGCAGCCGGCTCCGAGGCGGGATGGTAGGTCGTGAAGGCGGAATCGTACATGGCGGCAGGGACCTCGGCAGCCGCAACCGATGGGTCGAGCGCCGCCGCGTGCGTGGAAAAAGCCAGAGGCACAAGTGCTGCGCAGGCGCAGAGGCGCCGTTGTAATAATGTCATCTCAATCTCCGAAACGAAGGAACAGACGTGCATCAGCACGTCGGATGGCGTTGCTTCAAGCAGGCGAGCGGATTGCGTTCGCTGCCGGAATCAAGCGGCGACTAGCAGGAGCGTGGTCGGGGGGGACGTTCGAGGCCGTCCGGAATGAATCCGGTAACCAGTGGTGCAGGTGAAATGATGTCGGCGGCGGCCTTGATTTCCACCAGCGCCATGCTGAACGCCACCGGAAAAGCCAGTGCGCCGATGCAGCACGAACCACAGCTGCTGCACGAAGCGTGCTTCTGATGGCTCGGTGTATCCGAGTGGCCCGGATGGTCCGGCTGGGTTGAAAAATTCGCGGAGGAATCGCTGGCAGCCGTCTGAGGGTCGGTCGCTGACGATTGGCCAGCAGTCCCATGGGCAGCGTGGTGCGTCGATTCCGACATTTCGGAGTGCACGCTCATCGCAACTGCAGACAATACGCCATGCCCGGCCGCGCACGTCATGCGCGCTCCCGCCGCCATTGCCTGCATGGGAAGCATGAGGATCAACAGCCAGATGAGGAAAATTCGGTAACAGCGCGACATGTACAAGAGGCTACCACAGACAACTTGATTTTTCTTGGAGACCTTTTCCAACTAGGTCTGGTGGAAGTGCTTGCAACATGCTGGCGACATGCCGACTCGCCCGCACCATCCGCGCACCGTTTTCCTGCACGGCAATTGCGCGCGCATCGTTTATCAATGCGCAGGGCGGCTGGCAGAGGCAGTATGTGGCCCAACTCTCCAAGGCCCGCCGCATAATCGTACAAACTGGCAACGATCCGCTGTCCGGGTGATTGAAATCTCTGCCATGAATTGGAGTTCCCATGAAAAAATTATGCATCTTGACGCTGCTTGCCATGTTTGGCGGCAATGCAGTCGCACACGACAAAACCTTCACGTACACGCTCAAGGTGCGCAACGGGTCGGATGACCAGGTCGATATCACCTGTGACAACGGCGCAAGCTATGACGCGGTCCCGGCCGCCAGTACCCAGGCAATCACCTTTTCATCCGGAGAAGAACTCAACTTGCAATGCGCCGCCATTGGCCCGAATGGCCAGCAGCTGGATCGCAAGCGGGTTCATGCACATCACCGGAAACCGGTTGTCAGCTGGAACGTTCGCCATCAGCATGCTCCCGCACAGTATTACCAACGCTGAAAATGGTGGAACCGGCGACGGATTGCGGCTGCGCCTGAAACGAAGCGCATGATCGATTGGTCGATCCGGCGAGATTCCATGGCGCCAGTTCGGACTCATGCTCGCGCGGATGGTCGGGCCCCTGTCATTTGACCTGACGCGACGACCAGTGGACATGCACGATGGTCCACCGATCCCCAGCTTTTACTAGGATCGTGGTTTCGGTTCCGAGCAGATGCACGGGCTTGCCTTTGGAGCGGCCGATGGTTTCGCTTTCTTCCCAGATCACGGCCTGGTCATTTCCTGAGCGTTCGCCTCTACGCAAGACGCGCCGCTCGCTGATTCCGGCGAATGCCACGTCGTCCGCCAGATGATGTGCGGCGTATTCGGCACGGCTGCGCTCGACATGACCCGATTCGAAGATCGTGACGTCGGGCGAAAGAATGGCCAGTGCAGAGTCCTTGTCTCCAGCGTGCAGCGCGGCGTGGAATGCATCGACGGTATCGCCGGCCGTCGCCGCATGGCTGCACAGCGGCGCCAGCAACAATGAAGCGATGACCAGGCCGGAAAACCGGGACTTCTTGTTCAGCATGATCTGCTTCCTTTGCATGGATATCCGCACTCCGGATTAAAAAAGAATTCAGGTCGACGGCAACGACCGCAAATGCATCCAAACTCGCACCAGGTGAAATTCCATGGTGGCGATGCAGCATCCCCATACAGACAGGTTACCCACCGCCGCCATCCATGGAGTCGACGGCGAATTCGGCAAGCAAGGCAAGGATGCCGAGATGATCCGGCACCGGTAATCAAATGCGTCGTTCAGGCCGTCGGCGACGGTTCTGATCTCGGTGTCAGCATTGACGAGCATGCTGGACTTCCACCGTGACGTGCGACAGACCGGGGATCGCCTGCAGCAGCTGGTGGTAGAAGCGCGTGTCGTGCGTCTGCGCAGCCGTTGCGACGGCTGCAACCGCACTGAAATGGCCGGGACCAAGACGCCAGACATGAAGATCGACCACGCTGTCACCGACGGCGGCAATCGCACCTTGCACTTTGCGGGCAATCGAATCGTCCGGATTCAAGTCGACCAGAATCGCGCCGGTGTCCCGGATGAGTCCATACGACCAGTTGGCGATCACCAGCGCGCCGACGATGCCCGCCAGCGGGTCCATCCAGAGCCAGCCGAATATCTTCGCCAGCACCAGGCCCGCGATTGCAAGAACCGAGACTGCCGCATCGGCGATGATGTGCAGATAGGCGGCACGCATGTTGTGGTCTCGGCCATCGACAGTGCTGGCCTCATTCGCATGGTCGTGTTCCGTGAAGACCAGCGGGTGCATGTCGTTGCCGAGTTTGACCAGGGCCGTGAAGGCATGGGGTTCCGGAATGATCGTGGTCGAATCCCAATCGCCTCCCGCACGCGCAAATGCAAATTCCTGGCGGCGGCCGTCTGGCCTGACCGTCGTGACAACGGCGTGTTCCAGGAAATCCGCACTCGGCCCGGCGGCTGCCAGCCGGAATACGGCAGGTCCTGCCTCTTCGATGATCGACAGCGAACAGGCGCCAGCGTTTGCCTGGAACTGCTTGCGTTCCGCATCGTGCGCATGGGCTGCGTCATCATCGTGCCCGCCATGCCCATGCCCATGCCCATGCCCATGCCCATGCCCATGACCATGATGATCGTCGCCGCTCAGAAGCCAGGCGCTGGCCAGGTTCACCAGCAAACCGACGACGGCAATCGGAATCGCTTCGCTGAAGTGGATCGGCACCGGCGACATGAACCGCAGCACCGCCTCGTAGCCGATGATCAACGCGATCATCGCCAGGATGATCGCGCTGGTGAATCCGGCCAGGTCGCCAAGCTTGCCGGTGCCGAACACGAAACGCGCGTCGTGAACATGCTTGCGTGCATAGGTGTAGGCCAGCGCGGCAATGAGCATTGCGCCGGCATGCGTCGACATGTGCATGCCGTCCGCTACCAGTGCCAGTGAACCGAACATGCTGCCGCCGACGATCTCGACGATCATCATCGTGGCGGCAAGGCCGATGACCCACCAGGTCTTTTGCGCATTCCGGTCATGTCCCTTGCCCAGGAACACATGGTCATGTCCGGTCCCGAAAGGCACATCGTAAAAATTGCTCATTCAGATCTCACTTGAAATACCGTTGGATGACATCGATCAGCGGCGCACGGTCCCGGGCGATTTTTCCACATACCAGGTCATGACCGCGCTACAGATACTTCGCTATTGCCTTGAATTCTTCGACCACGTCGTGGCCGTCGCCATGCGCCAGGCATTCGCTGATGTGCTCGTGGATGAGGGCTTTCTTGGCGGATGTGATGGCGCTTTCGACCGCCTGCAATTGCTGCGCCAGATCGACACACGGGCGTTCGGCCACCAGCATGTCGATGACGCTGGCAAGATGCCCGTGTGCGCGCTTGAGGCGTTTGATGATCGCCGGATGTGAAACGTGAACTGTCATGTTGTTTGATATCCTCCCCAGGGGATATAATAGCGCGGAATAATTCAATCACTAAAAAAGCTTGCGCTCCGTCTTGCTCCAATGAAAAACGCGTTGCTGATCCTGTTGATGCTGTTGTTACCGTGGCAAGCGATTTCTGCCGCGGAGCGCAGCCTGACCCATGTCTTGGGCAGCCAGCAAAGCACCGCATCCTTCATCGAGCACTTCACGCATCATCTCAAGCTGGTCATGCACCATCACGACAGCGGCGATGACAATGACGGCGACGGCGGCGGCCCACTGCATGACGACGATTCCCGACAGTCTGCTCGTCATCTGGTTGACTTCGACCATGGCTTCAGCGCCAGCGTCCTGTTTGCCACGTCGGTTGGCATTGCCGTGCTGCCGGAAATCCGCATCGCACCGGTGATCCCTCCGGACAGCTTCGACGATCGCACGACCCTCCCGCTCCGACGCCCCCCTCGCGCACTGCTCTGACACGCGGGTTCAACCATGCGCGGCGCAGGCCGCTCATGGTCAGCACCCTGCCCGTTCGACTCCAGTTCACTTTGCGGGGCCTTCATGCAAAACCCATTCAATCGGTGCGACCGCACCGCGTCCGGCGCGCGCATGCTGCGGCGCACGGGCCTATCGAGCTTTCTGTTCTCGACGCTGTTTCTGTCATCACTGGCTTCGGCGCGTGCCGCCGATGCCCCTTCTTTCGGTGCATTGCTGCAACAGGCGCGAGTCAATGCGCCACTGTTGCTCGAGCAGGCCGCCAACGTCCGGGCCGCCGGCGCAGAGCTGCGACAGACTGGTGCCTGGCTGAATCCAACCTTCAACGCAGTGGCGGAAAACATCGGCGTCAGCCAGGACGGCGCAAGCCAGCGCGAGAATACGTATTCGGTCACGCAGGCGTTCGAGATCGGCGGCAAGCGCGCCGCCCGCATCGACGCCGGGCGGCGGCGCGCCACGGCCGCCAGCGCGCTGGAACGTCAAACGCAGGTCAGTTTCGCTGCTGACCTGGCGATTGCCTACGCCACCGCCGAAGCCATGCAACAGCGCCAGGAAGTGGCGCAGGCCGAGCTGACGCGCGGCACCGACGACCTCCGAGCGGCAGAGGCACTTGTCAAGGCCGGTCGCGAAGCCAACCTGCGCCTGGCGCAAGCGCGGGCCGCTGCTGCCGCGGCCGAAGCTGCCGTGCTGTCGGCAACGGCCGAATCGACCGGTGCGCTGGCGCACCTGGGCGCGCTGACCGGCGCGCCCGAGCCCTACATGCGCATCGTCCACCCGCTTCTGCAAAATGCACGGACCCGGCAGCCTGCAGTGCAATGGGATCCGAACGACACTCCGGCACTGGCGACCGCGACAGCCGAGCGCGACGTACTGGATGCGCAGGTCCGCGTCGAGCAAAAGCGCCTGTTGCCTGACATCGGCGTCACCCTCGGCATGCGCACGTTCGGCTGGACCGATCAGAAAGCAGCCACGATCGGCGTGAGTCTGACGATTCCGCTATTCGACCGCAACAAGGATGGCATCGACGCCGCCCGCGAGCGTGCCGGCAGCGCCGCCATGCGGCTGGAAAGTGCGCGCCTGAATGCGGTAGCGGCGCATCGCTCGGCCGTCGCGCAGGTCGGCGCGTCGGAGCGGCGTCTGCAAGCTGCCGAACAGGGCGAGGCTGCCGCGCTCGACGCCTATCGTCTCGGCCGCATCGGCTACGACGCGGGGAAAACTGCGTTGCTCGAACTATTGGCCATTCGCCGTCAGCTTGCTGAAGCGACCGAACGCACGATTGCCGCGCGCCTGGACCGCGTGCGCGCGATTGCCATCTTTTCACTGGCCGAGGGCCGCATTGCATTTGGAGAAGCACCATGATTGAACAGAACAACCAGCCGCGCGGGCGATCCGTCGGATTGCCGGTCGTTGCAATCGCCGTTGTCGTGGCAGTCGCCCTGGGTTTCGGCAGCGCACGCATGATCGGGGCGAGAACTGTTGCACCGGTCGCACCTGCCCAGGCACCAGCGGGCGCCGTTGCCGCAGGATCAGCCAAGGATGGCAAGGACGCAAAGGCTGACGCCCCAGGCGATGGGGAAATCAGGATTCCGGCCGAATATCTGGCGATTGCACGGATTGCCGTCGAGACGGTCGGCGTCGGCGCCATTTCAAGCGAGATGACGGGCGCCGGAACGGTCACTGCGGCGCCAGGAGGCGAAGCCGTGATCCAGTCACGCGCATCCGGCAACGTCACCCGTATCAACCGGCAGCTCGGTGACAGCGTCAAGGCCGGCGACATCCTGGCCCGGATCGACAGCCTGGAGGCAGCGGCGATGTCGGCCGAGCGCAGCACCACGGGTGCCCGCGCCGCACTCGCGCGCAAGACCTATGCACGCGAAAAAAGCCTGTCCGACCAAGGCGTGACGCCCCGCCAGGATGTCGATGCCGCGCAAGCCGGCCTGGCGGTGGCCGACGCCGAAGCCCGCCGCGCGATGATGGTCGCGCGCGCCGCCAACCTGTCCGAGGACGGGACCTCGATCGCCGTGATCAGCCCGATTGCCGGCAAGATAGCGGCCCAGAGCGTCACGCTGGGTGCATTCGTGCAGCCGCAGACAGAACTGTTTCGCGTCGCCGGGAAGGGCAAGCCGCTGGTGGAGGTGTCGGTGGCCGCCGATGAAGTCAACCGTATCGGCGCCGGCGATCGCGCCACCATCGTTCCGGCCAGCGGCATGCCGATCGAGGCAACGGTGCGCTCGATCACCCCGACGGTGAACAGCGCCACCCGCGCCGCCACGGTGCTGCTGACGCCGGTATCGGACGGCACGACGCTGGTCGTCGGCGAAGGCGTGCAGATTCGCCTGCATCTGCGCAGTGGTCAAAGCAGCGGTAGCCTGGTCGTGCCCGAGGACGCCGTGCAAAATCTCGATGGCCGCGATGTTCTGTTCGTACGTACCGCCAATGGCTTTCGTCCGACCCGGGTTCTGGTCGGTACGCGCAGTCGCGGCGTGGCGCAAATCGTCGACGGCATCAAGGCCGGCGAGCAGGTCGCCACCCGCAACGCGTTTCTGATCAAGGCCGACATGGTCAAGGCCGAGAAGGAATGATGATGATCGATTCCATCCTGACCACATCGGTCCGCTCACGCTGGCTGATTCTTTTTCTGACCCTCGTGGTGGCCCTGATCGGCGGCTGGCAACTGAATTTGCTGCCGATCGACGTCACGCCTGACATTACCAACAAGCAGGTGCAGATCAACACCGTCGTGCCGACCCTGAGCCCGGTCGAGATCGAGAAGCGCGTCACTTTTCCGATTGAAACTGCGCTGTCGGGCCTGGCCGGTGTCGAGAACGTGCGTTCGTTCTCGCGCAACGGGTTCTCTCAGGTCACTGCGATTTTCCGGGAAGACACCAACCTGTATTTCATGCGCCAGCAAGTTTCCGAACGGCTTGCCCGCGCCCGCGCCGATCTCCCCGAAGGAGCAGAGCCGCAGATGGGGCCGGTGTCGACCGGCCTGGGGGAAGTCTTTCATTACAGCGTGGAATACAGGAACCCGAACGGCAAAGGTGCGCCAGTGGCAGACGGCAAGCCGGGCTGGCAGGGCGATGGCAGCTTCCTGACCGAACAGAACGAACGCCTGACCGACGACGTCGCCAAGCTGGCCTACCTGCGCACCGTGCAGGACTGGATCGTGCGTCCGCAACTGCGCAGCATCCCGGGCGTGGCCGACGTCGATTCGCTCGGTGGCTATGTCAAGCAATACGTCATCGAACCGGATTCCGCCAAGCTGGCTGCGCTCGGCATTTCGTTGGCCGAACTGGGCGAGACGGTCGAGAAGTCCAATGTCTCGGTAGGCGCCAATTTCATTCGGCGCTCGGGCGAATCGTACCTCGTGCGCGCCGATGGCCGCATCCGTACGGCGGACGAAATCACGCGGGTCGTGATCACCACCCGCAACGGTGCGCCGATTACCGTCGGCCAGGTCGCCAGGGTGACCATCGGCGGCGAGCTGCGCAGCGGCGCCGCCAGCCGCGACGGCGTGGAAACCGT
>JAYTLK010000023.1:0-9768 GCA_043729515.1 Herminiimonas sp.
TGATGGTCAGCAGGCTGCCGCACAAAGCAATGGCAAACAATTTTGATTTCATGAGGAAGTCTCCGGTGCGTTGAAAGTTGCATGATGCCGTGCCGTACCGTACCTGACGAGAGGACTATCGTCCAAAATAATGTAGGACAGTACGCCGCCGGGCTTACTGGAATCGATTCAAAAAATGACGACACACGATAGTTTATTTAAGAAACCGGCATCGCTGCCGTAACTCTCATTGTGTCCAAAGTGATTTCTTCGCCCGCGCCGCTCCACGCAGCGCGGGCATTTTTTTTCTTTCATCATTGTGCGGAAGCCCATTCGCTACTGGCTGCTTCGCACTGTCCTGCAGCGCTGACCAATCCGGCGCCAACTGCTTCAGCGGGGACTAGCGCGGGGTAACCACGACCGGACTGCCCGCCACCCTGGTCTTTGCCGTTGCGACCTCGACCAGCATTTTTTCCAGGTTCAAACTGCGTTCCTGAGAATTCGGATGCTGATCCTGCAGCTTGCTCATCTTTCCGACATTGTCGACGAACATTTCCAGCTGGTTTTGCGGCGCAGTCGCGGTTGGCGCCGCAGGCAGCGATTTTGCATAGCTGCGAATCACTTCAGCCAGGCGCTTGCGGTCGGCAAAGGCGGAGTCGAGCAAACGCACCGCACAGGCGTCGGCCTGCAGTTCCTGCGATTGCGAAAACACGACGAAGCGCGACATCAGTTCGTTCGAATAGCCGACCAAAGCGCCAGGATTCGAGGTGGCGCTGTCGATCAGTTTTTTCAGGCCGTCGAGACTGTCGATGCTATCGGTCAAGCGTGCCTGGATAGACCGGGTTTCATGCCGTTGCAACACATGCGAGATTTCATGGGCGAGGGCAAAGTAGGCGATGCCTTCCTTTTTCTTGTCCGCCGCCAGATCTTTTTCGATCAGGATGAAACCGCCAGGCAACGCCTGCGCATTGGCGCCGCCCTTGCGCTGCACCGAGAGGTCGAACTGGTAAGGCGTCTCTTCCTTCACCTGCTCCAGCAGTTTTTGCAGCATCGCATTGGCGCGTGCGATGATTTCCTTGTCGCTCTTGCGGCTTGGGTCGAGCAGTTGCCCGGCCAGTTCGGCGTGCTGGTGCTCCCCCAGCATGCGCTCGGCGCGCATCGGCAGCCAGTTCAGGTTCTTGCCGGCCATGCGCAGTGTCGATCGCACGTTCTGCTGCGCGCCGCCGCCGTTGATGCTGAGGGCGACATTGCCGAGCGCGACTTTGGCGCCGAGCATCGCCATCGAGCCCAGGTTGTCCGTCACGCCGAAAGGCTCGACGATGGTGGTGCACGCGGGATCGAACTGCCTGGCTGAAATGCTCGAGACTTCCGTGATGTCCTTGATCTTGGTGACCGACTTTTCCTCTGAGCCGATGCCGAAGATCCCCTTGACGTTGCCAAAAAAAGATTTTTCCTTGGGCTCGCTTTCCGGCTCGTCCCGGCGGCGCTCGGCGCGCTCGTAGCGCTCCCCTCGCCCGCCACGTTCGCCCCGCTCCGCCCGATCGCCGCCGGCACCGCGTTTGTCTGCACGGCCATTCGCCCCCTCGGTGTCGTCTGCACCCGTCTTCGGCGCCGAGAACATTGATTTTGCACGGTCGAAGATCGAACCGGCGCCTGGTACGCCTGTTGCCGGATTGGCGGCGTTTTCTTCTTGCGCCAACGCTGGCGCGGTAGCGCTGCAGCAGAACCAGGCCAGGGCAAGCGCGCTGGCGACGCCTGAAGATGATTTCATGTGCTTCCTTTTTTCGGGGGTGCGTCGGCCGGTGCTTCCGCGGGTTGAAGCGAGCCAGGCATTTCGCCATGGCGTTTCATTCAAATGCCGGTGGCGCGGCGGATCTCGGCAAGCACGTGGTCGCGCTGTGCGAACAGGTCGGCGTCGTCATAGATAGCGGCGGTGTACAACAGGCGGGCGACCGGATCAAGCGACTCAGTGCCGAGGCGCGACAGGCGGGTCTCAACTTCCCGCCGATCAGACTCCGCGATCAACTTGAACTCGGCGCGGTAAGCGCCCCGGCCGGTGGTCAGTGTCCAGGAAAACACCTGGTCCGGGCCAAAGCCGGTGACCGGCAGTTCGACCTTCACGCCTGGATTCTGCTGATTCAGCAACGGCTTCTGATCAACGTCGATGCGCAGGGATTTGAGCTGCTCGCCGGCGACTTCACTGAAATCGAATATCACCACCTGGCGCTGCGCCAGCGTGATCCCTTGCGGCGTACCTGTCGGCACCGGCGTTTCCAGACGACGCCCTCCCGTGCGGCTACTCGAGAGCAATGAATTCCAGACAGTGGCGAGCGACTTGGCAGTAAATCCCGGCACGATCTTGCATGGATCGGTGTTGCCGAGGCTACGTGCAGCTGCCGCCATTTGCGGGGTGCGCTCGCTCTGTGGCAGGCCGGTCAACGTGCAGCCCGGTTTTGCGGGTTGCTGCGCGCGTGCTGCAAGTGGCGCGCAAGCCAGCGTCATCATGCCGGCAATGGTTACAAGAGCGACCACGACCGGACGCAAGGACGGACGAGTGGTGACGTTGCGAATGGCCAGCGCGGCGGGAAGAAAGAAATGCATGCGGTCTCCGATTACGAATGAAGCAGGAAAGCGAGCGCGCTGGAGAGCGTCGCCCAGAAAATGAATTTGCGCACCAAATAGACGATGGCGGCCGGATTGTCGAGCCAGTGGGCAGGCGCATCGCTGCGAATGCCGAGCAGGCGCAACCGCCATCCTGCGCGATGGCGGTGGGAACGATGTAGGGTGTTGCCTGCGCCGAGGGAAGTAAAAGCAAGGGTCGTGGCCAAAATCGAGATCGTGGCAGTGCTTGCGGGCGAGACGGCGTCCTGCACGATGACGTGGCTTGCATGGGCGCTGCCGGGCACGTTGTCCGCAGCGACCGCTTCCCGTGCATGCAGCGGTGCCCGCGGCGCGCGCGGCCTGAAAAAAGAAAACGCCTGGATGAGCAGGCCGCCCAGCATCATCAGGCTGATGCAGACCAGCAGCGTGAAGAAAAACGGCGTGATCAGATAGCGGAACGTCATTCCGGTCATGCGCGCCGCGAGTACCGCACCCGCTACCCCGAACCCCAGGATGGCCAGCGCAACCCAGCCTGCGCCTGGCGCATGATGATGTACGTGGCCCTGGGCGGAAGCACGCCGGCGTCGCAGCATGATGATGCGGGTTGCCTGCACCGACATCACGCGGTCGAACAAGATCGCGCTCATGACCAGGAGTACACCCGCCAGGCTTGGCGTGAGAGGGCGTACATGCAGCCACGGCACGACGATGGCGATGAAGACGATCGTCAGCAGCAATGCCACGAAGTCACCGGCCGGCGGCGCGATGTCTGGCGCGCTGCCGACCTGCTTCGGAATGGCGGCCAGAGGGCCGGTAATGAAGCCGTCGACCAGCATGCTCACTGCGATCAACAGCGGCACGATCAGGATGCCGACCGCAAACAGATCGGTGCTCAACAAGAAAAACAACATCGCCAGCGCCAGGTAAAACAGAAGAAACAGGAGCACGACGCCGCTGGCAAGCTGCCGATGCGACGGCCGTTGCGCAAGCCGCAATTTTGCATATCGGCTCCAGAAATAGCCGATGCCGATCGAAAAAATAAAGGCGATCAGCACGTCGGTCACGAATCCTGCCAATGGCCGCAGTTCGGCGACCGGTCGTTCCAATGTCAGGAATCGGGCGGCATGGACTGCAATGCCGGGCAAGGGTCCGATCGGTGTGCTGAACTGGTCTTCACGGACGGCGCCGTAGTCACCGCCGAAAAAAACATCCCGCCGACGCCAGTCGCCGGCGGGCGACGTCGGCAAATCGTCGAGCGAGAGCTTGGCGGCCTGACTACGGAAATAGACAAAATTGATTGCAACCGGCTCGGGCGCTTCTGCCGCGTCGTCAGCCTCTGCCATCGGTACAGTAGCTGCGGCGGTTGCCGCCGCCGAGCCAGTGCCTGGATTAAGCGTAACTGCTTGGGAGGGCTTGTTGCGGACCCTTGCAACGTCAGCGCTTGGGTCAGTGGCTGACGCGTCGTCGTCACGTGCGAGCCATCTGCGACTGCCGGCATCGGTGGCGATCGCAGCGCATATTCCAGCGGCATTGCGACGGCCCACGACTTCGGCCATCCGGTCCGGACCGGGCACGGCATCGAGCACCATGCCAAGGGAAATCTCCAGGCTGCCGTCGGCGAATGCAGCGCCCGCCTGGCACCGGGCCAGCATCCATGCGCGCTTCTGGGCGATCAGACGCGGCGCGGAAACCCGAAATGGCGACAACAACACCAATGTTGCGGCATGCCGGTCCAACAGGGCGTCGAGCCGGTCCTGGCAAGCTGCATCCTCGGGTCGCAACGATGGCGACAGATCGAAATCCACAGCGAGGTTGCGCGGTGTGCGCACAAGAATCTGCCCCAGGTCATCGGCCAGGATGCAGCGGTCCAGCGGTGAATGCTCGAAGTAGCGATCTTGCCAGCGGGTTTCGCTCAGCAGCAGCACCACCGGCCCGCCGCCGTCGAGTACCGGCGTGGCCTGCGCCGCCATGTTGGCGACGATCATCAACGACAGCTTGACCAGGATCCACAACGCGCCGACATGCGTGGCGATCACCGCCAGCGCCGCTGAAAACAGCGTGGCACGGCTGTCTTCCTGAAAGTGATGGGCAAGCCAGTGCGGCAGATCGCCGAGCCACGCCCACAGTCGTGCACCGTGCCGCGTCGAATGTGCAGCCTTGCCCAAGAGTCCCCCGCCTTTTTTGCCTTGCCCGTAATGCAACCCTTCCGGACAAGTTTTTATTTATTCAAGGCATTTATATCACGAAATCATTGTTTTTAAGATATCTTCCTTGATCGATTTTTTTGTGGTTCAAATTTCGCTAGGGACTCGGAACTGGACCGCGCAGCCCCCTCCGCCTGGTCAAAAAATGTTGGCGAACTTTCAATGACGCCTGCAATCTATCGTGCGCATGCCGTGGCGGACAACGGCATGGCATGCGCCGCGGGGCCTTGTCGCGGCAAGTGAACTTTCTTTCCCTTGCAGGCGCTCGCCATCAAATTTTCAGGAGACCTCGATGCTAATACCGAAAAGTCATGCCGCCAGGATCTTGGCAACCGGCTGTCTCATGGTTGCCCTCACCGGTGCCACCGCAATTATCTCCGGCTGCGGCCGCCCTGCTGGCAGCGATCAGTCCGGCGCGTCAAGGCCCGGCACTTCCGACCCCGCAGCCCTGGCACCACCAGGCTCCAGCACTGCCAGCCCTGGCAAGACCGCCGACGGCGTGACCGGGTCGGCCAATCCCGGCTCGGCCAGTCCGACCGGTGGATCCGCATCGGGCGGCCAGGCAACCGGGAACAAGTACTGATATCCGCGACCTGACAGGCAGATCCGGGGATCGCTCTGCCCGGGTCGGCGATGGCAAATGACGGTGACACGGCCAAGTCACGGCCAAGTCACGGCCAAGTCATGGTCAAGTCATGGTCAAGTCATGGTCAAGTATTACCGAGGCAAGGCAACGGTAGAAAATGTAACCGTCTGGAACTTAACCTGTGGAACTAACGTCCTAAACTTCAATATTTCTTGGTTTCAAGTCGACTGTAACTATCTACCATTCGACAAAGCATGTTGTGATAACTTTGTCATCATGATATTTTTACAACAAATCTTCTGATCGCAGGCAAGCTTTGCTAACAAAATTAGCAAACAAGACATCGGCAACGCAGCAGTCTCTGCCAGGCGCCGACCGATAATGCCTGTACCAGCGGTCGTGCCATCGATGGCCTGACCATTACCGAATTCCGAGGGATGCATGAAACCACACTTGTTCAAGGTGCTCGATCAATGGCTGGCGTTTTTCCGTGGAGACAGCGCTCCGAACGGCTTCTGTGCGGCAGACACCCCTGCCGAGGCATACCGCATGCTGGTCGAAGGTGAGTTGAGTGTCGAATATCCGGCGTCGGCCGTCATGGCCGAAGCCACGGCAGAAGTGTTCCACTTCGCAGCCGCCGAAGGCCCGCGTCGCCAGCCGCGCGCACGGCACCGTGTCGTCAGATCGTTCTGTCGAACCGGCGTTGGCCGTATTGCCTCTCCCGAAGCAGTACGGATCTTGCCACGCGTCGGCGTGCGCAAATAAACGCTGCCGACATCGCCGGCCGGCAAATGCAATGTTGACGCCGGTGACGACGGTGACGACAACAATGCCGCCCGGCGCCTCGAACTTGAATCAGTAGGAAATCGTACCGATTGCCTGCAACTGGCCTCTTGCCGGCTCAAGCAAGCTGCTACCCAGGGTTTCAGTACCGCGCAGTTCACCGCCACCGGTTGCGCGGGTAAATTGTCCCGTGCCGCCGATGATACGAAACGTGCCGCCGTTGATGGTGTAGACGTTACCCGTTTGCGGCACGAACTCGCCCATGTATTCGGCACGCAGGGTGTCGCCATTGGCCGCCGTGAATGTCATCTTGCCGTTCGAGAAAACAAACTTGCCGTCAAACGGCGCGACGCAATCCGTTGCAACGATCGCAACCCGGCCCAGGTGGGAGGCAGTGCCGCTTCCAACCGAGATGCCGGCCAGGGGCAATACGCCGCAGCCAGTCCCGAGGCTGGGTTGCAGATACTCCAATGTGCTGACGGAAGCGGTGAAAGCCGCGTTGATTGGGCCGGCAACGGCATCGATCGCGACCGATGCGGCCAGGCAGATGCCGAAACCGAAGCCGAGAATGAGTTGTGGAAAACGCGTCATTGGGAAAAAATCCATTCATGGGTAAAGGGAATGCGAGCATGCGGGCGCGCAAGAATCCGGCCCGTGCTGCCGCTTCAGAATGCTTTTCATGAAGGAAACAGTCTGTGCGCTTGACCACAGAGAAGGCGCAAGCACGCCAACAGGCCAACTTGCTACAACAGTTGCAACCACCCCAGCAATGCGCCGGCGCCCAGCAACCACAGCATGTGCAGCCTCGTCTGCCAGACGACAATGGCACTGATGACGCTGACCAGCCAGAGCGGCCACGCCACTGCGGCACTGCCACTGCCTTTGGCCAGGATCCAGGCAGTTGCAATGAGCAGTCCGATGACGATCGGCGCCATTCCCTGCTTGAAGGCGCGGACCCAACGCAATCGCCGGTTGCGGTATCCCCATTGAGCTGCCAGATACGTCAGCGTCGTGCTCGGCACCAGGATGCCAACCATCGTCACCAGCACACCAAACAAGCCAGCCCAGAGATGGCCGGTGTTGATGCCGACGTGCCAGCCCATGAGCGCGACGAACAACACGTTCGGCCCCGGCGCGGCCTGCGCGATCGCAATCGATGCATTGAACTGCGCCTGGCTGAGCCAGCCATGTTGATCGACTAAAAAACGGTGCATCTCGGAAGTGGTCGAGATGGCGCCGCCGACGGCCAGCAAGGAGAGCATCAGATATTGCACGAACAAGGCGAGCCAATCGCTCCAGGTGAGCAAGATCGGCAGCGCGCCGTTCACCGTTCGAGGCGCAGATAGGTCAGCACCGTGGCCAGTATCCCCAGGCCGATCAGCACTGCGGCCAATGGCAGTCGCAGCCAGGCAACGGCCACGAAACAAGCGACTCCGAAGGCGGTGCATAACAGCCGCCCGAGCGGATGGGCCGACAGCGCACCCATCAGCTTCAATCCGGTGGCCGCAATCAGGCCGGCGGCGACTGCACTCATGCCGCGCAACGCGCCCGCCACGCCCGGATGCCCGGCGAGCTGGGCATAAGCCAGCGCCAGCAACAAAATCACGATCAGGGGCGCCGTCAACATGCCGGCCAGGGCCACCAATGCACCGCGCAAGCCAAAATAGCGCCCGCCGATCATCAGCGACAGGTTCACCACATTTGGGCCGGGCATGATTTGCGCCACCGCCCAATCTTCGATGAATTCTTCCCGAGTCAACCAGCGCTTTTTTTCCACCATCTCGCGTTGAACGATTGCCAGCACGCCGCCGAAGCCCTGCAGGGCCAGCAGCGTGAAGGAGACGAACAGATCAGTGAGGGAATGTGGCTGGCAACGCTCTTGCGTCTCGATATCTTGCATGAGGAGATTATCGCGTGGTCAGGAGCGCGCCATGCTGCCTAGTTTTTCTCCGCATTTGCCAGATTCGGCTGCACCCGGGCTGCCAGTCGCGTGTTCGATTTCAACAGTTCGACTTCATCGCCCAGTATCTCTGCCGCTTCATTCAAATAGATATCCTTGGCCTCCTTGCGCGCTTTTTCAGCGGCCAGGTTGGCAGCAACATTGCGCTCATTGCTCTGCAAGCCATCATCTTCGAGATAGCTGGCGCTGTTCGCATTTGCCTTGTCGGTGCGCTTGCCGGGCTTGTCGCCGCCGGCCATGTCGCGCCGGGATTCACGGCTCTTGTTGCGCGCCTCCTGCGCTTCCCGCTCCTTGCGACGGATCGTCTCGTTCAAAGAGATCACGTTTGCCTTGCGCTTGGCCTGCACCTCGCTGATGTCTTCCAGGAGGTAGGCGAATTCCTTGTCACGGGCGATCCGGGTGTCGTGCCGGATGCGCAGCAGCGGCAGCAGCTCGGTCAGGTCACCGGCGGGTCGGTAGGTTGCAGCAGGAATCTGGGTCCATGGCAGCGCGTTACCGTAGCTTGACTCGCCCGAGTCATCCAGATCCGCCGTACTCGGCAGGCTGATGTCGGGCACCACGCCACGCAGCTGCGTCGTGCCGCCATTGACCCGGAAAAATTGCGCGACCGTCATCTTCAGTTCGCCGAAGCGCGGCTTGTCGCTCTTGACCAGCTGGTCGAGATTGACGATGGTCTGCACCGTGCCCTTGCCGAAGCTGGTTTCGCCGATGATGACGCCGCGCCCGTAGTCCTGAACGGCCGCCGCGAAGATCTCCGACGCCGATGCCGAACCACGGTTGATCAGCACGCCGAGCGGTTTGTCCCATGCCGGCGCTGCCCCTTCGGACGCTTCGATCCGCACCGCGCCTTGTGAATTGCGCTGCTGAACGACCGGCCCTCTGCCGATGAACAGACCGGTCAGGTCGACCGCTTCGGTCAACGCGCCGCCACCATTGTTACGCAGGTCGATCAGAAGACTGTCGACATTGTCCTTTTTCAATTCCTCGATCAGCTTGGCCACATCGCGGGTCGCGCTCTTGTAGTCGGCATCGCCCCGGCTGCGGGCCTCGAAGTCGAGGTAGAACACCGGCAGCGAGATGACGCCGACCTTGCGCACCACGCCGGCGGCCGTCCGGGTGTCGATGATCGATTTCTTGGCAGCCTGCTGGGCAATGCTGATCTTGTCGCGCACCAGCGTCACGCGCTCCTGCTTGCCATCGATGCCGGCTGCGGCCGGCAGGACCTCCAGCATCACCTGCGAGCCCTTCTTGCCGCGAATCAGATCGACGACATCACTGATCTGCCATCCGACCACATCGGTCATGGCACCACCTGCTTCACCCACCCGCACGATCCGGTCGCCAACCTTGATCTTGTTCGACAGCGCCGCCGGCCCGCCTGGCACCAGTTCGCGGATCGTCGTGTAATCCTCGTTCTCGGACAGCACTGCGCCGATGCCGAACAACGACAAACGCATGGAAATATCGAATTCCTCCGACGCCTTCGGCCCCAGGTAATTCGTGTGCGGCTCGATCGAGGTCGTGTAAGCGTTCATGAAGAGCTGGAACACATCCTCGCTCTTGATTTTCTTGGCGCGTGTCAGCGCATGGTCATAGCGTTTGCCAAGCGTGGTGCGGATGGTCTTGTCGTCGCTGCCAGCCAATTTCAAGCGCAG
>JAYTLK010000024.1:0-15309 GCA_043729515.1 Herminiimonas sp.
GATCACGTGCGAGGCCACCTGCCCGAGGGGATACTGACGGAACAGCCGGGCCTGGATGTCGACGCCGGGAAAGCGGTAGCGCTGGGCCGTGAAGCGGGCAACCTCCTCGTCGCTCAGGCGGGTGCGAATCGGCGTGCTCTCGAAATTCTTCGATTCTTCGAGCAGCTTGCGAAAACGTTTCCGGTCTTTTGGCGCGATGTCGACCAGGATCGCCAGGTCGTCGATCACGGCTTCGAGGTCGCCACTAATTTTCGAGGGCGTGATCTCCAGCGTGTAGGCCGAAAAATTGCGCGCGAGGACGACGCCGTTGCGGTCCACGATCAGGCCGCGGTTCGGCACCACCGGCACTACCGAGATTCGGTTGTCCTCGGCCTGGGAGGCATAGATGCGGTGCTTGTAGACCTGCAGCCAGACGAAGCGGGTCATCAGCAGGCCGAAACAGATCAGCACGAAAAACGCCACGGCGGAGAGCCGCAGGCGGAAGTAGTGCAGTTCGCGTTCGGTATTCTTGAATTCAGTCATGGGTTCGGGAGCACTGCATCAGAACGGGGAAGCGTCAATTGCTCAGAGCGCCAGATGGTCGGATAGTCGAGCTCAGATCGGGCGCGTCTCGTCGCGGTCGATGGCGCGCCGCTGCGGCGCCAGCAACAGCACGCTGACCACCGGCCACAGGATTGCGCTGCTGACGCTGTCGAGAAAATAGAACCAGCCGGGAAATTTGCCGCTGACGATCAGCCGCACCAGCAGCTGCGCCATTTGCGTCACCAGCAGCAGCGGCAGCACGTGCAATGCCTGGATGCCGGCTGGAAACCACAACACGCGGCGGTGGATCATGATGGCGAAATACGACAGCAGGGTATAGGCCAATGCGTTCTCGCCCAGCAAGGTGGCATTGTGCACATCCATCAAGAGGCCCATGCAGAATGCCAGGCCGATGCCGACTTTTCTGGGCTGATGAATGCTCCAGAACACCAGCACCAACGCCACGAAATCCGGCACGCCGACCCAGTGGCCCCAGGGCAGCAGGTTGAGCATGAACGCCACCAGGAGACTGAAGGCAATGAACAGGGAATTTGCCGGCAGCAGGATGTAGTGCGGATGATTCATCTGGCACTTTCGGTGGCGGCAGGGCGTGTGGCAGGACGGGCCGCGGAATCGGTGGCCGGCTTCGGTACTGGCCCGGGCGCACGTTCGGCAGCACGCTTGGAAGCCGGATCGGCAACCGGGTTCGCAGACTGGGCGGCACGGCCGGCGGCGCCGACGGCGGCAGGCGCAGCGGTGCCAGGCAAAGCCGCCTTGCCTGCGGGCGCGGCTGCCGGCTTGGCTGCGCCGGCACCAGCTTTCGCCGTACCGCCATCGGTCCCGCCACGCAGGGCCGCTTCCTTGGCATTTTCCCGGGCGGCCGCTTCCCGCGCGGCTTCCCGGGCCTTCTTCTTCGCGCCTTTTTCCTTGTGGTCACGTCCCTCTTCCGGCGGCAATCGCGGCGCCATCTTCATCTCCGACAAGAGGATCAGCAACTGCCGGTTGCGGTCCACGCCGGCGGCCGGCTGGCACAGGATGTGGGCGAAGGCGTCGGTCGACTTGCTCTCGATGCGCACCACCTTGGCCACTGCCAGCCCGGGCGGATAGATGCCGTCGATGCCGGAGGTGACCAGCACGTCACCCGACTGGATGTCGGCATTGGTCGCCATGAAGCGCAGGTCGAGCATGCCGGACTGGCCGCCGCCATAGGCCACGCTGCGCAGGCCGCTGCGCACCACCTGCACCGGGATTGCCTGATCCTTGTCGGTCAGCAGCGTGACTTCCGAAGAAAACGGAAACACCCGTGTCACCTGGCCGACCACGCCGATGTCGTCGATCACCGGCTGGCCGAGCACGACACCATGCTGGCTGCCGCGGTCGAGCACGATCTTGCGGGTGAAAGCGTCGCGCGCATCGTAGAGCAACTCGGCCAGCACCGCTTTGACCGGCAACCGTTCGCTGGTGCCGAGGAGTTTGCGCAGGTGGTTGTTTTCGGACAGGAGATGCTCGGCCTGTTGCAGCCGCTGCGCATTTTGCGCCTGCTCGGCCCGCATCTGCCGGTTCTGCAGCTTCAGGTCTCTCTGCGAGGTGAAAAAATCGCCGATGCGATAGGCCGCGTCGCGCGGGGCGATGGCGATCATTTGCAACGGATAGAGCGCGGTACCGACCACCTGGCGGATCGTGGGGAGCTTGTGAAAATGGGCGTCAGCTACCAGCAGCCCGAAGGCAATCAGCGAAAAGAACACCACCTTGGCACGGGCCGAGGCGCCCTGCTTGAACAGTGGTGGAGGACTGTATTCCATTGGACGCCTAGACAGCCTGCAATCGCGCAATGCACCGGCGCCCGGATCGGCCGGTGCGCAAGCGGAGCATCATGGGCCGGATCGTACTCGCCGGCGCGTCACTCGTAGGAAAAGATCGAACCGAGCTTGTCCATGCGCTCGAGCGCCATGCCGGAGCCGCGCACGACACACGTCAGCGGATCTTCGGCAACGATCACCGGCAGGCCGGTTTCTTCCATC
Source organism: Herminiimonas sp. (assembly GCA_043729515.1). GTDB lineage: Bacteria > Pseudomonadota > Gammaproteobacteria > Burkholderiales > Burkholderiaceae_D > JANXSS01. The sequence goes on from JAYTLK010000024.1 coordinate 2,544, forward strand.
AGCAACCGGTCCAGGTCGCGCAGCAAGGCGCCGCCGCCGGTCAGCATCATGCCTTTTTCGGCGATGTCGGCGCCGAGTTCCGGTGGCGTCTGCTCCAGCGCATTCTTCACGGCCGAGACAATGTTGTTCAGCGGATCGGTCAGGGCCTCGAGGATTTCGTTGCTGGATATCGTGAAGGAGCGCGGAATGCCTTCCGACAAGTTGCGGCCCTTGACTTCCATCTCCTTGACTTCAGAGCCCGGAAAGGCCGAGCCGATTTCCTTCTTGATCGCCTCGGCGGTCTGCTCGCCGATCAGCATGCCGTAGTTACGGCGGATGTAGTTGACGATGGCTTCGTCGAACTTGTCGCCACCGACCCGCACCGAACCCTTGTAGACCATGCCGCCCAGCGAAATGATGCCGACTTCGGTGGTGCCGCCGCCGATGTCGACCACCATCGAGCCGGTCGCCTCCGACACCGGCAGGCCGGCGCCGATGGCTGCAGCCATTGGCTCCTCGATCAGGAAGACTTGCGATGCACCCGCGCCGAGTGCCGATTCGCGGATTGCGCGACGCTCGACCTGGGTCGAGCCGCACGGCACGCAGATGATGATCCGTGGCGAGGGACGAAACAGTTTCGAGTCATGCACCATGCGGATGAACTGCTTCAGCATCTGCTCGGTGACGGTGAAATCGGCAATCACGCCATCCTTCATCGGCCGGATCGCCTCGATGTTTCCCGGCACCTTGCCCAGCATCTGCTTGGCTTCCTTGCCGACGGCCTGGATGGTTTTCTTGCCGTTCGGGCCGCCCTGCTGGCGGATGGCGACGACCGATGGCTCGTCCAGCACGATGCCCAGACCACGCACGTAAATCAGCGTGTTGGCAGTGCCGAGATCGATTGCCAGATCGTTTGAAAAATAGCTTCGGAGAAATCCAAACATGTAAGAATCCTGACGCGCAACAATGGTGCGCATAAGCTTTTTGAGGATGATGAGGAGCCGCCGGCAGCCGAGACGGCGCACATGCGACATTAACCCGACATTCTACCTTATAATCGCCTTGAGATTAGCGCGTGGCAACTCCAAAAAGGGCCTGCATTGCAGGTTTTTGCCGCGCTTTTAGCGTGAATAGCGCTCTTTTTCGCTTTTAATAACTTTTTGCGCGATCACCGTCGCGCTGTTGCCATGTCACTCGATCTCTCCGACGTCAAACGCCTTGCTGTTCTTGCGCAACTGGAGTTGACGCCTGAACAAGCCGGCGGCACGCTTGACAAGCTCAACAGCATCTTCGGACTGGTCGAGCAGATGCGCAGCGTCGACACGGCCGGTATCATGCCGCTGAATCATCCGATCGCCGCCATCCGGCCCGACCTGGCCTTGCGTTTGCGCGAAGACATCGTCACCGAATCTGACCACCGCACCGATTACCAGAAAAATGCGCCGGCCATCCAGGACGGGCTGTATCTGGTGCCAAAAGTAATCGACTGATTCGCACATCCGTCCACCGGGCGGCCGCATCCGTCGCGCCGGTGGCCTGCCACGCCACCGCGCTGGCACCGTCGGGGCACCGCGCCCCGCTCGAACCGACCAGAAACCATCGCCATGCATACCCATACCCTGAAACAACTCTCCGGCATGTTGAAGGCCCGCACCGTCTCTGCGACAGAACTGGCTTGCGCTTACCTGCAACGGATTGCCGCCAGCGATCTCAATGCCTTTCTGCATGTCGACCCTGAACTGACGCTGGCACAGGCGCAGGCGGCAGATGCCCGCCTGGCCGCAGGTGACGCCAGCGTTCTGACCGGCATCCCGATTGCCCACAAAGACATCTTCGTCACCCGTGACTGGCGCACCACCGCCGGCTCGCGCATGCTGGAACACTATGTCAGTCCGTTCGATGCGACTGTCGTCGAACGGTTCCAGTCGGCCGGCATGGTGACTCTGGGCAAATTGAACTGCGATGAATTCGCCATGGGCTCGTCCAACGAGAACTCGTATTTCGGCCCGGTGAAAAATCCCTGGGACAAGCGCGCCATTCCCGGCGGCTCTTCGGGCGGGTCGGCCGCCGCCATAGCCGCGCGCCTGGCGCCGGCGGCCACCGCAACCGACACCGGTGGTTCGATCCGGCAGCCGGCAGCATTGTGCGGCATTACCGGCATCAAGCCGACCTATGGCAGCGTCTCCCGCTTCGGCATGGTGGCATTCGCCTCCTCGCTCGACCAGGGTGGGCCGATGGCGCAGACCGCTGAAGACTGCGCCTTGCTGTTGAACGCCATGGTTGGCTTCGACGAGCGGGATTCCACTTGTTTGCAACGTCCGGCGGAAGATTTTTCGGCCAGCCTGGAAGCGCCGGTGCGCGGCCTGAAGATCGGTGTGCCGAAGGAATTTTTCGGGCCCGGTCTGGCGCCCGATGTGGAGGCCGCGGTGCGTGCCGCGCTGGCCGAATTCGAACGCCAGGGCGCGGTGCTGGTCGATCTGTCGCTGCCAAAAACCGAACTCTCGATTCCGGTCTACTACGTCATCGCGCCGGCCGAAGCCTCGTCGAACCTGTCGCGCTTCGATGGCGTGCGCTACGGCCACCGGGCGAGTCACTATCGTGATCTGTCGGAGATGTACCGCAAGAGCCGGGCCGAAGGTTTCGGCGAAGAGGTCAAGCGGCGCATCCTGGTCGGCGCTTATGTCCTGTCGCACGGATACTACGACGCCTATTATCTGCAGGCGCAGCGCATCCGCCGCCTGATCGCGCAGGATTTCGTACAGGCCTTCACGCAATGCGACGTCATCATGGGGCCGGTCTCGCCAACGGTGGCCTGGGACCTGGGCGCCAAGGCCGATGATCCGGTGGCCAATTATCTGGCAGACATCTTCACGCTCTCGACCAGCCTGGCCGGCTTGCCCGGCATGTCGATTCCTTGCGGATTCGGCGCTGGCGAGAAAAACGGCCAGCGGCCGGTTGGCCTGCAATTGATCGGCAATTATTTTAGCGAGGCAAAACTGCTGAACGTCGCACATCAGTATCAACTGGCAACCGACTGGCATGCGCGCGCACCGGCGGGAACGTGATTCCGGCTCGGGGGCCAGCGCCAGCTATTGCGCGCGCCGGCCTGGCGATCATTGCAAGTTGGGCCATCATGTCGACGCACGCCGCAACCGCCACGCCAACTGCGACCGTGCGGGGAGCAACTGCGATCGGGGACGTTGCGCCACAACCGCAATCAACAGCACTTGCGCCGCGCCTCGATGCCCGCATTGCCTGCAGTTCGCGCCAGCCCGGCGCACGACCGCAGGCGCGCACCGACGATATGGACAACGGCATCGAATATGCCGACAGCGCCGAAATCCATCTGCAGGGGGACCGCATCGACAGCTTCCGCTGGGAGTCCTCGCTGTTTCGCCACACCACCGGTGTCGAATGCAGCATCGACGACTCCGACGGCCTGCAGGCGAGCTACCTGCCGCCAGTCGCCGGCGAGCCGCCAGCGCGGCGCTGGCGAATCCAGTTGCAGGATGCCCGGGCGGCGCGTGCCAGGCGTGGCTACGATGCCGACCACGGTTTCAACTGCAGCATCCGCCTGGAAAAGATCGGCGAGCGATTGCATGTCGTGCCGAGTTGCCCCGCGCTGTGCGGCTCGCGCGAGAATTTTTCCGCACTGACGGTCGATCTGCAGACTGGCCAGTGCGAATATGAACCCTGAGTGAACCCTGAGTGAACCCTGAGTGGCACTAAGTAAATGCTGAGTGAACACGAAGCAAAAACAACACGCATGACAAACGAACACAAAAAGGAAATCGCCATGGAATGGGAAGTCGTGATCGGTCTGGAAACCCACACGCAACTGACGACCGCCTCCAAGATCTTCAGCGGCTCGGCGATTCGCTTCGGTGCTGCGCCCAATACCCAGGCGTCGCCGGTGGACCTGGCGCTGCCAGGCGTCTTGCCGGTGATGAATCGCGGCGCAGTGGAAAAAGCGATCCAGTTCGGTCTGGCGATTGGCGCAAGGATCGCCGAAGAGTCAGTGTTTGCACGCAAGAATTACTTCTATCCGGACCTGCCGAAGGGCTATCAGATCAGCCAGTTCGAGATTCCGGTGGTCCAGGGCGGACAGGTCAGCTTCGCCATGGAACGCGACGGCAAGACCGAAGTACGCAGCGTGCAACTGACCCGTGCCCATCTGGAAGAAGACGCCGGCAAGTCGCTCCACGAAGATTACCAGGGCATGACCGGCATCGATCTCAACCGTGCCGGCACACCACTGCTGGAGATCGTCACCGAGCCCGACATGCGCAGCGCCGCCGAAGCGGTGGCCTATGCCAAGACGCTGCATGCGCTGGTGATGTGGCTGGGCATCTGCGACGGCAACATGCAGGAAGGTTCGTTTCGCTGCGACGCCAATGTTTCGGTACGCCCGGTGGGCCAGGTGCAGTACGGCACGCGCTGCGAGATCAAGAACCTGAACTCGTTCCGTTTCCTGGAAGACGCGATCAATCATGAAGTGCGGCGCCAGATCGCGCTGATCGAGGATGGCGGCCGGGTAGTGCAGGAAACCCGCTTGTATGACCCCGACAAGCGTGAAACCCGGCCGATGCGCAGCAAGGAAGATTCACAGGATTACCGTTACTTTCCAGACCCCGATCTGCCGCCACTGCGCATCGGCGCCGACTGGATCGCCCGTGTCGCGGCCACCATGCCGGAGTTGCCAGGCGCGATGCGGGAACGCTTCACGCAAACTTTCGGCTTGTCGGAATACGACGCAGCGGTGCTGACGCAATCGAAATCGATGGCGACCTATTTCGAGGCGCTGGCGACAGCTGTCGGCGCGGCGCAGGCAAAACTGGCGGCAAACTGGATCATGGGCGACATTGCCTCGGCGCTGAACCGCGATGGCAGCGACATTGCCGATACGCCCGTGACGGCGCAGCAGTTGGCGTTGCTCTTGCAGCGCATTGCCGACGGCACGCTGTCGAACAAGCTGGCGAAGGAAGTCTTCGGCATGATGTGGGATACGCCGTCACCATCGCCGGCGCTGGCTGACGAGATCATCGATGCCCGCGGCCTGCGTCAGATTTCCGATGCCGGCGCGCTGGAAAAGATCATCGACGAGGTGCTGGCTGCCAATCCAAAATCGGTCGAAGAATTCAGGAGCGGCAAGGAAAAGGCATTCAATGCCCTGATCGGCCAGGCCATGAAGGCCAGCAAGGGGAAGGCAAATCCGGCGCAACTGACGGAATTGCTGAAGCAGAAACTGGCAGCCGGCTGACATCAGCGCACGTGCGGTTTTCGACAGTCTGATGCATTTGCGCGTTGCGCTGTCCTGGTTTCTGGTTACTGGTTTTCAGTGGAGCGGTAATCAAGGTAACGCCGAAAATCATTCCCTCGCGCATCATCAGTCCGTCTCGCGCTCGGTATTCAAATGACTCGATGACTGCCGCAAAATGCCCAGGATATTTGTGAGCAATGACCCGATGCAACCATGTAACAGGTGACGACATGCATTGATCAATTGATTGTTTGGGTCTAGCCTCGAGCGTGATTGCATTTTACAAAACCAATGCGATTGATACGTCAGTATCCATACCAAAAAACAGGAGCGCGCGAGAATGAATTCGATTGATCAAGGCAAACGTGGTTTCTTCAGACAGGTCTGCTGCGGCAGCGTTGGTATCGGCGCGATGCTCGCCAGTGCCAGCCCCTACGCTGCCGGCGGCAACAGGACGACGTTGACGCCGGAGCAGGCGTTGAAGCTGTTAAAAGACGGCAATGAAAATTCCCTGACAGATAGTCCGATTCGTGCAGTCCAGGGCCGTGACCGCCGACTCGAAATCGCGCGGGGCCAGGCACCGATCGCAGTGCTGGTCAGTTGCGCCGATTCCCGTGTTCCACCGGAACTGTTGTTCGGGCGCGGGCTTGGTGAACTTTTCATTGTGCGCAATGCGGGCAATACAGTCGATACGGTAGCGCTTGGCAGCATCGAGTACGCCATTGCAGAACTCGGTGTACCGCTGATCGTGGTGATGGGTCATGAGCGGTGCGGTGCGGTGGATGCTGCATTGACGGTGGTCGAAAAAAATATCGTCTACCCAGGCAGCATCGGTCAAATGATCGAGCCGATCGTGCCTGCCGTCTTGCGTGCCCGAGCAGCGCAGGACAAGACAAAACCACTCGATCGCGATACCTGGCTCGATGCCGCCGTTCGTGAAAACGTCATGCGGGTCGTGCAGCGACTGCGTCACTCCGAGGCCATCCTGACAGATCCGCTCAAGCAGAAAAAATTAATGATCGTCGGTGCGCGCTATGACCTTGATGATGGCAGCGTTGAATTCTTTGGTTAGATTTTGATCGTTACCTCCTGCGGCATGCGCTTCAAGGAGTCGTGCTCGATGCCATCAACGCCATCGACGGTCCGGCGGACCCGGCCACGGGCGCCATTGCTGATCATCGGTGCGATCAAGACTGGTACTCAGGGTCGGGCGAATCAAAAATTGCGATTCGTCCCCTGGAATGCCTGAACCCGCCGCTCGGCAATTGACGGGCTGCCACGTGGCCAAGCCGCACCAATGACGCCGTGACCGTACGCTTGGCCCAAATCCCTAGCGTGATGCATCACGGGCGGCGTTGGCCTCCATCGTCGCCTGAATTTCCCGGAATCGTTTTAGCGCGGCATCGTACTTCAGGTGCTCCTTTTCGATGTCGGCGCTGCGCTGCTCGATGGCGGTCAGCCGCCGTTCGACCGCATGCGTGGCATCGTCGAGCCGGCGTCGTTCCTCGGCCGTGCCGCCGGTCTTCTGCGAGGTGGTCGTGGCAGCCTGCGCCGCTTTCATCTCTTTCATTTCCCGCGCCAATGCATTGGTATCGATCCGCATCTGGTCATCGAGCAGCCCGACCGCCCGCTGGCGCGAGACGGTGATGTCGTTTTCATTGCGGTAACGGGTGCTCAGGGCGCGATCGGCCAGACGCTGTTGTTCGGCCGTGGCAGCCTCGATGCGCTGTTTTTCCTCCTGCACTTCCCGCTCGCGTCGCTGTTGTTGGGTGAGCGGCGCGGCGATCTCGCGGCGGGTCACGCCGTTGCGGTCGAGTTCGCGCATCGCGCGGTTGGCGCATTCGGGAATCGGGCGATCGGCGGTGATGGTGCGGCCGTTGGCATCCTTGCAAATATAGATCTGTGCCAGCGCAGCGGAGCTTGCCAGCCACGCCACGCAAGCACAGGCCAGCATCCGACCGAATCGCCTCCGGCTCCCACCATCCGGCGGCCGGCCAGTCATCTTAAACAACACCGTAACGCCGACGATAGGCTGCGATGGCATCTCGCGTGCCGGCGTCAAGGCCGGCGCTGGCGCCTGTCGCCGTACCGGCTCCACCTGCCTGACCGTGCCCTTCCAGATAACCGAACAGATCGTCCAGGCTGGCAATCGATATCACCGGCATGCCGAATTCCCGGCTGACTTCCTGGACTGCCGACAATGCCGACAGCGCGTCGTCCGGGCCGGAACGCTCCATCCGATCGAGCGCGATCAGGACTGCCGCAGGCGTGGCGCCGGCTGCGCGAATCATCTGTACCGATTCCCGCACCGAAGTGCCCGCCGAAATCACGTCGTCGATGATCACTACCCGGCCTGCCAGCGTGGCGCCGACGATGGTGCCGCCCTCGCCATGATCCTTGGCTTCCTTGCGATTGAAGGCGAAGGAAACCGAACGTCCCTGGCCGGCCAGCGCCACCGCCGTGGCCGATGCCAGGGTGATGCCCTTGTAGGCGGGCCCGAACAGCATGTCGAAACCCACGCCCGCCTCAAGCAGCGTGCGGGCATAGAACTCGGCCAGGCGGCCCAGAGTCGCGCCGTCGTGGAACAGGCCGGCATTGAAAAAATACGGCGAATTGCGCCCGGCCTTGGTAGTGAACTGGCCGAAGCGCAGTACTCCGGCGTCGACGGCGAAAGCGATGAATTGTTGGCGGAGATTATCCAAGTGGGCCTTGTGGCCGAACCGGTAAAGCGGATTCGGCGTGGTTCGGGTAATCGGTGTCTGGAATGCGGCAGCATCGATTGCCGCGATTCCTCGTAAAATTGCTGTCGAGCATACCGCGTATGATCATCGCGGATCAAGCACCGACCCTGTCCCAGGTTGCCGAAACCATCCCTCTGCTCGGATTTTCATCGCTGCCTGCGCATTTTCCTCCAGACCATACTGACCACCACCGCCACGCCTCATGCTAAAGATTATTTCTGCCAACCTCAACGGCATTCGCTCGGCTGCCAAAAAAGGTTTTTTCGACTGGATGCTGGCGCAGGATGCCGACATCGTCTGTGTCCAGGAAATCCGCATCGATCCGGGCGACATGGCGCCGGAATTTTCCCGACCCGGTGACTATGTCGGGCATTTCCATCATGCCGAAAAAAAAGGCTATGCCGGCACCGGCATTTATGCAAAACGCGCGCCGGACGCAATCTTCATCGGCTTCGGCGACCCCGAGTTCGATGCCGAAGGCCGTTACATCCGGTGCGACTTCGGCAATCTGTCGGTGATCTCGTTGTATTGCCCGTCGGGTTCCTCCAGCCCGGAACGCCAGGCAGCGAAATTCCGTTTCATGGAAACGTTTTTTCCGCATCTGGAATTGCTGAAGGCCAGCGGCCGGGAGGTCGTGCTCTGCGGCGATTGGAACATCGCGCATCAGCCGATCGATCTGAAGAACTGGAAAAGCAACCAGAAGAATTCCGGTTTCCTGCCCGAAGAGCGGGCCTGGTTGACCCGCATCTTCGAGGAAATGGCTTTGGTGGATGTGTTTCGCCGGATCGAGCCGGACGGCGAGCATTACACCTGGTGGAGCAATCGGGGCAATGCCTGGGCCAACAATGTCGGCTGGCGCATCGATTATCACATTGCCACGCCGGCCATTGCCGCCTGCGCCCATACCCACGACATCTACAAGCAACAGCGATTTTCAGATCATGCGCCGCTGACGATTCATTACGACTGGTTGCCGGACTGAACACCATTGGCAGGCGTCAGTCCGCGGCCAGCGCCGCCTGATCCGTGCGCACCGGCGCATCAAATTTGCGTCAGGTTGTTGCGCGGTACTAAATGCCCGGACTACACTCATGCCGTCCGGCAGGTTTCATCGCGCTAGTGCGTCGTGCCGTCATTTCCGCAATCGATGCTGCAGCAACAGTGCAGGGACAGTGCGGCAATGGCTGCAATCTTGCCTCGCGCACCCTGCATCCTGTTCGAGCATCTTCCACCAGTCGAGTATCGCCATGCGCATCGTCGAATCGAAACCAATTCTCAGTGCACCCTTGGTCGACCGGACCACCCCGAGACGGATCAAACGCACCGTCCGCATCGAGATCACCGGCTTCACGATGATCTTTGCCGTCCTGCTCGCCGGGGCGATCTGGGCACTCGGGCAACTGGTTCCGGTGATCCTGGTACTGATCGCAGCCCTCATGATCGTCGGCACGCTGAACCCGGCCGTACGATGGCTCGAAAGTAAAAAATCAAGCCGCGGCACCAGCATTGCGATTGTTTTCGTGGTGATGCTGGTGGTGCTGGCGGCCGTCGTGACCTTGACCATTCCCTCGCTGATTTCCCAGGTACTCAGCCTGATCAAGCAGGAGCCCGTCCTGCGCGAGCGGGCGTCGGCCTTCCTGGCGCAGTATCCGGTGACGTCGCCCCTGGCGGCGGGGCTGAAGAATTTCGAATACACCACATTGGTGAAATCCTCCGGCACGCAGGTGTTGACCGCCACGATGAAACTGGCCGAAATCCTGGCCTACGGCGCAGGCGCCTTCTTCCTCGCGCTGTACATCATGATCGATGGCGAGCGCCTGCGTGGCGCCGTCTTTGCCGTCACGCCGCGCTCACACCACATCCGGCTCTCGCGCATCCTGCTCAACTTGCAGACCATCGTCGGCGGCTATCTGCGTGGACAGGGCATCACCTGCCTGAGCATGGGCGTGTTCCTGTTCGTGCTGCTGACGGCGTGTGGCGTGCCGAATGCACTGGCCATCGCCGTTTTTGGCGCTGTGGTCGATGTCTTGCCATTCCTGGGCATCTTCCTGACGATGATTCCGGCAGTCCTGGCGGCGCTGGCGGAAAACCAGACAGCGGCGATCATCGTCTTCGTCCTGCTGCTGAGCTACGAAGAGTTCGAAAGCCGGATCCTGATTCCACTGGTCTATGGACGGGCCTTGCGCCTGCCGTCGTCAGTCGTGTTTTTTGCGCTGCTGGTCGGCGGAACACTGTATGGCATCGTCGGCGCATTGCTGGCACTGCCGGTTGCGGCCGCACTGCTGATGCTGGTCGACGAGTTGCGCGTCGATCTGCCGGGTGAAGAACACGACGACGCCATGGTCGAACAGAAAGCCCGGGACATCGAATCCGAAGCAGAATATCTCCGGCGTACCGAAGGCATGCCGGCAGAAGAAGCCGCTGCCGTGGCAGTGGAAATTTCAGACACCCGCAAACAGGAAGAACTGGAAGAAAAAAAGCAGGAAGTGCTGGAAGAAAAGAAACAGGAAGAGAAGAGCTAGTTGATCGGCGTTACCCCAGGGCGCGCCTGTACAGCGTCGATCTGTCGCAGATCCAGGGTCGCGCCGGTCGGGCGATCCATTCAGTCATTGCCGTTGCCCTTGTCCCGATTCTGCCCGGCGTTTTCCCTCGCAAACAATGATTGCAGCAAGCTCATCTGCTCCTGCTGGATGGCGATCAGGCTGCTCCATTGCCCTTCCCGCAGGAGGTCGAGCTTGTCATGCAGCAGCATGATTTCAAGCTCGGCTTTCAAATTGACCTCGTAATCATGTTCGGCGCTGATCCGGTCCTTCTGTGCTTGCCGGTTTTGCGACATCAGGATGATGGGCGCCTGAATTGCGGCGAGCATCGACAGGAACAGGTTGAGCAGGATGTACGGATAGGGATCGAATGCAGCCCGCGGTTGCACGAGGATGTAGGAATTCACGCCGACCCAGGTCACCAGGATCACGGCGAACAGCCCGATGAAAGTCCATGACCCGCCGAACGACGCAACGGCATCCGCCGCCCTTTGTCCGAAGGTGGATGTTTCTGCGGATTGTCTGGCAGTGTCGCGCGCAATGGGTATGCGCTCAGCAACATGGCGTGCAACCCGCTTCGTCCGTTCATCCAGCGCCTCATATGCCCGGCCGAGCAGCACTTGCGAGATATCGTCCGGCTTGCGTTTCATCGATCAAGACCTTGGCATGCAGGAAGAGTGTGGTTTGTACGATCCGGTGACGACCGCTTCTACTCGCCGCAATCAGTGTCACCCGTGCGGCAAGGCAATGCAAGAGTCACGACCACTTCAACGGCGATCAAGCGCTGATCGTCGCTGCCGGCACGGCACGGTCGCCGTTCCAGGGTGCGATCCGTGACAACAGCAACATGCCCGGCAGCGCCAGCGCGAAGCAGATCAGGAAGAACAGGAACCAGCCGGTTTCGGCCACGATGAATCCGGCCGAGGCATTGATGAACGTGCGCGGCACGGCCGCCAGGCTGGAAAACAGCGCGTATTGCGTGGCTGTGTAGCGCGGATCGGTCGAGCGGGAGATGAAGGCAACGAAGGCTGCCGCACCCAGGCCGAGGCTGCCGAATGCTTCGAAAGCAATCACCGCGCCCAGCAACAGCGTATTGGGCCCGACCATCGCCAGCCACGCAAACCCCAGGATCGCCACCGCCTGCACCGCGCCGAACACCCACAGCCCACGGTTGATTCCCAGCCGCACCATCCAGATGCCGCCGACGACGCCACCGGCAATGCTGGCCCAGAAACCGGTGGTCTTGGCGACCACGCCGATCTGCGTCATGGTGAAGCCAAGGTCGAGATAGAACTTGGTCGACAGCGCGGTCGCCATGCTGTCGCCCAGTTTGTAGAGAAAGATGAAACCGAGAATCCAGGCCGCTCGCCGCCAGCCGTCGCGCCGGATGAATTCCTGGAACGGCAGTACCAGCGCGTCGCGCATGTTGCGCGGCGGCGCGCCATACACTGCCGGCTCCTTGACCAGCAGCGTGCAGACCAGCCCGGGCAACATGAAGGCCGCCGTGATCCAGAACACCGGTTGCCACGGCATGCGGTCGGCCAGGATCAGTGACAGCGCGCCCGGCACCATGCCGGCCACCTTGTAGGCGTTGACATGTACCGCAGCACCCAGGCCCTGCTCGTTGTCGGGCAATATCTCGCGCCGATAGGCATCGATCACGATGTCCTGGCTGGCCGAGAGAAAGGCGACCGTGGCAGCAGCGATGGCTACCAGCGACACCTGCGTCAGGGGATCGAGCATGCCCATGCCGCCGATGCTGAGAAACAGCAGCGACTGCGTCAATGCCATCCAGCCGCGGCGCCGGCCGAGCCAGCCGAAGCTGAACCGGTCCATCAACGGCGACCAGAGGAATTTCCAGGTGTAGGGAAACATCACCAGCGCGAACAGGCCAAGCTTCTTCACGTCCAGGCCGGACTTGGCCAGCCACGCCTGCAACAGCGAGAGCAGGATGAACAGCGGCAGGCCGGAGGAAAATCCCATGAACAGCAGGATCAGCATGCGGCGGTTCAGGTAGCTGTGCCAGCCAGGGGCGGGCGGCACCGGGGAAGTCGGCAGGTGCGGCGGCGCCGAGGCAGTGTCGTCGATGGGGGAACTCATGCGTGCTGCACCTGGGGCGTCGTGCTTGCCGTGCGCGCCGTTGCGTCCTCGGTGCCTGCCGATGCTTTCTTTTTCAAGCGGAACACCGCCAGGCTGCCACGCAGATGCGGCAGGAAACTGACCGGTCTGCCCTCTTCCAGCGCCAC
>JAYTLK010000025.1:0-5004 GCA_043729515.1 Herminiimonas sp.
GCTTTTCTGGGACGTCCGTGTCGGCAGCGACAGCAAGACCGCTTGCGCCAGCTGCCACTTCGCCGCCGGCGCCGACCCCCGCATCAAGAATCAGGTCGACCCTGGCCTGTTGCGACGCTTTCCGAATCTGCTCGATGCCAATCCGGATCACACCTTCCAGCTCGGCGGCGGACCGAACTACACCTTGCGCGCCAGTGACTTTCCGTTCACGAAGCATGCCGACATCAACGATGCCTCCACCCGTATTTCGGACATCAACGACATCGCCTCCTCGCAGGGCGTGCTGACGGCCACGTTCAGGGACGTGATCGGAAAGTCCACCAGCGGCATCACCACCGGTCTTGCCAAGACCGGCCCGGATGTCTGCGACGTCGTCTCCGATTCGGTCATGAACCATGGCGACGGCTTCAACATCAACGGCATCAACACGCGCCGGGTCGAGCCGCGCAATACGCCGACCATGATCAATGCGGCGTTCAACTTCCGTAATTTCTGGGACGGGCGGGCCAACAATGTCTTCAACGGGGCTGACCCGTTCGGCCTGCGCAATCCGAATGCCCTGGTCTGGAAAACCGTGAACGGCGTCTTGCAGGAAGTGCCGGTTGCCCTGTTCTCGTCGTCGCTCGCTTCACAAGCATCCGGACCGCCTTCGTCAAACACCGAGATGAGCTGTCGCGGGCGTAGCTTCGCCAAGATTGGCCAGAAGATGCTTGGCCTGAAACTGCTCGGCGACCAGGCGATTTCCCCGAGCGACAGCGTGCTTGCCATGTTCAGTCTCAGCCGGCCGGACTACGGCACGATGGTGCGCCTGGCATTCCAGCCCGCCTATTGGGAGTCGCCGAACCTTGTCAACTTCAGCAACGCACGGGCAAGAGCGGTCGGTTCGATGGATCTGCTGGACAAGAATCCCTTCAGTGCCGCGCTGGCCGTGAATGTGAACCAGATCGAGGCGAACTTCTCACTCTTCTTCAGTCTCGCCATTCAGCTCTATGAACAGACCCTGATTGCTAACAACACACCGTTCGATCAGGAAGCCGAAGGCAATGCAACGCTGACGCCGCAGCAAAAAGCCGGCTTCGTGATTTTCTCCGGCAAGGGGCATTGCATCAACTGTCATGGCGGAGCCGAACTGACGAATGCATCGTTTCGCAGCGTGGTCAACAAGCGGCTGGAGAAGATGATCATCGGCGATGGTTCCACCAAGACCTATGACAACGGCTTCTACAACATCGGCGTGCGGCCGACAGCTGACGACATCGGCGTGGGAGGCACCGACGGTTTTGGCAATCCGCTGTCAGAGTCGCTGATGTTCGCCATTGGCAAGGAGTCTTTGCTTGGTAATAACTTCGATCCATCCAAATACGCGCGGCCTACCCTGGACAGCGTTAATGTCTCCGGTGCGTTCAAGGCGCAGGGCTTGCGCAACGTGGAACTGACCGGGCCGTATTTCCACAACGGTGGCAAGGCGACGCTGATGCAGGTGGTCGATTTCTATAACCGTGGTGGCGATTTCGCCAATGAGAATCGACCCAATCTCGATCCCGACATCGAACCGCTGCACTTGACCGATGGCGAAAAAGGCGACCTGGTGGCTTTCCTGCTGTCGTTGACCGATGAACGGGTCCGCTATGAACGCGCGCCTTTTGACCATCCATCGCTCTGCGTGCCGCACGGGCATCCGGGCGACACGACAATGGTCACCAACAACGGGCGTGGAGAAGCAACCGAAAACAATCCACTCCTCTGCATCAAGGAAGTGGGTGCAGGTGGGTCGAATGTGCCACTGAAGACCTTCCTGGGTCTGCCGCCGACGCAGCATTGATCCACGATTGACCGCTGGAGTTTAGAACGCCTGCTGTGCCGTGAAAACGGTGCGGCGGGCGTTGTCATTTGGCACCATCCTTCGGCATGCATTGACGTTGGCGTTGGCGGGCAGCGTCAGGTCAACCGCGCAAACGCGCCTGCACGGCGTGCGACATTCTGTCTGCCACCAATCGTCTCGTGCCAGGTCCGCGGTAAAATGCGGCTCCCCGGAGCGGCGACCGTCGCTGCTCTCGACCCAGTCGTCGCGAGTGTGAACATGTCCCTGACCATCATCGTCGCCACCGACCGCGCGCGCGGCATCGGTATCGAGAATCGCCTGCCCTGGCGGCTGCCGGAAGACCTCGCCCATTTCAAGCGGGTCACGACGGGCCATCCCATCATCATGGGCCGCAAGACCTTCGAGTCGATTGGCCGGCCGCTGCCGGGCCGGCGCAACATCGTCATCACGCGTGATCCGGCATGGCGCCATGCCGGCGTGGAGACCGTCCATTCGCCGCAAGCCGCAATCGCTTTGCTCGCTCCCGCGCACATCGGCGAATCCGGATCGACAGCGGCGCCGGCAGCCGCATCGACATCCGCGCCTGGCAAGGCTGCAACGGAAGCATTCCTGATCGGCGGCGCGGAGATCTTTCTGCAAGCCCTGCACCTGTGTTCACGCCTGATCGTGACCGAAATCGACAAGGTGTTCGAATGCGATGTGTTTTTTCCCGAAATCGACGCGGCACAGTGGCAGGAGACCGCACGTGAAGCGTATTATTCCGAGCAGAATGGTTACGCGTATGCATTCGTGACCTACCAGCGCCGTACCGATTCCCATCACCAGGAGTAACCATGTCCGACGGTTTTCATGTGCACGGCCCGCACGATCACGAACTCGAACATGCCGCACAAGGCGCCCACGGCGTCGACAGCTTTTCCGGTCGGATCGCGGTGATGACGGCAATCATGGCTACCATCGGCGCGCTGTTCGGCTTTCAGGGCGGTGACACCCAGAACCAGGCAGCGATGTACAAGAACAATGCCGCCATCAAGAAGACCGAAGCCTCGAACCAGTGGAATTATTACCAGGCGAAATCGAACAAGCAGAATCTGTCGGAGCTGGCGATTGCCTTGCCTGGCGTCGATCCGACCCGCTATCGCGCCGAGGTCGAACGCTACAAGCTGGAAAAGGAAGGCATCAAGAAAGATGCCGAAAAGCTCGAAGCGGCGTCGCTCGATTGGGACAAGAAGTCGGAGGCCGCCATGCATGAGCATCATCGTTGGGCGCTGGCCACCACCGCAGAACAGATCGGCATTTCACTGGCAGCCATCACACTGCTGACGCGCAAGAAATGGCTGCTCCTGGGTTCGTACGGCGTGGCTGCCGTCGGCGCGGCAATCGGCGTGGCCGCTTATCTGCATTACTAGCATCGCCGGCAGAAACCACGCGATCTGCATTACCAGGGCTGGTCGTCGCGCTGCAGAAGCGCCTGGCGACATTCAGACCACCGTTACCGGAGCACTGCATGAAATTCCGTTTTCCGATCGTCATCATCGACGAAGACTTCCGTTCCGAGAACACCTCCGGACTGGGTATCCGCGCCCTGGCCGATGCCATGGAAAAGGAAGGCATGGAGGTGCTGGGCGTGACCAGCTATGGCGACCTGTCGCAGTTCGCGCAGCAGCAGTCGCGTGCCTCGGCCTTCATCCTCTCGATCGACGATGAGGAGTTCGGCGGCGGCTCGCACGAAGAAACCGATCATGCGCTGAAATCGTTGCGCGCCTTCGTCGAGGAAATCCGGCACAAGAATGCCGACATTCCGATCTACCTGTACGGCGAGACGCGCACCTCGCGCCACATTCCGAACAACATCCTGCGCGAACTGCATGGCTTCATCCACATGTTCGAGGACACGCCGGAGTTCGTCGCGCGCCACATCATCCGGGAAGCGAAGTCGTATCTGGACGGCCTGTCGCCGCCCTTTTTTCGTGCGCTGGTCCATTACGCGAACGATGGCTCCTATTCCTGGCATTGCCCGGGCCACTCGGGCGGCGTGGCATTCTTGAAGTCGCCGATCGGGCAGATGTTCCATCAGTTTTTCGGCGAGAACATGCTGCGCGCCGATGTCTGCAACGCCGTCGAGGAACTCGGGCAACTGCTCGACCACACCGGCCCGGTTGCGGCGTCCGAGCGCAATGCGGCGCGCATCTTCAATGCCGACCACTGCTACTTCGTCACCAACGGCACCAGCACCAGCAACAAGATGGTCTGGCATTCGACGGTGGCGCCGGGCGACATCGTGGTGGTGGACCGCAACTGTCATAAATCGATCCTGCATTCGATCATCATGTGCGGTGCGATCCCCGTGTTCCTGATGCCAACCCGGAATCACCTCGGCATCATCGGCCCGATCCCGCTGGAAGAATTCCAGATCGAAAACATCAAGCGCAAGATCGAAGCCAATCCCTTCGCCCGCGAAGCCAAGAACAAGAAGCCGCGGATCCTGACGATCACGCAATCGACCTACGACGGCGTGATCTACAACGTCGAAACCCTGCAGGAGATTCTCGACGGCGAGATCGATACCCTTCACTTCGACGAAGCCTGGCTGCCGCACGCCACCTTCCATGACTTTTACAAGAACATGCATGCAATCGGCAAGGACCGGCCACGGGCGCGCGAGTCGATGATCTTCTCGACCCAGTCGACCCACAAACTGCTGGCCGGCCTGTCGCAGGCCTCGCAGATCCTGGTGCGGGAATCGCAGACGGTGCACCTTGACCAGGATGCCTTCAACGAGGCTTACCTGATGCATACCTCGACCTCGCCGCAGTATTCGATCATCGCGTCCTGCGACGTTGCAGCGGCCATGATGGAGCCGCCGGGCGGCACCGCGCTGGTCGAGGAAAGCATCCTGGAAGCGCTCGATTTCCGCCGCGCCATGCGCAAGATCGACGAGGAGTGGGGCAAGGACTGGTGGTTCCAGGTCTGGGGGCCGGACACCTTCTCGGACGACGGCATCGGCAGCCGCGAAGACTGGATGATCCGCGCCGAAGACAACTGGCATGGCTTCGGCAACCTGGCGCCCGGTTTCAACATGCTCGACCCGATCAAGGCGACCATCATCACGCCGGGCCTGTCGCTGGAAGGCAAGTTCGGCGACTCCGGCATACCGGCCTCGATCGTGACGAAATATCTGG
>JAYTLK010000026.1:0-3083 GCA_043729515.1 Herminiimonas sp.
TGGTGTCGCAGCAGGACCATCCAACCATCGCCCGGGTCGCCACGCCCTTCCTGAAACTGGCCGGCGTGCGCATCGAGCCGAAGAACCATGGCAAGCGCGACACGCCCGGCGGTTACGGCATCAAGCCGTGCGCGCGCAGCTACACGCTGGTGCAGACCGCGGACGGTGCCGAGCGCACTGTCAAGCTGCCGGAGAGCGCTTGCACCGGCGCCCCGATGTGGAGCGCCGACGGCAAGCACTTCGCGTTCGAAAGCGTCGCCGCCGACTCGGTGGAACTCTGGATCGGTGACGCCACGACCGGCGCAACGCGCCGCGTGCCCGGCGCCAGGCTCAATCCGATGTTCGACAACACAGTGCAGTGGATGGCCGACCAGAAAACACTGCTGGTCAAGCTGGTGCCCGGCAAGCTGGGCCCGGCGCCGGCCGCACCGGTGACGCCGGCCGGCCCGAGCATCCAGGAATCGATCGGCGCGCAAGGCCAGAGCAGCACCTACGAAAACCGTGACACCTTGAACAACCAGCACGATGAAGACCTGTTCGATCATTACGGCACGGCGCAACTGGCGCTGGTCAATGCCACCACCGGAGCCATCACGCCGATCGGCAAGCCGGACCGGTATGCCGAACTGGACGTCGCGCCCGATGGCCGCCACGTACTGGTGTCGACCATTCACAAACCGTATTCGTACGTGACGACCTACGACCGCTTCCCGCATGAAGTCGATGTCTGGGATATCTCCAGGCCGGCCAATGTGGTGCGCCATCACATCGCATCGCTGCCGCTGGCGGACCGGGTACCGATCCACGGCGAGCCGTTGGGACCACGCGACTTCACCTGGCGCGCCACCGATCCGGCCAGCCTGGTATGGGCCGAAGCGCTCGATGGCGGTGACTGGAACGTCAAGGTACCGGCACGCGACAAGGTGATGCTGCAGAAGGCGCCGTTCGCCGCCGCACCGGCCGAAATCCTGCGCACCGAGCAGCGTTACCGGGGTTTGATCTGGGGCGAACAGCCAAACGTGGCGCTGCTAAACGAATACGATGAAAACCGCCACTGGCGGCGCGGCATGATCGTCAACGTGGACGATCCGAAACAGCCGCCGCGGATCCTGTGGGATCAGTCTTCGCAAGAAAAATATGCCAATCCTGGCACACCGATCCGGCGCCGGTTGCCCAGCGGCGCCTGGGTCATGCAACAGGAAGGCGATGCGATCTTCATGAGCGGCATCGGCTCCTCGACCGAGGGCGACCGTCCGTTCCTGGCCCGGCTCGACATCAAGACCAACAAGGCGGATCGCCTGTTCCGCAGCAGCAGGTCGACCTACGAACGCTTCCTGGCCTTCACCGGCACCGATTCGAAAACATTCCTGACCTGGCACCAGTCCGTCACCGATGCGCCGAATGCGTATCGGCGCACGCTGGGCGATCCGGTCGACGCGGCCGCGGGTGAAGCGAGGTTCGCGTCCAGCACCACGCTTGTCACCCACATCGCCGATCCGGCTCCGGAAGTGCGGGCGATCAAGAAGCGTCTGGTGAAATACAAACGCGCCGACGGTCTCGACCTGTCGTTCACGCTCTACACGCCGCCCGGATATCAGGAAGGCACGCGTGTGCCGACGATCCTGTATGCCTATCCGCTCGACTATGCGGATGCGTCCAAGGCCGGCCAGGTATCGGGCTCGCAAGCGACCTTCACGCGGCTGTCGAATTACCGTCTGTTGCTGCTGGCCGGTTACGCGATCATCGACAACACCTCGTTTCCAATTGTCGGCGATCCGAAGAAAGCCTACGACACCTACATGGAGCAGCTGGTTGCAGACGCCAAGGCCGCTGTCGATGAAGCGGTGCGCCTGGGCGTGGCCGATCTGGAGCGCATCGGCGTGACCGGTCACAGCCACGGCGCGCTGATGACGGCGAACCTGATCGCGCATTCGAACCTGTTTCGCGCTGGCGTGGCCACCAGCGGCTCGTACAACAAGACGCTCACGCCCTTCGGTTTCCAGAGCGAGCGGCGCTCGGTCTGGGAAGCCGGCGCTGTCTACAAGGATGTATCGCCATTCTTCTTCGCCGACAAGATCAAGACGCCGCTCTTGATCATGCACGGCGCCGACGATGCCAATCCCGGCACCACGCCGCTGCAGGCCAACAAGCTGTACGAAGCGATCCGGGGCAATGGCGGCATCACGCGCCTGGTGATGCTGCCGCATGAGCCGCACTGGTATGCGGCCATGGAATCGAACGAGCAGCTGGTGTACGAAATGCTGACCTGGTTCGACAAGTACGTGAAAAATGCCGTGCCGCGCGTTGCGGCAATCCCACCAACGACTGGAATCCAATGACCCAAACGATCGCACGCGCCCTGATCGGCTGCGCTCTTGTTACCGCAACCGCTTTAAGCGCAACCGCTGCGCAAGCCGATGACATCCAGCTGCGCGCTGCCATCGCCGGCAGCCAGCGCACTCCCGCCAATGTCGTACGCGACCCGGCGCGCCATCCCTACGAAACCCTGACCTTCTTCGGTGTCGAGCCGAGCATGACCGTTGTCGAGCTTTCGCCCGGCGGCGGCTGGTACACCGAGATCCTGGCGCCCTACCTGCAGGCCAAGGGCAAATTGATCGCAGCGGGCGATGACCCGAGCTCCGACGATCAGTACAAGCGCAACTCGGGCCAGCGCATGGTCAAGAAATTTGCCGCCATGCCTGCAGTGTTCGGCAAGGTCGACGTCGCCGTCTTCAATCCGCCGGCAAAAATGGCCTACGCGCCGGCCGGCAGCGCTGACATGGTACTGACCTTCCGGAATATCCATAACTGGGTGGCGGAACTCGACCAGGCCGGCGTCAGGCAAACCTTCGCCAACATCTACGCCAGCTTGAAGCCGGGCGGCGTGTTCGGCGTGGTCGAGCATCGTCTGCCGAAAGACAAGGTGCAGGATGCCAAGGCCAGTTCCGGCTATGTGCATGAGGAATATGTGATCCGGCTGGCAGAAGGCGCCGGCTTCAAGCTGGCGGCAAAGTCGGAAATCAATGCCAATCCGAAGGACACCGCCGACCACAAGGAAGGCGTCTGGGCGCTGCCGCCGACCT
>JAYTLK010000027.1:0-3230 GCA_043729515.1 Herminiimonas sp.
CGCGTCTGGCAAGGCTCGGCCTTCGGCGGCGCGCGCGGCCGCACCGACGTGCCGAAGATCGTCGACTGGTACATGGAAGGCAAGATCAACATCGACGACTTGATCACGCACGTCATGCCGATCGAGCAGATCAACCATGCCTTCGATCTGATGCATGAAGGTACGTCGATCCGCTCGGTCGTGACGTTTTAGGTGATTCGCCCATGAGCCTCACCACCTTCACCACGATTTCCCAAAACAAGAGTTTCGGCGGCACGCAAGGCGTCTACACTCATGCGTCTGTCGAAACCGGATGCAGCATGCGCTTCGGCGTCTATTTGCCGCCGGCAGCTGCAATCGGCCCGGTACCTGTGCTGTTCTGGCTGTCCGGACTGACCTGCACCGAAGAGAATTTCATTGCCAAGGCCGGCGCCCAACGTTTTGCCGCCGAACTGGGCATCGCAATCGTGACACCTGATACCAGTCCGCGCGGATTGAATTATCCGGGGGATGCCGACAGTTATGATTTTGGCGTGGGAGCGGGATTCTATGTCGATGCGACCGAGGCGCCATGGTCGAGCGGTTACCGGATGTATTCCTATCTGGTAAAGGAATTATTTGAAGTCGTGGCCGCCAATTTTCCAGTTGACGCGGCGCGGGCAGGTATCTTCGGACATTCGATGGGTGGCCATGGCGCCCTGACGATCGGCCTGAAGAATCCGGCGCAGTTCAAGACCATCTCGGCATTTGCGCCAATCGTTTCACCGACCCGTTGTACTTGGGGCGAGAAAGCCCTGACCGGATATCTCGGTGCCGACCGCAGCACATGGGCCGATTACGATGCAACTCTGCTGGTCAAGAAGCTCGGCTGGAGCGGTGCACCGATCCTGGTCGACCAGGGCACGGCGGATCAATTCCTGGAAGCGCAATTGAGACCGCAGTTGCTAGGCGAAGCCTGCGCAGAAGCCGGCGTCGCGCTGGAACTGCGCCTGCAGCCTGGCTACGACCACAGCTACTTCTTCATTGCCACATTCATCGAGGATCACCTGCGTCATCACGCCGCGTATCTTTGAGCCGTCTGGCTGCCCATGGTGGGCGGCTTGACATCGTTTCGCTGCAGGCTGGTAGCGTCATCGGCAGCCAGTGTTCGAACGTCAGCGTCTGCCGTTTTCGGTTCTGCGTGGTGCAGCGCGCATTGGAACCGGGCGGCCTGTGGTACACAATGACCGTACAGGCGATACGGCGGCCAAACCGACCGATATGCTGAAAAGGAATCCAGATGATTGCAACGATGAATGAGCTGAACCGGGTGCGTGAGGAGTGTTACGACATGGTCAAGCAACGGGCAAAAATTTCGGCTGGCACGTCGGCGATTCCGGCGCTGGCGATCGATGTCGCGGCCGACGTGGCGATCCTGCTGGAGCTGGTACCGGCGGTCAACAAGCGCTTCGGTCTGTCGAAAGAACAGATCGCCGGCTACGCGCCACCGGTACGCGAACTGATTGCCGCCAATCGCGGTCATGGCAGCTTCTCGATGGTAGGCACCGAGATTACCAAGACCCTGATTCTATATGCCATGAAAAAGATCGCGGCGCGTGCTGCCATCAAGCAGATCCTGAAATTCCTGCCATTCCTGGGTTGGGCCGTCAACGCGGTGATCGGCTTTCGGGCGATGAAATATGTCGGCAATACGCACGTCGATGATTGCTACGCTGTCGCCGCCAAGATGATCGGCGCGAGCCGGTAGCTACCCGGGCCGCGCTGCAAATCCTGTCTAGTCTGCAGGACGATGGGCACAAAAGAAAATTTATTGAGCTGCTCAAAAGTTGGAACAGACTCCCGCATTTAAATGTCTCGGATGGCGTCGAGAGTCCGGATTTTTCCGTTTGAGGCGCGCTATCGCGTTTTCGTTTTCATCATGCGAAACCGCCTATTTGAGCGGCGCTGCGCTGGCGCAGGACTCTGCCAGCCGCGTCCACCGCTCCTTGCGGCTGATTTCCATTTTTGGTGTGGAGCCGCCATGCATTTGCGCCGCCGCCCTGATGCGCGCTGCATCTGCCGGCGTTTTCGCTTCACGCTCGGCTTTCGCATACATGTCGGCGAGGGCCGCCTGCTGCTGCGTTACTTGCTTTTGCATTTGCGGAAGCTGGGCGAGTTGCCGCGCCGCCTGCTCCCGATCGCTGGTATCCGGCGCATTCTTTGCGAGGTTTTCCAGCATGGGGCGCATTGCGGCTACATCGGGGCCACCGGGCGGTTGTTGCATCGAAATTGCATAGTCGAACTCCCAGGTTTTGGGATCAATTTTCCGAATCAACGTGGTGATCACGCCGGAGGCGCAGGCGGCTTTCATGACCAATGCGCCGCCGCTGACGGTATTGGTCTGGCTGCGGCAGCTTGCCAGCACTGGCGCTGCCGCCAGCGTCGCCTCTGCAGGCGTCGGTGCAGGTTTCACGCAACGGTGCAATGGCGTCTCGCCCCGGTAAAGCCGAGCAGTGCCGGCATCGTCCTTCGAATGGACACGGCCCATCGTATTGCCGGTCGCGCCGTCTTCACCGGATTTCACGCCGGTACCGTTCTGCAGATGGGCCATTGCCGATTCGCTGTCAACACGGTAAAGGCCGGGTGGCGGAAAATCGTCACCGGCCGGCGTGGCCTGCGCCGCGCCGGCGACCTGCAGCAGCAGGACGGCAAGCCAACAACGGTGCCGGGTGTGGTATCTGGTTTGCATGCTTGAGTCCTGTCGTTTGAGAGCGTCGCGACCGGAGTTGGCAATCGCAGCGGCGCGCCGGATAAACCGCCAGCGTTAATGCGCTGAAGCAAAGGCCGACCACCGCTGCCGGTTCAGCCCACGATTCCGTCGAGTCGAGTCGAGTCAAGTCGAATCGACGCTTTGTGAATGCCGGATTTTACCTAGGTCTAACTCTACTTCAAACAACCGGGTACGCACTGACCTGACACGATCCGGCAGATAACCGACCGTGCGCCAACGCAATGAATCGCGCTTTACCGACCGTCGCCTGCACAACCAGAAAAAACGACCGGCGTTTGCAAGGCGCTGCACGATTGCGCCGAACTTGCGAAGCCGTCACTGGATGATTGGCTGACCGATCGAGAAGCTCGAGGTCCAGCTCAAAACAGAAATGCAAGAACTGCTGGCGCTGGCCGAACAGGCAGTTCAAGCGGACCTGCCAGATGGCGTGCGCTTGCCCAAGGATGCGCCTTACCTACCTGCCGCTGCTACACTGATCGCA
>JAYTLK010000028.1:0-35984 GCA_043729515.1 Herminiimonas sp.
AGCGGCGAATCATCAGTAATCTTAAAGGGAAACCAGCAAAGATCGCTCGGTCCGGGGGTCAAGGTAAAGCCGTAAAATTTAAGACGCTGGAAGCAGAAACCTTGCGTTTATTCAATGAAGGTGAATGGAAGAACGCTAGCGCAGCAGCATTAGAAATTACCCCAAAGATCGTAGCGCTTTCTAGGAATGGTAACGGGGATCTGAGTCCGACGACTCTAAAGCGGTTACAGTGGATTCGCAACGAACTACGGCGGACTCGCGTAAGGAAATAAAATAAAGCACTCTCTGCTTAGCGAAGTGCGCTTTATGCTCAGTTGCGACTGGTGACCTATCATGGAAGTGTTCCTAGAATCAAAATATCCAATCCTGGATGTTCTGATGAGGTATAGGAATGACAATGCAAACAATTATCCGCCTGCCGCAGGTCAAGCAGCGCACAGGTCTGTCGCGAAGCACTATCTACAGTCTCATCAAAGGCGGCCAGTTTAAAGCACCTATCAGCATCGGTGCCCGTGCTATGGGCTGGCTCGATAGCGACGTTGACGAGTTCATCGCCGCTCGCGTCAAAGCCTCGCGCAAGCCGGTCTGAAGGGGACAGCTATGAACAAAAAAATAGCCCCCAGCTCGCGCATAGAGGCCTTAGAAAAGATTCGGCTCAAGCATAGCGGCAACGACGCAGGCACGCAATCAAAACGCCTTCTGGAGGCCATGCAAGCTCTTGGCGGCATATCGACAATCGAGGCGAACCGATACCTCGACATCCTGCACCCACCGGCACGAAAACTGAACCTGATCGAAGCGGGGCATATCGTTACGCTCGCCTGGGTTTATGAAACCAGCGGCTGCGGCAATGTGCATCGGGTCGGCAAGTACGTGTATATGGGCGAAGCGTCTTATCCGCTGTTCGATGGCCTGGATGACGAGGTGCCGACGTGAGCCGCGATCCATGGCTTGCCGAACTGAATAACCTGCTTGTAAGGTACTCGGCGCTTGGTTTAGGCGCTGATGTATCCGCAATGGGTTTGTACGAGCTATGGGGCTTGTACTGCCTGCTGCGACGTATGGCCGAGGGTTAGCCTTGAGTCGCGCAAAAGAGCGGGCATTAAAGTCGGCAAAGGAGGCAAGGGGCGGCGGGGGGGGCCTGCCGTTTCGCACCGATGTCCTGCGCAGTGAAGCCCTGCGCAATCCATCGCCTTATGCAACCAAGCTGCTGCTCGACCTCGCAAGCCAGTGGCACCTCGGGCGTAATGGCGATTCTAGTGCAGCCTTTGAAAACGTAATGCGTGCGCGGGGGTGGCGATCTAAGGCAACGCTGCACAAGAGCTTGAAGGAATTACGTGAGTCAGGTTTGATCGTGCAGACACGGCAAGGATCATTACATCAATGCAGCCTGTACGCGCTTGGATGGCTGGCAATTGATGAGTGCGGCGGCAAGCTCGACATGCAGCCAACAACGCGGCCATTGAATCACTGGCTCGACCCGCTGAAGCCGATTGGCGGCGCATCGCCCAGTACGCCACGTGTACCGTGGACTCCGAAAATTGCTGATTTAGGTACGCCACGTGTAACGGATGGTTAGGAATTGCTGCCTGTAGGTACGCCACGTGTACCTAAAGCGCCCTTTTTGGGGTTTCGTATAGTACGCCACGTGTACACCTCTATAGATTTACCATCTCAGTAGGGAAGTCTGTAGAGGAGATCAGTGACAGACAAGGAAGACCATGCCGAAAGTGAATCGAACCTGCATTGACTACATGCCTGGCGATGCAGCTATGCAGGCGCTGATACTGGCTCAAGACATGTTCCCGAAGCTGCGCACTCAGGCGCTTATCGACCGGCTCGTAATCGTGGCGGTATCGGCAACGCACCACGCAGCCAATCATCGACCGTGGCGACCCCCTAGTATGTGGGGCGCGAACCGCGACTGCTGGAAACTACCGGCAGCATTACAATCGATAGCGGAAGGTGAGTGATCCTGCAATGTAGTAACAACTTTTGAGAGGGGACGATGGAACCCAAGCCGGACTAAATCGGGCAACCTGTTAAATCGAAGCAGATCAATGTACGGATTACGGCTGAACAGGAACGTTTGCTGAAGAGATACTGCGTGCGCAATGGCGCTTTAACCAATACGGACATCTTGGCAGCACTGTGCGCCATGATCAGAGTTTCGAGAATCCCGATGTAGCTTTACCGAAGGTTGTCAATCCGGGACAAGATTGATAAACAATTAAGGGAAATCAATGCTCACCGGGATCGGGTTCCTAAAGTAGGCAGAATAAGAAATCAGCCCCGGAATCTTTGCCGCAGGAACAGGTTATTAATCGCCGCCATTCCGGTACCGGCAAGGGGAGTCAGCAACCGAAACCCGTTTTGGATCAATCGGCTAGACACAGGATTCACATCGTCAAAGTCACGTTAACATGAGTCTGCTTTCGGCCAACAGCGGACATTGAAACACTGAACAAAAATTGTGCTTTTAAGTCCGGAACAAGCTGATTTTTCACCGGCTACATGCTGGTGACCAAAAAGAATGGAGCTGATGTGAAACGAGCCGTTTCGATAATGATCATGACTTGTGGCCTGGTCGGCTGCGCCGCTGGCAATGTAAAAACGAGCCTGCCGGACGCGGCTTCACTGGTCGGTACGTGGCAGGTCGACCTGCGGCCAAAGCCTGGCGCACCCGACTACTATAAAGAGTTTGTCATTAGCGCAGTCAACGGAAAGTCGTTCGAAGGTGTCTTTTATGGAACGGCAATCACCAATGCCCGAATAAACGTCGATTGGGGTGCTGTCCGGATTGGTTTCGTGACGGCGGATATGTCCGGCCAATATAATCACTCGGCAGTGCTTTCGAACGGGAAACTTGAGGGCCTTACCAATTCCGAAGGGCGTGGATTTTTGTCTTATTGGAGCGCCGTGATGCGTTGATACGGCAATCTCCGTGTCCACTATGGGTCGAAAGCAGCCGGTGCGAGACTTATATTTTTCCGAGTTACGACGTCGGTCAAAGCTAGCCGTTAACTGTGACGAGCTGTGTGTTTAATTTTGACGGTGTTCGCTGGAGTAGCGTGGCAGGATCGCCGTTAATAACGGCGGAGAGCGACGCGTAAAGGTGCCGGGAACGGTAAGGGTAGGGGATGGGAAAAAGGTAAGCCACGCGAGCCGGACACCGTTAGAGGGCCTTTGCCGTTACAAAACGTGACCAAAACACGTAATTCCGCAGACAACCACCCACGATCAAGGAAAATTTTTTGCGGGTATCTTTGCGGGTATTTTTACGTGGTGATTCTCAGGAACCTAAGCGGTAAAAGGCTCTGCAGGCGAGATTCGATGGACACCCTTCCGCCATGTATTCAAGCAGTTAGCAACGGATTCAAAGCCCCTTGGCCGGGGCTTTATTTTTGTGCCGTGCGGGATTCAGCGCTGCAAGACCTGCCAAGGTTGCCGGGTGCATCCACCAGATCCCTACGAACGCTGCGCCGCCGGCAGCACTGCCTGCTTGATCATCCACGCCTGCCCCATGAAATCAAGCGGCGCATCCTGGGCGTCCCGCACCTGACGCAAATCGCCGACTGCCCGAGCCTGTACGCTCGCTGGTAAAGGAACATAGCCGCTCTCGCTTGCCATGGCGTCGCCCCGCAGGAAAGACCAGTAGAAAAATCGCAGGACACTGGCGGCATTCGCGACGTTTTTCGGCGTGCGTTCGACCAGGATGTAAGTCGCGTCGGTAATCGGCCAGGCGCCCGAGCCCGGCATGTCCACATAACTGAGGCGATCGCCGTCGCGTGACATGACACTGGATTTCACTGCAGCGAGCAGGGCATTGTCCGATGGTCCGACAAACTGCTTGCTTCGGTTCTGGAGCAACGGATAGACCAGGTTGGCCCGGCCGACCTGGTTGGCAGAAACATACCCGATGGCGCCCGGCGTTTCCTTGACAGTCGTTGCCATGCCATCGCTGCCTTTGACCGTGGCGAAATTCCTGGGCCAGTTGATATGCAGGCCGGTTCCGAAACGCGCGGCCCAATCTGCATCGACCTTGCTCAGATATTCCGTGAAGCCCGCCGTCGTGCCGGAATCCTCGGCACGAACGACACGCTGGATCAGCAATTTCGGCAATTTCAGTTCCGGATTCAGCGCCTGGATATCGCGATCGTTCCAACTGGAAATGCTGCCGTTGAAAATCCCTACCAACATCGCCGCCGTCAGTTTCAGCTCGCCTGCCTTGATGCCTGGTAAGTTAAAGACCGGCACCACGCCGCCCACGAGCGTGGGAATCTGGACCAGACCATGCTTTTTCAATTCGGCCGCTGAAAGCGGATAGTCAGTTGCGCCGAAGTCGATCGATCGAGCCAGGATCTGCTTGATGCCGTCGCCCGATCCAGTGGCCTGGTAGACCACTGGCACCCCTTTTTCCTTGGTGTAGCCAAATCCCCAGGAGGTGTACGCAGCCGCGGCGAATGTCGATCCCGCGCCGCGGATTGCCTGCTTTTCTGCATGCGCAGGAGCAACAGACAGCAGGGCGACGACACTCAGTAAAAGAAATCCATGCTTCATCTGATTTGCTCCGGGCGTGCAATGGTTGAGAAGCGCCCCGGTATTGCATGGTGTTCAGGACGGTTGCAGCCAATGTATCTTGGAACCTAGATGACTTTTATCAACAAACTTATTGCTAGTGAACAAGTTTGCCTACTTCTTCGGGCGGTGTGCTGCGGGACGAACGAACGCGGCCAGCACGATGGAGGATGCTCGATCGAATTCTAAACAGGCAAACAAACCTCTTTACACTTTCTTCAACGCTTCCGGCTTGTGCGCGGCCGTCGCGCCGGTCGCGTCGCTGATGACCAGGTATTCCGGATTGTCTGTCGACGCAGCCACTGCATGGCCTTTGATCTGTGTCGGCGCCGTCAGTTTTTTCTCGACGGTTCCCCGTATCGTTCCTTGCGGGGAGTGCCATTCGACTTTGTCGCCTTTTTTAAAAATAGTCGTCATTTCGGATACTCCCTTTTGTTGTTAACATTGTAAGACAATGGTCGCGCCCCTTGGTTCACGAAGCAGGTTCGCCTAGGCTTCGCGTGTCTCAACCTTGGGATCAAAGCCGGATCTTGCCCGATCAGCCGCAACCAAGAACGTAGTACTGGGTCGATTGGTCAACCTGCTACATTTGTTTGCGCTACCTCAATGCATTCAAGTGAAGTCTTCAGATTTTTTTGTTAAAAAATTACAACGATACGTCATCCACTGGCTGCTTTGCCATCATCATTTGTGTGGGATCAAGACGTTTTGGTGAGCCTTCGAAAGAAATCGCTTCAAACGCACGATTGCAGCGGTAAAAGAGTTGGCGAGGGCACTATCCTGTTTTATGGTGTTGCGAGTTAACAATGAGTGACGAGCGCTTTCCCATGCAATTGCAAGATGACGGCCTGACATGACTGATCCTTCCCGCCGATCCATCGTTTTCCCTACCATCTCGCGATGACCATCGTGCCCCCGCCATCCTCTGTCACCGAACAGCATGCAGACCGGTATGAGATGCTGGTCGAACTATCGCCGGATGCGCTGTATGTAGTGCAGGAAGGCCTGGTCGTCTTCATCAACCATGCTGGCGCCCGGCAACTCGGCGCCAGCCGAGAGGAAATTTTTGGCCTGCCGCTGTCGTCGCTGCTGCATCCGGATTACCTTCCGCGCGCTGCCGATCGGGTGCAACACATGCTGCGCAGCGGACATGCCGCGCCCACGATGGAGCAGCAATATCTGCGCCGGGATGGATCGGTAATCGATGTCGAGGTTCGGTCGGCGCCATTTTCATATGAGGGCAAACCGGCAATTCAGGTCATTGCCCGCGACATCACCGACCGCAAGGCCGCCGAACTGTCGCTCCAGTTCAGCGAACAGCGCTACCGGGTGCTGGCGACCGAAGCCGAGCGCGCCCGGCGTGATCTTGCCGACAGTGAAGAGCAATACCGATCGGTGGTCGAGCACCTCAACGAGGGCATCATCCTGCAATCCCGCGAAGGCGTCGTGCTGGCCTGCAATCCGAGCGCCGAGCGCATCCTGCGAATTCCTCCGGGAGAATTGGTCGGCATCCGGCGCGGCACCTACTTCAAGCGCGTACTGACGGAAAAGGGTGCAGAGATCGCACGCGAACAGCTGCCGTCGGAGCAGGTCTTCGCAAGCGGCAAGCCGATGCTCGACCTGGTGCTGGCGATCGAACTGATGAGCGGCGAAGTCGTCTGGATTTCAGAAAACGTGCTGCCGATCCGCCAGGCCGACGACGCTGCACTGGAGACGATCCTGATCTCGTTTCTTGATATAACCGCGGTCAAGGATGCCCAGAAACGGCTCGAGTACATGGCAACCCATGATTCCCTGACCGGCCTGCCGAACCGCGCCCTGCTGACCGAGCGACTGGGCGGCGCCCTGCGTCTGGCGGAGCAAGCGACGGCATTGCCGGACGCGGCAGGCGAGTGCGCAGCCAACATCGCGGTCCTGTTTCTCGACCTGGACCGCTTCAAGCATGTCAACGACACCATCGGCCACGAAGCCGGGGACGATCTCTTGTGCATGGTGGCCGAGCGGCTCACGGCCTGCATCTGCGAACACGATACGCTGGCGCGCCTGGGTGGCGATGAGTTCGTGATCCTGGCCTGCCGCTTTACCAACGACGACTACGCATCCCAACTTTGCGAGCGCATTCTCACCGCACTGACCGGGCCGTTTTCATTGGAAGGAAACGAGTACTACCTTGGTGTGTCGATCGGAATCGGCGCTTATCCGGAAGATGGACGAGAAGGCAGCGATCTGCTGCGGTGCGCGGACTCGGCCATGTATTTCGCCAAGGAATCTGGCCGTAACAATTACCAGTTCTTTACCTCGCGGCTCAATGCGCGTAGCCAGCGCCGCTATCATCTGGAAAACAACCTGCGGCGCGCGCTCGGAAACAATGAATTGTTCCTGCAATACCAGCCGAAGATCGATGCGCGGTCCGGCCGGATCGTTGGCGCAGAAGCACTGCTGCGTTGGGAAAACCTACCAGCAGGAATGATCGCGCCGGTCGAATTCATCCCAGTGGCCGAAGAAACCGGACTCATCATCGCAATCGGCGCGTGGGTGATCGATCAGGCGTGCCGCCAGGCCTCCCGTTGGCGCCAGGAAGCGGCGCCTGATTTATGCGTCGCCGTCAATCTCTCGCCGCGCCAGTTTCAAGATGAAAAACTGCTGCAGACCGTCACCGACGCCCTGGCTGCATCAGGTTTGCCGGCGCATGCTCTGGAGCTGGAGATTACCGAAGGTCTGTTGATGGGAGAAACCGACCGGCTGATGCCGGTATTCGAGGCGCTGACTGCGCTCGGCGTGAAATTCTCGATCGATGACTTCGGCACCGGTTACTCCTCCCTGTCGTATTTGCAGCGCTTCCCGATCAGTAACCTGAAGATCGATCGCTCGTTCATCAACCGTATTCCAGAAAATCGCGATTCGGTTGCGCTGACCCAGGCAATCATCGCCATGGCGCAGGCGCTCGACATGAAAGTCACTGCCGAAGGCGTCGAGGATGTTCGGCAGATGGAATTCCTGAAGCAGGCCGGCTGCCATGAGATGCAAGGTTATTTCTTCAGCAAGCCGCTCAATGCCGAGGCATTCGAACGGCTGCTGCGCTGAGCGATTCGATGCGCGGTGCGCGTCGCACCCTACTGAATCCAGGCAAAAAAGCGGATACTGACGCCGGCCGCATAGAGATCGCATTTCGATCGACGCGGCCTGCATGAAAGGACGCCATGTTCGCGGCGGTCGATCTCGGTTCCAACAGTTTCAGGTTGCATGTCGCCCAGCACGACGGCGAGACGGTCCGGGTGCTGCGCAGTGCGCGTGATCCGGTGCGCCTGGGCGCTGGTCTGGATGCGCAGGGTAATCTGACCGAGTCCGCCATGCAGGCGGCCATCGAAAGTCTGGCGCGCTTCCGGGTCATCCTGGCCGGCTACACGCTCAATGCGGTCAGAGTGGTGGCGACCAATACGATCCGGATCGCTCGCAATGCAGATGTTTTCTTGCCGATGGCCGAACAGGCGCTCGGTTATCCGATCGAGATCATTTCCGGTGAGGAAGAGGGGCGCCTGATCTATCTCGGTGTGGCGAGCACCGCCGGTGGCGCCGACGAGCGACGGCTGGTCCTCGACATTGGCGGCGGCTCGACCGAATTGATCTTGGGCGCCGGTCAGGAAATCACGCAGGTCGAATCCTTCAGCATCGGCACGGTACGCATCAGCCAGGAGTTTTTCATCGGTGGGAAGATCGATGCCGCTTCCTTCGATCGCGCCATCCTTGCCAGTCGTTCCGTGTTCGAAGACGCGGTCTCGCAGTATCCGCGCGACCGCTGGGAAATTGCCTACGGTTCTTCCGGCACGCTGCGGGCGATCGGCGATGCAATCGCCAAGAACAATCTGGGCGATGGCACCCTGACGGCCGACAGCCTGCAACGTCTGCGGCAGCGCCTGATCGGATTCGGCCAGGTCGAGCGCATCGTCCTGTCCGGCATGAAGCCGGACCGTGCCGCCGTCATCGTCGGCGGCCTGTCGATCCTGATCGGCCTGATGCAGGAAATGGCAGTGGACCGGATGCAGCCGATCGAAGCCGGCCTGCGCATGGGCGTGCTGTGGGATCTGCACCTGCGGGCCACCAAGCGCGACCGTCGGGAGCAGTCGGTGCGCGCCTTTCTGCAGCGCTTCCATGCCGATGAAGTCCGTGCCGATCGCGTGGCCAGCGCGGCGGTGCACCTGGCAGCCATGCTCAAGCCGACCGACGAGGCGCTGGTGCGCCAGCTTTACTGGAGTGCTCTGCTGCATGAAGTGGGCCTCGCCATTTCGCACAGTGGATATCACAAGCACACTGCGTATCTGGTTGAAAATGCCGACCTGCCAGGCTTCACGACTCGCGAGCAGCGTCGCATGGCACTGTTGACCCTGGCGCAGAAGGGCAACCTGCGCAAGATCGGCGATGCGTTGCAGGAACCGGATTTCGCGCGTGCCGTCCTGGCGCTGCGCATGGCGGTGCTGTTTTCTCACGCCCGTCTGACGCTCGACAATGCCCAGGTACGGCTCCGGATGCGCAAGTCGATCGAACTCGAGCTGACGCCGCAATGGGTCGCCGAGCATCCCACGGCCGCTTTCTGGATGCAGAAAGAGCGCACTGCCTGGATCGAGGCCGGCATCGATTTCGTGATCCGATCTGCCTGATGGAGCAGCAGGAAATCCAGCTCGTTCGCATGCGTCGCATCGCCACCGGCTTGCTCGCGCTGATGGCTTGCGTATTCCTTGCAGCCCGATTGCTGCAAGCACGTCATCCCTGGCTTGCCTTCGTAGCCGCCTTCGCGGAGGCTGCCATGGTGGGCGCACTGGCGGACTGGTTCGCCGTCACTGCATTGTTCCGTGCGCCGCTGGGGCTGCCGATTCCGCATACGGCGATCATTCCGCGCAACAAGGATCGTATCGGTGCAAGCATCGCTGATTTCCTCGAGCATAACTTCCTGACACCGGAAGTGATTGCAGCCGAACTTGGTCCGATCGACTTCACCGGCATCGCCGCGCAGTGGCTGGCGCATCCGGCCAACAGTCGCGCCGTGGCGTTGCAACTGGTCCGGGTGGCGCCGGCGGCGCTGCGCATGATCGAGGACGACGACGTCGGACGGTTCCTGCAGGAACGTTTGTCCGGCATGCTCGCCGGTCTGCATTTCGGGCCGCTGGCCGCTGACATCGTCGATATCCTGGTCGCCGAGAAACAGGATCAGCATCTGTTCGATCGCCTGATCGTCATGGTGAGCGCTGCGCTGGACCAGCACAAACCGTTGATCCGGCAAAAGATTCACGAGCGCAGTCCGCGCTGGGTGCCGAAGTCGATCGACGAACGCTTCTTCAACAGCTTCCTGGCGGAGTTGGAGGAATTTCTGGTGCAGATGCAGGCGCCAGACAGTGAATGGCGGCAGCGGTTTCGCCAGGCCATCGACGAATTCACCCACAACCTGCGCACATCGCCGGAATTCGAAGCGCGCATCGGCGCGTACCTGGGGCAGGTGGTCGGCCATCCGATCTTCCGGTCGTATGGCGAGCAAATATGGCGCGACCTGCGGCAGCGCCTGCTCGACGATCTGGCCTCGGAAGATTCACGCGCCGTCGCCCGGCTCGATCGCGGCCTGCAAGCGCTTGGTGGCGCGTTGGCCGACGATCCGGCCGTGCGCCGCAAGCTCAATGCCTGGATGGCGAATTTCGCAACGGAGGTTGTGGTCGGACGGCGCAGGCTGATCGCCGACCTGGTGCGTCGCGTCATTCAGAGCTGGGATGCTGAAACCGTATCCCGTAAATTCGAACTTTACGTCGGGCGCGACCTGCAGTACATCCGGATCAATGGCACGCTGGTCGGTGGCCTGGTCGGGCTGCTGCTGTACACCGTGTCGCTGGCGCTGAAGTGACCAGCCTTCAGGCGTGCTTCGTGGGCTGACTTGGGGGCTGATTCGGGGCTGATTCGGGGCTGGCTTCGGACCGACTCCGGGCTGGCCTCGCAATCGTTTCAGCAGCCGTTTTCCTGGCCGATGCCATTTCCCGCGGATTGCATCGTCAATTCCATTACGCCGACGATTTTCGCCTCGACGCCGAGATTGCCGTCTTCACGCCGGTGTCTCCGGCGCAGCACCACCGACGGTCGTCATCAGGAATTGCTGGGCGCTGAACGCGGTCTGCCGGCGGGTCGGCCGCTTGCGGTGATAGACACCCGCCGCATCGAGCTCCCACGCATTCTGGTTGTCCTTCAGATAAGGCAGCAAACCTTCATTCATGATCCGCTTTTTCAGGGCCTTGTCGAACACGGGAAATGCGACCTCGATCCGGCGAAACAGGTTGCGGTTCATCCAGTCTGCGCTGGAAAGATACACATCGTGTGCCAGGTCGTTGCGGAAATAATAGATCCGGCTGTGTTCGAGGAAGCGGCCGACGATCGAACGCACTCGGATGTTTTCCGACAGGCCGGGTACCCCCGGTTTCAAGGCGCAGGCGCCGCGGATGATGAGGTCGATCTTGACGCCGTCGGCTGATGCCGCATACAAAGCGCGGATCACCGATTCATCCAGGAGCGCATTCATCTTGGCGATGATGCGGGCCGGTTTTCCTTCGCGGGCGATCCGCCCTTCGTTGCGAATGGCGCGGATGAATTCCTTGTGCAGCGAAAACGGCGCCAGCCAGAGATGTTTCAGGGTCTTGGGCTTGGTCAGGCTGGTCAGGTGCATGAAGATTTCATTGACCTCGGTTGCCAGCGCGAGGTTGGCGGTAAGCAGGCCGAAATCCGTGTAGAGCTTGGTGGTGGTCGGGTGGTAGTTGCCGGTGCCGAGGTGGGCGTAATAGCGCAGTTCGGCATGCTGGCCGACTTCTTCCCGGCGGATCACCAGCGCCAGCTTGGCATGGGTTTTCATGCCGACCACGCCGTACACCACCTGCGCACCGACCCGCTCCAACCGATCGGCCCAGTTGATGTTGGCTTCCTCGTCGAAGCGCGCCATCAGTTCGACGATGACCGTGACCTCCTTGCCGCGCTGTGCGGCAGTGATCAGCGACTCCATCAGATCCGAATTCATGCCGGTGCGATAGATGGTCTGCTTGATGGCGACCACCGACGGATCGTTGGCGGCGTTGCGGATGAAATCGACGACGGGTAAAAAGGACTGGAACGGGTGGTGCAACAGCACATCCTGTTTGCGCAGGATCGCAAACAAATCGTCGTTTGCGAGGATGGCCGGAAATTTAGGTTGAAACGGCACGAAGCGCAGCGCAGGTCGGTCGGCGTGCTCGATCAGTTCGGAGAGCCGCACCATGTTGACCGGTCCATCGACCGCATACAGCCGGTTCTTGTTGATGGCGAATTGGTCCAGGAGGAATTGCGACAGGTGGGCCGGGCAGTTCATCGCCACTTCCAGTCGGACGGCGACGCCAAATTGCCTGCTCTGCAACTCGCCCTGCAGCGCCTGACGCAGGTTCTTGACCTCTTCCTCGTCGACCCACAAGTCGCTGTTGCGCGTCACGCGAAATTGGGAATAGGCCACCACTTCCCGGCCACTGAAGAGATCGGCGATGTGCGCATGGATCACGGACGACAGGAGGCAGAATTCCAGTCCCTGATTCAACGACAGCGCATCCGGCAGGCGGATCACGCGCGGCAGCACGCGTGGCGCTTTCAGGATCGCGATCGCGGTGCCGCGCCCGAAGGCATCCTTGCCGGACAGTTCGACGATGAAGTTCAGGCTCTTGTTGACCACTTGTGGAAACGGATGCGCCGGATCAAGACCGATCGGCGTGAGCAGCGGCCGCACTTCACGCTCGAAGAATGCCTTGACCCATGCGCGCTGGGCGTCATTGCGATCCTGATGGCGCAAGAGGTGGATGCCGGCCGCCGCCAGTTCCGGCAGAACCTGGCGGTTCAGGATGGCATATTGCTGTTCGATGATGCGATGACATTCGATGCTGGCGCGTTCGAGATCGGCGCTCAATGCCGGTGTTTCGTGCAAATGACCGTCCAGGCGACCCTGTGCCAGCAGACTGGCGATGCGTACTTCAAAAAATTCATCAAGATTGCTGCTGGCGATGCACAAGTAGCGCAGCCGCTCCAGCAAGGGAATGCGCGGGTCTTCAGCCTGCGCCAGCACGCGGCGGTTAAAAGCCAACTGTGACAGTTCACGATTCAGATAATCACGGTTCGCCGGTTCCGGCAACGCAATGGGCATCGGGAGATTCGCTTTCCTGAACATGACACGGCGAGAGGGCGCAACAACACTTCAACCTGCAAGGCGCGGTTCGAGCCGAGTGTAAAAGGCAATTATGACAAGTTAATGACAGAAAATTTGCCTGAAACGCCCTTTATGACAAGGAATTCCGCGGTTCGAGGATGCGTCATAAAGCTGTCATAATTCCGGGCTACAGTTCGGCCGGTACCCGATCGTCTACCAAGGAGCTGGCATGCATCTCAAGAAAATCATCGCATCATTGACCGTGGGTTCGTTGACCGCGTTCGCATTGACAACCGCACTCGCGGCCGACCTGACAGGCGCTGGTGCGACATTTCCCTATCCAATCTACGCGAAATGGGCAGAGGCATACAAGAAGGCATCCGGCAACGGCCTGAATTACCAATCGATCGGTTCCGGTGGCGGCATCAAGCAGATCAAGGCAAAAACCGTTGATTTCGGCGCGTCCGACATGCCCTTGAAAGCCGAGGAGCTCGATGCCGAAGGGCTGGTGCAGTTCCCGGCGATCATGGGTGGCGTAGTGCCGGTCGTCAATCTCGACGGCATCGCGCCGGGGCAGATGAAATTGACCGGTGAGGTGCTTGCCGCAATCTATCTCGGCAAGATTACCAAATGGAACGCCACCGAGATCGCCGCATTGAATCCGGGCGTCTCTTTGCCGGCGGCCGACATCACCGTGGTGCATCGCGCCGATGGTTCCGGCACTTCATTCCTTTTTACGGATTTCCTGTCGAAACTCGACGCAGATTTCAAGACGACCGTTGGCGCTGGCACGGCAGTCAAATGGCCGGTTGGCGTGGGTGGCAAGGGCAATGAAGGCGTTGCCGCCAACGTCCAGCGAATCAAGGGTGCAATCGGTTATGTCGAATTCGCCTACGCCAAGAAAAACAAGATGGGATACACCCAGTTACGCAACCGCGATGGCCAGTTCGTGGCGCCGGATGACGAAACCTTCAAGGCCGCCGCGGCAGGCGCGGATTGGGCCAAGACACCGGGTTTCGGCGTGGTGCTGACCAACCAGGCTGGCAAGAACAGCTGGCCGATCACCGGTGCATCGTTCATCCTGCTGCACAAGACGCAAGCCGATGCAGCAAAGGGCAAGGAAGTGCTGAAGTTCTTCGACTGGGCGTACAAGAACGGCGCCGCCATGGCCAGCGATCTTGATTACGTCGCGATTCCGGCGGCTGTCACGAAACTGGTCGAAGACTCCTGGAAAAACCAGGTCAAGGACAGCGCCGGCAAGGCAGTCTGGTAGACACGTGGAACCTGCAGGGGACGAACAATGAGCAAGGCTGTCGACATCCGGTGTTTTTCCAGGCATGCCAGGCAATGGTTCGTTCAAGGCTGGTCGACAGGTGCGCCGGCATGAGTTCGCCACCGTTCGCCGCCGCTGGAAATCCTGTTGACGACGCGGGTGGTCGCAAGATCGATTCCGCAGCAAACGGGGCAGCAATTGCATCCAGCGAGCAAGGCATCAGCGCCGACGCACTGCGCCGTGTCATGCGCAGCCAGCGTTGGCAGGATTTTCTGTTTCACAAGATCACCTTTGGTTTTGCCCTGACCGTCCTGCTGATTCTGGCCGGAATCATCGTGTCACTGGTGATCGGCGCCTGGCCGGCGTTTCGGGCTTTTGGTCCAGGCTTCATCACGACCGTGGAATGGGATCCGGTCAACGATCATTACGGCGCGATGATCGCCATCGTCGGCACGCTGTCGACTTCGTTGATCGCGCTCCTGATCGCGTTTCCCATCAGCTTCGGCATCGCATTGTTCCTGACCGAAATCTGCCCGACATGGCTGCGTCGCCCGCTTGGCACCGCTGTTGAATTGCTGGCGGGCGTGCCGAGCATCATCTATGGCATGTGGGGCCTGTTCGTTTTTGCTCCCTTTTTTGCGGAATATGTCCAGCCGGCGCTGGCGGCGACGCTCGGTCGGCTGCCGGTAATCGGCCAATTGTTTCGCGGACCGATGATGGGCATCGGCATTCTCACCGCCGGACTGATCCTGTCGATCATGATCATTCCCTTCATCGCCTCGGTCATGCGTGATGTGTTCGAGGTCGTGCCTGCGGTGTTGAAGGAATCGGCTTATGCGCTCGGCTGCACGAAATGGGAAGTGGTGCGCAAGGTCATGCTGCCATACACAAAAATTGGCGTGGTTGGCGGCGTCATGCTGGGGCTCGGTCGGGCGCTCGGAGAGACCATGGCAATCACCTTCGTCATCGGCAATGCGAATCACCTGTCCTGGTCGCTGTTCGCGGCCGGCAACAGCATCGCCTCCACCCTGGCCAATGAGTTCGCCGAGGCCGATACGCCGCTGCATGTGTCGTCCCTGTTCGCGCTCGGCCTGATCCTGTTTGTCATCACCTTCATCGTCCTGTCGGCCGCCAAGCTGATGCTGGTCGGTCTGAAACGAAAGGAAGGAACGAAGTGACAATGCCCACCCCGATGCCGGATCAACGCCACGCGTCACGTTCGGCCGCCATGCCGCCGATGCTGCCGCCACCGCGCACATTGGCGCCAGGCGTGCGCAACCCGGTCTACCGGCGGCGGTTGTGGGTGCATCGGATCGGCATCACCTTGTCCTTTCTGGCAATGGCGATCGGTATTTTTTTCCTGCTCTGGATCCTGGCCACGTTGCTGGTCAAGGGCCTGGGCGCGGTCAATGCCGACATGTTCGTGCTGACCACGCCGGCGCCAGGCGATGCCGGAGGCGGTTTGCTCAATGCGATCGTGGGCAGCCTGTTGATGGTTGGATTTGCCACGCTGCTCAGTACGCCAATCGGCATTCTGGCCGGTATTTACCTGGCGGAATATGGCGAAGAAAGCTGGTTCGCCCAGATGACGCGCTTCGTCACCGACATCATGCTGTCGGCGCCGTCGATCGTGGTCGGCCTGTTCATTTATGCGCTCTACGTGGCGCAGGTAAAGCATTTTTCCGGGTGGGCCGGCAGCTTTGCGATTGCCCTGATCGCCATACCGGTGGTGGTGCGCACGACCGACAACATGCTCAACCTGGTTCCCACGAGTCTGCGCGAAGCCGCTTTCGCCCTCGGCGCCCCGCGCTGGAAAGTGGCGACGTTCGTGCGCTTGCGCGCAGTGCGCGCAGGCGTCATGACCGGACTACTCCTGGCATTGGCCCGGATTTCCGGCGAGACCGCGCCGCTCCTGTTCACGGCCTTGAACAACCAGTTTTACAGCGCCAACATGAATGCGCCGATGGCCAACCTGCCGGTGGTGATCTACCAGTTCGCCATGAGCCCGTACGACAACTGGCGCTCCCTGGCCTGGGGTGGCGCGTTGCTGGTGACTTTCAGCGTGCTAGGCCTGAATATTCTGTCTCGCACCCTGTTCAACCAGAAAATCCAAAGCTGATGAATCCTTCGACCAAAGCGACGCCAGCAACGCCAGCAACGCCAGCAACGCCAGCAACGCCAGCAACGCCAGCAACGCCAGCGACAGCGGCCATCGCAGCCAATACGGAAATGGCGCTACGGACCGGCATGGCAAGCGCGCAGCATCCGGCAAACGCATCCGATGATGCGCAGGCATCGGCAGTGCCTGCCACGATCCGGATCTCGGATCTGAATTTTTTCTATGGCGCGTTCCAGGGTCTCAAGAACATCAATCTGAACATTCATGAGAAAAAGGTCACGGCTTTCATCGGTCCTTCCGGTTGCGGCAAGTCGACCCTGCTGCGTACCCTCAACCGGATGTATGACCTCTATCCGGGTCAGCGCGCCGAAGGCGAAATTTTGTATGGCGGGCGCAACATCCTGCAGCCAGGCCAGGACGTCAACATGCTGCGGGCGAAGATCGGCATGGTGTTCCAGAAGCCGACACCATTCCCCATGTCGGTCTACGATAACATCGCCTTCGGCGTGCGGCTGTATGAAAACCTGCCGAAAGGCGAGATGGACGAACGGGTCGAGTGGGCGCTGAACAAGGCCGCGCTCTGGGGCGAGGTCAAGGACAAGCTAAACAAGAGCGGATTGAGCCTGTCCGGCGGCCAGCAGCAACGCTTGTGCATCGCTCGTGGCGTGGCCGTGCGGCCGGATGTGCTGTTGCTGGACGAGCCGACCTCGGCGCTGGACCCGATCTCGACGGCCAAGATCGAGGAATTGATCAGCGAACTCAAGGTTGACTACACGATCGCCATCGTCACGCATAACATGCAGCAGGCAGCGCGTTGCTCGGATTACACCGCCTACATGTATTTGGGCGAGCTGGTCGAGTTTGGCGAGACGGATCATATTTTCATGAATCCTGGCAAGAAAGAAACCCAGGATTACATCACCGGCCGCTTTGGCTGACCGACCACCGGCGGCCCGATCGTGGTCGCTTGCAATGCAGGCATAAAGACGCACTGCGTCGATTTACGAGGAGCTGTCAGATGTCCGGTGTGCATTCTTCCAAGCAGTATGATCTCGATCTCGAGGCGATCCGCTCGAAGGTGCTGTTGATGGGTGGCCTGGTGGAAAACCAGTTTGCCGATGCGATGACCTGTTTTCGCACCGGCGACGCCGCGCGCGCCGAAGAGGTGATCAAGGCCGATGAAAACGTCAACCGGCTCGAAGTCGTTCTCGACGACACCTGCAGCCATCTGATCGTGCGCCGCCAGCCGGCGGCAAATGATTTGCGTACGGTCATGGCGACTGTCAAGGTCATCACCGATCTCGAACGCATCGGCGATGAAGCAACCAAGATCGCGCGTGCCGCGAAAACCATCCAGGAACGCGGCATCACCACCGTCAATCATTTCGAGACGGTACGGGTGATTGCCGCCAGCGCCAGCGACATGCTGCATGACGCCCTCGATGCATTTGCCCGGCTCGATGAAAAGCAGGCCATGCAGCTGATCGCCCAGGACCAGCTGATCGATCATGAATTCCGGTCCATCATGCGCAACCTGATCACCTTCATGATGGAAGACCCGCGCACCATCTCGGCCGCGCTCGACACCTTGTGGGTGGCCAAGGCGATCGAACGCATCGGCGACCATGCCAAGAACATTGCCGAATACGTGATTTTTGTCGTCGAAGGCAAGGACATCCGGCATACCGACTATGCCACCGCCCGCCGCGACGACAGCGTGGCCTGAGGATCGACCATGGCTGCAGACAAGACCACCATCCTGATCGTCGAAGACGAGCCGGCAATCGTCGAACTGGTCAGCTACACGTTGCGCGAAGGCGGCTGGCATCCGATGGCCGTGCATACCGCAGCCGACGCCTGGGATTTCATCCACCGCCGTACGCCGCACATGATCCTGCTCGACTGGATGCTGCCCGACCAGACCGGCCTGCGGCTGCTGGCGCGCATTCGCGGCGACCGCCAGTTCAATACGCTGCCGGTGATCATGCTGACCGCAAAAAGCATGGAAGAAGACAAGATTGCCGGTCTCGACCATGGTGCCGACGATTACATCACCAAGCCGTTTTCACCGCGCGAGCTGACCGCCCGCATCAATGCGCTGTTGCGCCGCAAGTTGCCCGAGCATGCCCAGAGCCTGATGACCTCCGGCGCCATCACGCTCGACCCGGTCAGCTGCAGCGTCAGCCTGGAGCAGCAGAAGCTCGAGATCGGCCATGCCGAATACAAGCTGCTGAAATTCTTCATGGCGCATCCGGACCGGGTGTTTTCTCGCAGTCAATTACTGGACAAGGTCTGGGGAGATCATGTCATGATCGAGGAACGCACCGTGGACGTCCACGTGCTGCGCTTGCGCAAGGCATTGAAGCAGGCGGAACACTTGATCAAGACGGTGCGTAGTGTGGGCTACATGCTGTCGGAAAAATAAGGTTGGCATGAGTCCTCGCTTGCTGTTCTGGGTGCCGGCGGCATTGCGCCTGGCAGTGATCCTGGTTGCCGCTGCCATTGTCGGTTTCTTTTTCGGGCCGGAAGTCGGCTTCGCGATCGGGCTGCTCGCCATGACCGTGGCGGTGCTGGTGCAGTTGCATTACCTGTATCTGCTGGCCGGCTGGCTCGACGCACCGGCCAGGGTGCGCCTGCCGGACGGCTGGGGCGCCTGGACCGATATTTTTTCCCGGCTGTATCGTCTGCGCCGGGACGACGAGCGCAACCGCGCCGATCTGAGCGAATGGCTGACGCGTTTTCGCCAGGCCATGAGCCTGTTGCCGGACGGCGTGGTGATCATGGATGACGTCCTGTTCATGGAATGGTGCAATCCGGCGGCCGAGCGGCACCTGGGCTTGAAGGACACGCGCGACACCGGCATGCGGGTCACGAACCTGATCCGCAACCCGGATTTCATCGACTACATCATCCTCGGTCGCTATGACCAGCCGCTGACGCTGTCGCTGCGGGAGCGCAAGCTGATCGTGCAGATCATCCCCTTCGAGAACCGGCGCCAGATCCTGGTCACGCATGACGCCACGGAAAGTGAACGCATCGAAATGATGCGCCGTGATTTCATCGCCAATGCGTCGCATGAGTTACGCACCCCGCTGACCGTCATCAACGGTTTTCTGGAAATTGCCTCGGGCCAGAGTGAGCTCGACCCAACCACCCGCAATGCGCATTTGAAGCTGATGAGCGAGCAGGGCCGCCGGATGCAGAACCTGGTGGAAGACATGCTCACGCTGACCCGGCTCGAATCGATCGACTATCCGCTGCGCCTCGAACGGGTGGAG
Organism: Herminiimonas sp.; assembly: GCA_043729515.1. Lineage (GTDB taxonomy): Bacteria > Pseudomonadota > Gammaproteobacteria > Burkholderiales > Burkholderiaceae_D > JANXSS01. The sequence continues at coordinate 19,434 of JAYTLK010000028.1, forward strand.
ATGAACAATCTGCTGGACCAGATCCTGCATGAGGCACGCGCGCTGTCCGGTGGGCGGCATGTGATCACGCTGGTCAACGAAGCGCCTGACATCAACGGCAGTGCCGACGAATTGCGCAGCGCCTTCGGCAATCTGGCCTCGAACGCAGTGCGCTACACGCCGCAAGGCGGCCGCATCACGCTGTCCTGGCAGATGGGGCGGGGCGGCCCCCAGTTCTCCGTGCAGGACACCGGCATCGGCATTCGTGCCGAGCATCTGAGCCGGCTGACGGAGCGCTTCTACCGGGTCGACAAGAGCCGCTCACGCGAGACGCAGGGCACGGGTCTGGGCCTGGCGATCGTCAAGCATGTGCTGCTGCGGCATGATGCCGTCTTGGCGATCGAATCGCAGCCGGAGAAGGGCAGCAACTTCATCGTGCGCTTCCCGATGTCGGCCCTGGCCGATGCCATGGCTGCCTGAACATGACGTTCTCCCGCCGGTCTTTTCTGACTGCATGTGCCGGCCTGGCAGCCGCGGGTTGCCGCGCGGTGCCGCACATCGCCAGCCAGAAGCCGCCACCGTTCGTTCCGGAAGTGTCTCCCGCCAATGTCGAAACCTTGCCAAACAGCGCGTTGCCCGCGCGCCCGCCGCGGCCGTTGCGCATCGGACTGGCGCTCGGCGGCGGTGCGGCACGCGGTTTCGCGCACATCGGCGTGATCAAGGCGCTGGAGGCGCAGGGTATCGTCGCCGACATCATCACCGGCACCAGCGCCGGCAGCCTGGTCGGTGCCTTGTATGCCAGCGGCAACGACGGCTTTGCATTGAACAAGATGGCGTTGGAAATGGACGAGGCAACGATTTCCGACTGGTCGGTGCCGTTCTTCAGTGCGTCCAGCGGTGTTTTGAAAGGCGAGGGGTTGCAGCACTATGTCAACCAAGCGGTGCACAACCTGCCGATCGAACAATTGAAAAAGCCCTTTGGCGCCGTCGCGGCCGATCTGCAGAGCGGCGCGCCGATCCTGTTCAGGCGCGGCAATACCGGCCTGGCCGTGCGCGCTTCATCGGCAGTGCCGGGCGTTTTCCAGCCGGTAAAAATCGGCGCGCATTCCTATGTCGATGGTGGCCTGGTGTCGCCGGTGCCGGTCCGGTTCTGCCGCGAGATGGGCGCGGACTTCATCATTGCCGTCAACATTTCGGCACGGCCCGATGGACAGGCCGCCGGCACCTCGGTCGAAGTGCTGCTGCAGAGCTTCAACATCATGGGACAAAGCATGAGCCGGCAGGAATTGAAGGAGGCCGATGTCGTGATCCAGCCGAGCCTGGGCGCGATGAAGGGCAGTGACTTCGGCAGTCGCAACCTGGCGATTTTGGCGGGAGAGCAAGCCGCGGCCGCGGTCATGAGTGAATTGAAGGCGAAACTGAAACAACGGCGCGGCCAATAACAGCGGCCTTTCCCCGCGTTTATTGCCGTCGTGCCGACTCTGGCGGTTCCGGCTGGTTGATCCGTCGCGCACCATCGAAGCGCTGCTTCCAGTAGCCCAGGTCCATGCTTTCGATCCGGACCTGGCCACCGGCGGAAGGGGAGTGGATGAACTTGTTGTCGCCAAGATAAATACCGACATGAGAGAAGCCGCGCTTCAACGTGTTGTAGAACACCAGGTCGCCTGGCTGCATGTCGCGGTTCTCGACCTGTTTGCCGACGCGGCTGATTTCCTCCGCGGTACGCGGCAGGATCGTGCCCCATGCTTCCTTGAACACGTAGCGCACCAGGCCGCTGCAATCAAGACCGCTTTCGGGCGTGTTCCCGCCGCGTTGATAATGAATGCCCAACATGCCGACCGCCTGCAGTGCCAACTCGGATGCCCGGTCGGTGATCGCATGCAAGCGTGATATCGCACCTTCCGCAATGCCGCCGGTGCTGAAGCTTTCCTTGTTCCCATCCTTCGCGCCGCTATTGCCGGGCGCCGTCGCATTTGCTGCCGACGTAGCGGCGGCGATCACGCCCGGCATCGGTACGTTGGCAAAAGCGGCAATCGGATCCAGCTCGGCTGCGCAAGCGGGCGGTGCCAGGCTCGCCATGCAGACCGACATGAACAGGCCGATCGCGGCAGGCAGGATGGCTCCACGAATTTGAAATTGTTGGGTTGTCAACATGCGTCATCCTTGACTGAGACAGCGCACAGGTTAAGTCAATCGATCTGGCCTGTCAAAAGAGGTTGCTTGCAGGTATGCTATCCGGACTACTTCGCCGACCTGACTTTCCATGACTTCTGATGCACCGATCGCCGTCGTCAAACCGCGCGTACTGATCGTCGATGATTCGCGCATCGTGCGCACGACCCTGGCACGACAGGTCGAAACGGTCTATGACGTTCGCGAAGCCGCTGACGGCATCGAGGCCTGGGAAATGGTGCTCATCGATCCCACGATTCGCATCGTCATCACCGACCTGACCATGCCACACCTGGATGGTTACGGTTTGCTGATGCGCATCCGGGAGTCGCGCATCGCCCGCATCCGCAGCATGCCGGTGGTGGTGGTGTCGGGTGCGCAGGAAACCGATGAACAGGAGCGGGTGCGGGCGGCCGGCGCGACTGCGCTGGTCGGCAAGGGCACGGCAGGGGCCGACCTGCTGATTTGTCTGGCGTCGATTTTGCAATCCACTGGTTGAAGCACGACGGCTCACGTACAATTTCGCTCTTTCAACCCGGAGCCTGCCACCATGAAATCGAAACAGATGCTGACCCTCGACGACGTCAAGAAAATTGCCGCCGCCGCCGAAACCGAAGCCGTTGCCAACAACTGGGGTGTGGTCATTTCGGTGGTCGATGATGGCGGTCATCTGCTGCTGTTGCACCGTCTCGACAACGCGCCCCTGATGTCGGCGCAAATCGCACCGGCCAAGGCCAAGGCGGCTGCGCTGGGCAAGCGCGACACCAAGATTTTCGAGGACGTCATCAACAACGGCCGCATCGCCTTCATGACGGTGCCGGGCCTGGAAGCGATGCTCGAAGGCGGCGTCGCCATCATCATCGATGGACAATGTGTCGGTGCGGTCGGTGTCTCGGGCGTGAAATCGTCGGAAGACGTGCAGATCGCCAGGGCCGGAATCGCAGCCTTGGGTGTATAAGGGCGGTCGTCGACCCTACGCAGGTTCTTGCAGTATTGAGAGCCTCGACGACAGGCAGGCGCCGTCGTTTGGCTATGCCTTCCCGGTTGCCTGGGGTGGCCCATCTGCGCTATAATTCTGCGGTTCAGCCAAATCTCAATACCGTCGTAGCGCATACCACCTTCCAAACGTCCCGAACGATCCGAACCCGCTGCCGGCGCTATCACGCGCTGCCGTTTCGCGCGGTTGCCGCGGTCGTGCTGGCGCGGCGTGGCGACGGTAACTTTTTCAGGAGTTACCCTTGCAGCCATTTTTCTCTGGCCCCACAGTGCCGGCCATCCTAGCGCTTGCAGACGGGTCGATCTTTGAAGGTGTTTCCATTGGCGCCCAGGGCCAGACCACCGGCGAGGTCGTGTTCAACACATCCATGACCGGCTATCAGGAAATTCTGACTGACCCGAGCTACAGTCGCCAGATCGTCACGCTGACCTATCCGCACATCGGCAACACCGGTGTCAATCCGGAAGACGTGGAAGCCACCCGCGTGCACGCCGCCGGTCTGATCATTCGCGACCTGCCGCTGGTGACGTCGAATTTCCGCTCCAGGCAATCGCTGACCGACTATCTGAAGGCCGAGAACATCGTGGCGATCGCCGGCATTGATACCCGCAAATTGACGCGCATCCTGCGCGAGACCGGTGCCCAGGCCGGTGCCATCGTGGCCGGCGTGAAGGCCAATGCGGAGCAGGCGCTGTCGCTGGCCTTGTCCTTCCCCGGACTGGCGGGCATGGACCTGGCAAAAGTGGTTTCAACCAAGACGGCATATGAGTGGACCGAAACGGAGTGGCAGCTCGGCCGTGGCGTCGGCCGTTGTGTCGACCCGAAATTTCACGTCGTGGCCTTCGACTACGGCGTGAAATTCAACATCCTGCGCATGCTGGCGCAACGCGGCTGCAAGGTCACGGTGCTGCCGGCGCAAGCCACCGCCGCCGATGCGCTGGCCCTGCATCCGGACGGAATTCTCCTGTCGAACGGCCCCGGTGATCCGGAGCCTTGCGATTATGCGATCACCGCCACCCGCGAACTGATCGAACGCGGCATTCCGACTTTCGGCATCTGCCTCGGTCATCAGATCATGGCGCTGGCTTCCGGTGCCAAGACCGTCAAGATGAAATTCGGTCACCATGGCGCCAACCACCCGGTGCAGGATCTCGAGAGCCGTCAGGTCATGATCACCTCGCAGAACCACGGCTTTGCAGTCGACGCCGATACCTTGCCGGCCAACTGCAAAATCACGCACGTGTCGCTGTTCGATGGCTCGCTGCAGGGATTTGCCCGCACCGACCGTCCCGCCTTCTGTTTCCAGGGCCATCCCGAGGCGTCGCCTGGCCCGACCGATATCGCCCCGCTGTTCGACCGCTTCGTGGCACTGTTGGAGAATACCAAGCATGCCTAAGCGCACAGACATCAAGACCATCCTCATCATCGGCGCCGGCCCGATCATCATCGGCCAGGCCTGTGAATTCGATTACTCCGGCGTGCAGGCCTGCAAGGCACTGCGGGAAGAGGGTTACAAGGTCATTCTGGTCAACAGCAATCCGGCCACCATCATGACCGACCCCGAAATGGCCGATGTCACCTATGTCGAGCCGATCACCTGGCAAGTGGTGGAGCGCATCATCGACAAGGAACGCCCCGACGCGATTCTGCCAACCATGGGTGGACAGACCGCGCTGAATTGCGCGCTCGATTTGCATCACCAGGGCGTACTGAAGAAATACGGGTGCGAATTGATCGGCGCCTCACCTGAAGCCATCGACATGGCCGAGGACCGCTCCAAGTTCAAGGATGCGATGACCCGCATCGGACTGGGTTCAGCGCGCTCGGGCATTGCCCATTCACTGGACGAAGCCTGGGTGGTGCAAAAGACGCTCGGCTTTCCGACCATCATCCGACCTTCCTTCACCATGGGCGGCAGCGGTGGGGGCATTGCCTACAATGCAGAAGAATTCGAGACCATCTGCAAGCGCGGCCTGGAAGCATCGCCCACCACCGAACTGCTGATCGAAGAGTCGCTGCTGGGCTGGAAGGAATATGAAATGGAAGTCGTGCGCGACCGCGCCGACAACTGCATCATCGTCTGCTCGATCGAGAACCTTGATCCGATGGGCGTGCATACCGGCGACTCGATCACTGTTGCGCCAGCGCAGACGCTGACGGACAAGGAATACCAGATCATGCGCAACGCCTCGCTGGCAGTGCTGCGCGAGATCGGTGTGGACACTGGCGGCTCCAATGTACAGTTCTCGATCAATCCGGCCGATGGCCGCATGATCGTGATCGAAATGAATCCACGCGTTTCACGCTCGTCCGCGCTGGCGTCGAAGGCGACCGGTTTTCCGATTGCCAAGGTGGCTGCCAAACTGGCGGTCGGTTTCACGCTTGATGAATTGCGCAACGAGATCACGGGCGGTGCGACGCCGGCATCTTTCGAGCCGTCGATCGATTATGTCGTCACCAAGATTCCCCGTTTCGCTTTCGAAAAATTTCCGACTGCCGACAGCCACCTGACGACACAAATGAAATCGGTTGGCGAAGTCATGGCGATCGGCCGCACGTTCCAGGAATCATTTCAGAAAGCGTTGCGCGGCCTGGAAGTCGGTGTCGATGGCCTGAATGAAAAAACCAAGGACCGCGAAACGATCGAGGAAGAATTGGGCGAGCCGGGGCCGGAGCGGATCTGGTACGTCGGCGATGCCTTCGCGCACGGTTTTACGCTGGAAGAAGTGCAGCAGCTGACGCACATCGATCCGTGGTTCCTGGCCCAGATCAAGGAAATCGTCGACATCGAACTATGGTTGGAGACGCAGAGCCTGGCAGCATTGGATCGTACGATTCTCAGGAAACTCAAGCAGAAGGGTTTTGCGGATCGTCGCCTGGCCAAGCTGTTGCAAACCACCGACCGCGCCGTGCGCGAGCAGCGCCATGCGCTCAACGTGCGCCCGGTCTATAAACGGGTCGATACCTGTGCCGGCGAATTTTCGACCAACACGGCATACATGTATTCGACCTATGAGGAAGAATGCGAATCCAATCCGACCGACAAGAAAAAAATCATGGTGCTCGGCGGTGGGCCGAACCGGATCGGGCAGGGCATTGAATTCGATTATTGCTGCGTGCATGCGGCTTTGGCCCTGCGGGAAGACGGCTATGAAACGATCATGGTCAACTGCAATCCCGAGACCGTCTCGACCGATTACGATACCTCCGACCGCCTGTACTTCGAGCCGCTGACGCTGGAAGACGTGCTGGAAATCGTCGACAAGGAAAAGCCGCTTGGCGTGATCGTCCAGTACGGCGGCCAGACGCCGTTGAAACTGGCGCTGGATCTCGAAGCCAATGGCGTGCCGATCATCGGCACCACACCGGACATGATCGATGCCGCCGAAGACCGCGAGCGCTTCCAGAAGCTGCTGCATGACCTGAAGCTGCGCCAGCCGCCGAACCGCACCGCCCGCACCGAGGCCGACGCCTTGCTGCTGGCGCAGGAGATCGGCTATCCGCTGGTGGTGCGGCCGTCCTACGTACTGGGCGGGCGCGCCATGGAAATCGTGCATGAGCAGCGTGACCTGGAGCGCTACATGCGTGAAGCGGTCAAGGTCTCGCATGATTCGCCGGTGCTGCTGGACCGCTTCCTGAACGACGCCATCGAAGTCGACGTCGATTGCATCTCCGACGGCGAACACACTTTCATCGGCGGCGTGATGGAGCACATCGAGCAGGCCGGCGTGCACTCGGGTGACTCGGCTTGTTCATTGCCGCCGTATTCGCTGGCGCAGGCCACCATCGACGAAATCAAGCGCCAGACCGCGGCCATGGCCAAGGGCTTGAACGTGATCGGTCTGATGAACGTGCAGTTCGCGATCCAGAAACAAGAGGTGCAGGCCGCAGATGGGTCGACCGGTTTGCAGGATGTGGTGTTCGTGCTGGAAGTCAATCCACGTGCCTCGCGCACCGTGCCGTTCGTCTCCAAGGCCACCGGCCTGCAACTGGCGAAGATTGCCGCGCGCTGCATGGTTGGTCAGTCGCTGGCTTCGCAGGGCATCGGCGCCGAAGTCGTGCCGCCTTACTTCAGCGTCAAGGAAGCGGTGTTCCCGTTCGTGAAATTTCCGGGCGTGGATACGATTCTCGGGCCGGAAATGAAATCGACCGGCGAAGTCATGGGCGTGGGCAAAACCTTCGGCGAAGCGTTCGTGAAGTCGCAGCTGGGTGCCGGCGTCAAGCTGCCGCGGTCGGGCAGGGTGTTCCTGAGTGTGAAAGGCAGCGACAAGCCGCGCGCGGTGCAGGTGGCCCGCGATCTGGTGGAGATCGGTTTTTCGGTGGTGGCAACCAAGGGCACGGCAGCGGCGATCAGTGCTGCCGGCATCGCGGTGACCACCGTCAACAAAGTCGCAGAAGGCCGCCCGCATGTGGTCGACATGATCAAGAATCATGAAATTGCGCTGGTGATCAACACCGTCGAGGAAAAGCGCAGTGCGATCGTCGATTCGCGCGCAATCCGCACTTCAGCTCTGGCCGCACGCGTGACGACCTACACCACCATCGCCGGCGCCGAGGCGGCAGTCGAGGGCATGGCCCATCTCGACACGCTGCATGTCTACGATTTACAAGGCCTGCATAAGACCTTACACTGACATCGACGGCATTTGCCGGCCGCTTGGCTGGCGCCGCAGAGGTCGCTTCGAATCTTCCGGTCGGGAGTTCCACGCGGCCTCTGTGGTTTTCAACACTCACCAGAAAACATCATGAGCTCAGTCCCCCTTACCAAACACGGCGCGCAACTGCTGAAAGATGAACTGCATCGGTTGAAGACCAAGGAACGGCCGGCCGTGATCGGTGCGATTGCCGAAGCACGTGCCCATGGCGACTTGTCGGAAAACGCGGATTACGATGCTGCCAAGGAGCGCCAGAGTTTCATCGAGGGTCGCATTGCCGATCTTGAAGGCAAGCTGGGTGCGGCGCAGATCATCGATCCGACCACGCTGGATGCCGAAGGGCGCATCACCTTTGCCTCGACCGTTTCGCTCGAAGACCTGGAGTCCGGTGACAAGGTGACCTATCAGATCGTCGGCGTGGATGAAGCCGACCTGAAGGAGCGCAAGGTATCGATCACCTCGCCGATTGCCCGCGCACTGATCGGGAAATACGCGGGCGACGTGGTGGCGGTCGAAGCGCCTGCCGGCCTGCATGAATATGAAGTGCTGGACGTGCGGTACATCTGATTGACTATTGCCGTGCCAGTACAGGGGAGTTCACAACGCGTGGCGCTGGCGCGACGGCTGGTCGCTACCGTCTGGGTCGGCAGTTTGTGGACAACCGGCTATGTGGTTGCGCCGACGCTGTTCGCCTCTCTCGCCGATCGTGCACTGGCGGGCACGATTGCCGGCAGCCTGTTCCGGGTCGAGGCCTGGCTATCGCTTGCATGCGCGTTGGTCCTGGTCGTGTTGCTGTGGCAAAGGACACCGGGGACGGCAACATTCGGCGCGACTGGTGCCGAGCCGTCGCGGCGGCGGTTGCTGCAGGTAGTTGTGGCGATGGGCCTGTGCACGGCAATCGGCTACTTCGGATTGCAGCCGTTCATGGCTTCTTTACGGCAAGCAGTGGCCGCGGGCGGGACGATGCAGGCTGATGCGCGCGTGCAGTTCGGCATCTTGCACGGCGTTGCAAGCGGGATTTATCTGGTGCAAAGCCTGCTGGGTGGCTGGCTGATTTTGCGGCTGCGTTGAAAAGCCGGGTGATCGGTTCGCCCGTAGGTCATCGCGTGCGTGGCGTGCGCACGGTGCGAACACCGCAGGCAGGCTGGGGCTTCGTCAAGGCGCCTTGACATGCGACGCCTAGCGGCCGAGCGACGATTTCTTGGGGCTGGACTGGCGCGGCTTGGCGCGTTTGATGTTGCCGCCCTGTGTTACGCGTTCGTTGCCCTTGACCATGACCTTCGTCACCGACGGCCGTTTGGTGCCGCTGGGACTTGGCTTGACGATGGTGACTTCTCGCATTCCCTTGCCGGTCCTGGTGCTGCGTTCGCGCACCTCCTCGGCCTTCACACGGTAAATCACCAGCAGCTTGCCGATTTGCTGCACCGGAGCGGCCTTGAGCTCCTCGCAAATCCGCGTGTAAAAGCCGATGCGGGCTTCGCGGTCATCGCCGAAAACACGGATCTTGATCAATCCATGGGAATCCAGGCTGGTATCGATTTCCTTCATGACGCCAGCTGTCAGGCCGGCCTCGCCGATCATCACCACCGGTGACAAAGCATGAGCGTCGGCGCGCAATGAAGCGCGCTCGACGGGACTCAGTTTCAACATAAAAATCCTTCAAAAACGGTATTCTACGCGAATGGCAAAGAACAAATTAAACAAAAACTGGCTGCATGATCACATCAACGACCCCTATGTCAAACAGGCGCAGAAGGAGGGTTACCGGGCGCGGGCGGTCTACAAGCTGAAGGAAATAGACGAGAGCGAAAAGCTGATCAAGCCGGGGCAGATCATCGTCGATCTCGGTGCCACGCCTGGCAGTTGGTCGCAATATGCGCGCAACAGGCTGGCCGGCAAGTCAGGTGGCGGCATCGATGGCCTGATCATCGGCCTGGACATGTTGCCAATGGAGCCGATCGCCGACGTTCATTTCATCCAGGGCGATTTCCGGGAGCAACGCGTCCTGCGGGAACTGGAGGTGCTGCTGGCGGGGCGAAAGGTCGATCTGGTGCTATCCGACATGGCGCCGAATCTGTCCGGCATCGCCGACGCAGACGCGGCGCGGATGGAACATATCATTGATCTGGCTGTTGAATTTGCCCAACTTCACATGAAACCTTCCGGGGCGCTGCTCGTCAAATGCTTCAACGGACAGGGGTACAGCCAGATTGTGGAAAGATTCAAACAAGAATTCAAGGTTGTCAGCTCGAAAAAACCAAAAGCCAGCAAGGACAAGTCGTCCGAAGTGTTTTTATTGGGAAAAACGCTGAAAAAACCGATCTGACCAATCTTTTTAAGTCAGGGCAACATCTGGACCTTTGGTTGACCTGTGATCTTGACGAGCGGAAGCAGGCTGTAGAAGGTAGAATCGCGAGACAACCCGCGCCAGAACACATGAGCAATCTACGTGTGCGCATAAGGAGTTCGAGTGAATAACATGTTTTCCAAGGCCGCCATCTGGGTGGTCATCGCGTTGGTCCTGTTCACGGTTTTCAAGCAGTTCGACAGCCACGGACTGGCGTCGGGCGCGCAGTCGGTGGCTTATTCCGATTTTCTGGATGAAGTGAAGTCGAAGCACGTGAAAGACGCGACGATCGAAGATCGCAGCATCGTGGCGACCACCCAGGATGGCAAGAAAATCAAGACCGCAATCACGTACCTGGATCGCGGATTGATCGGCGACCTGGTCAGCAATGGCGTCAAGTTCGAGGTCAAGCAGCCGGAAGAACCATCTTTCCTGTCCCAGGTATTCATTTCCTGGTTTCCGATGCTGCTCCTGATCGGTGTCTGGGTATTCTTCATGCGGCAGATGCAGGGCGGCGGCAAGGGCGGTGCGTTTTCCTTCGGCCGCTCGAAAGCGCGCATGCTCGACGAAGCCAGCAACACGGTCAGTTTCGCTGACGTCGCAGGTTGCGACGAGGCCAAGGAAGAAGTGTCCGAGCTGGTCGAATTCCTGCGTGACCCGACGAAATTCCAGAAACTGGGCGGCCGCATTCCACGTGGCGTGCTGATGGTCGGCCCGCCCGGCACCGGCAAGACCTTGCTGGCACGCGCCATTGCCGGTGAAGCCAAGGTGCCGTTCTTCACCATTTCCGGCTCCGACTTCGTCGAGATGTTCGTCGGCGTCGGCGCATCGCGGGTGCGCGACATGTTCGAGAATGCGAAGAAGCATTCGCCTTGCATCATCTTCATCGACGAGATCGATGCGGTAGGCCGTCACCGCGGTGCCGGCATGGGCGGCGGCAACGACGAGCGCGAGCAGACATTGAACCAGCTGCTGGTTGAAATGGATGGTTTCGAGGCCAATTCCGGTGTGATCGTGATCGCTGCCACCAACCGGGCCGACGTGCTCGACAAGGCGCTTTTGCGGCCAGGCCGTTTCGATCGTCAGGTGATGGTCGGCCTGCCGGACATCCGGGGCCGTGAACAGATCCTGTACGTCCACATGCGCAAGGTGCCGATCGGTACCGACGTGAAGGCCGATGTGCTGGCACGCGGCACGCCAGGCTTTTCAGGTGCGGACCTGGCAAACCTGGTCAATGAGGCGGCATTGTTCGCCGCCCGGCGCAGCAAGCGGCTGGTCGAAATGCAGGATTTCGAGGATGCCAAGGACAAGATCGTCATGGGGCCGGAGCGCAAGTCCGCCGTCATGCGCGAGGAGGAGCGGCGCAACACTGCCTATCACGAGTCGGGCCATGCGGTGGTCGCCAAGCTCCTGCCGAAAGCCGATCCGGTGCACAAGGTCACGATCATGCCGCGTGGTTTCGCCCTCGGCCTGACCTGGCAGTTGCCGGAACATGACCGCATCAACATGTACAAGGACAAGATGCTGGAAGAGATCGCGATCCTGTTCGGCGGACGGATCGCGGAGGAAATTTTCATGCACCAGATGTCGACCGGTGCTTCGAATGATTTCGAACGTGCCACCAAGCTCGCGCGCGCCATGGTGACCCGTTACGGCATGTCGGAGACCCTCGGCACGATGGTCTACGAAGATTCGGAGCAGGACGCATATTTCGGCCGCATGTCGGCCAAGACGGTGTCGGAGGCGACACAGCAAAAGGTCGATACCGAAATTCGCCGTATTCTGGATGGCCAGTACGCCCTGTCGCGCCGCCTGCTCGAAGACAACCGCGACAAGGTGGAAGTGATGGTCAAGACCTTGCTCGATTGGGAAACCATCGATGCCGATCAGATCAACGACATCATGGAAGGGCGCGAGCCCCGTCTGCCGAAAGCCGGCGTGCCGCCGAAGCGGCAGAGCTCCGATACGCCAGCTGGCGGGGTGTCGCCGAACGCGACGGCGCCGGCCTGATCCCTGGCGCCTGATTTTATTCGGACAGTCGCTGCCTGATGTTGCGGCAAGACGCCGCGACCCATGCAACACCCACCAAGGCGAGGAAGCTTCCTCGCCTTTTTTATTGAGCACGCCGCAGGGTGTCTTTTCATGCTTTCTCAAACATCATCTGTTTTCACTTGCGGGCGCTTCGATCTCGATCTCGGCTTCACCGCACGACCGCTGGTGATGGGCATCCTCAATGTCACGCCTGATTCATTCTCCGATGGCGGACGCTTCTTCGGTCTCGATGCCGCATTGTCCTGTGCCGAACGGATGCTGGCCGATGGCGTCGACATCATCGACATTGGCGGTGAATCGAGCAGGCCCGGCGCTGCGCCGCTGTCTCTCGACGAAGAGCTGGCGCGCGTCATGCCGGTGATCTACGCGCTGCGCGATTGTGGCAAGCCGCTGTCAATCGATACCTACAAGCCTGCCGTGATGCGCGAGGCGCTCCTGGCGGGAGCCGACATGATCAACGACATCAAGGGTTTTCGCGAGCCGGGAGCGCTTGACGCGGTCATCCGACGTGCCTGCGGCCTGTGCATCATGCACATGCAGCAGGCACCGCAGACAATGCAGATGGCGCCCGACTACGACGACGTCGTGGCCGAAGTGGGCGGGTTTCTGATGCAACGGGTCTCCGAACTGGAGGCTGCAGGCGTTGCGCGCAGCCGTCTATGTATTGATCCGGGGTTTGGTTTCGGCAAAACCTTGGTCCATAATGTGGCGTTGCTGAAAGATCTGGATCGGCTGCGGCAGCGATGCGGCTTGCCGGTACTGGCCGGCGTCTCGCGCAAATCGATGATCGCCGCATTGACCGGTCGTACCGACGATCCGACGACGCTTGCCACCCGGCGCCTCGCCGGCAGTATCGGCGGCGCATTGGCGGCAGCAGCACAAGGCGCCCGCATCATCCGCGTCCATGACGTGGCGGAGACGGTGGATGCACTGGCAGTATGGGCCGCGTTGGGTCCGGGTCCGGCTGCAGAAACGTTTCAAGACACGCATCAAAAGAACAGAAAAGTCTGAGGGAGATTGGCATGGCGCGACAATATTTTGGAACCGACGGCATTCGCGGACGCGTTGGCAAGAGCCCTATTACACCGGAATTCGTCATGCGGCTTGGCTTCGCCGCAGGCAAGGTTCTGGCGAAGGCAGAGTCGGCAAGCGCACGGCCATCGGTGTTGATCGGCAAGGACACCCGGATCTCCGGCTACATGCTGGAAGCGGCGCTGGAAGCCGGATTTGCCGCTGCCGGCGTCGATGTCGTGCTGGCCGGGCCGATCCCGACACCAGCCGTGGCCTATCTCACGCGCGCACTGCGCATGTCTGCCGGCGTGGTGATTTCTGCGTCGCACAATCCATATCAGGACAATGGCATCAAGTTTTTTTCGGGGAAGGGCAACAAGTTGCCGGATCATGTGGAAGCCTCGATCGAAGCCGCGCTCGACTTGCCGATCGAATGCGTTTCCTCCGAAAAACTGGGCAAGGCCCGCCGCCTGGACGACGCCCGTGGCCGCTACATTGAATTTTGCAAAAGCACGTTTCCGAACGAACTGGACCTGCGCGGGATGCGCATCGTGCTCGATTGCGCGCACGGCGCTGCGTACCACATTGCTCCGGATGTCTTTCATGAGCTCGGCGCGGAAGTGATTTCCATCGGCATCTCGCCAAACGGTCTGAACATCAATGACGGTTTCGGCGCCACGGCACCGGCGGCGCTGGCCAATGCGGTACGCTCGCACCGGGCCGATATCGGCATCGCACTCGACGGCGATGCCGATCGGTTGGTGATGGTCGACGCCAACAGCCGGGTCTACAACGGTGACGAGCTGTTGTACATCATGGTCTGCGACCGGATGAAGACCGGCAACATCGACGGTGCGGTCGGCACCTTGATGACCAACATGGCGCTGGAAGTTGCTTTTCGGAAGATGAACGTGGGATTTGCACGCGCCAAGGTCGGCGATCGCTACGTAATGGAAGTGTTGCAGGAAAAGGGCTGGCAGATCGGTGGCGAAGGCTCGGGTCACCTGCTGTTTCTTGACAAGCACACGACCGGCGACGGCATCATTTCCGCGCTGCAGGTGCTCTCTGCACTCAAGCGGTGCGGCGGGTCGCTGGCGACTTGTACCGAGGCGCTGCGGCTCTACCCCCAGACCCTGATCAATGTGCGGGTGCCGAGCGGATTCGACTGGACCACCAGTGACGCGATGCAGGCGGAAAAAGAATCGGTCGAACGGGAACTGGGCGATGCAGGTCGGGTGCTGATCCGGGCCTCGGGCACCGAACCGTTGGTGCGGGTGATGGTGGAAGCGGAGCAGGCAGACGCAGCCGAGCGCATGGCGCGCCGCATCGCCGAAAAAATCCCGGTCTGACGCTGCTAAATAGCGGCAGACTGCCAATGCCGATTGACCAGGGAGTGTTGTTGCGCTATGATGTTGCTCTTCGGAGTGTAGCGCAGCCCGGTAGCGCACCTGGTTTGGGACCAGGGGGTCCAAGGTTCGAATCCTTGTACTCCGACCAGATTCAAGCATCGATCGGAGCCGATCGGTGCCTAAGTGAAAAGAACGATAAAAGGCCCGTCAGTGATTGCACTGACGGGCCTTTTATTTTTGCTGGACATTGCAGCTCGGACCCGAGCACACGCCTGCTTGCGCAAGAAGTTATCCCCACGGATTGTGGTCAAGTCTGTGGATAACCATGCTGGAAAGTCGGTAACACGATGATTTTTATCATCAAATCGTCGCTGTATAAAAACTGTCCGAATTCCTTGTTTGTTTCGCCTCTAGTGTCGCCGACGCGCGAACGAGAGGCATCCAGCGCGTTTGGAGATATCGGCGCAGGGCATGTCGTCGGGACACGACTGCTGTGTGTGTTACCGCACAGCAATGACTGCTGCCTCGGGCCATACTCGGATCGCGTAATCGGCCGACGCGAGCGCGCTGCGATGCATAGTTCGTCTGCAGGACCATTTGATAATGAGGAAAACATGAACCGTTCCGGATTTGCAGGGCAAGCTGCCACTGCCGTGTTGTTGCTTTCGCTGGGCCTGACTTTGCCGGCAAGGGCGCAGGTCAACGTCAACATCACCATCGCGCCGCCAGCGGCGCGCTACGAACCGATACCACTCTTGCGACCTGGCCAGGTCTGGGCACCAGGCTACTGGGCCTGGAATGGCGCCCGCTACGATTGGATCCAGGGGCATCAGATTGCCCAGCGCCCGGGCCATCGCTGGGTTGCTGATCACTGGGAGTCGGGTAACCGGTATCGCGCAGGCTACTGGGCGCCGGAGCGTGGATATGATGGCCAACGTGACAGGCACCGTTATGGCGAACGCGAACACGACCGCGACCGCGACCGAGAGCGGGAAGGTGAGCGAGAAGGAAAGCATCATCGTGACAAGGACCGCGGTCACGGCCACGGGGAAGAATTTTGTCCGCCCGGTCAAGCCAAAAAGGGCAACTGCTGATGAACCAGGCGGGCAACGGTCGTGAGCCCATGCTTGCAATTGCATTTGCGCGCGTTCGAAAAACGGCTTTCGGGCGACTGTTGTTGTGTGGCCTGCTTGGCATCGGCCTTGGCCTGACCGCACCGGCATCGGCGCAAGAAAGACCGCCTCAGGACATCGATGTCAAGGCGAGGAAGTCCGGCTCGACGGTGATCATCGATGTCAGTCTGCTGGTAGCGGCGACTTCCCGTGAGGCTTGGGACGTGCTGACCGATTACGATCACATGCCGCAATTCCTGTCGAATCTGCAGGTCAGCAAGATCGTGTCGAGATCGCCGACCCGGCTGCAGGTGGCGCAGAAAGGCGGCGTCAGCCGCGGCCCGATCGCAATCACCTTCGATGTGCTGCGCGACGTGCAACTCAAGCCTTTCCAGCAGATCGATTCCCGGGTCGTCAGTGGAGACTTGAAACAGGTCGACAGCACCACCCGCCTTGCGCCCGAAGGCGACGGCACGCGGATCACGTTTCACAGCGAATCGATTCCCAATGTCTGGGTACCGCCCGGCATCGGGCCGGCGCTGATCGAAAAAGAAACCCGTGGGCAGTTCGCCGACATGCGTACCGAAATCTTGCGCCGCAAATCCGCAAAGCCGTGAGCGCTCCGGCGCCGGTTATCTTTCCCGTCCTGGGGCTTTCGCCCGATCTTGTCTCCTCTCTCCATGAATACCCGTACGCCATCGGGCCGATGACCTGTGTTCCTGATCGGGACGTTCGTTACATGGTCACGGTCGCATGAAAATTTTTTGCGAAAACAACTAGTGTTTTTCATCCACATTTTCATGCCTAATTGCGGGGATTGACGCAAGCGGTTGATTAACAACAGCGCAAATGTGGTACTTTCGAGCGGGCAATATCA
>JAYTLK010000029.1:0-7961 GCA_043729515.1 Herminiimonas sp.
CCTCGGTCTCGGCAAACAGCAGCAGCACCGGCGCGCCCGGTTGCCAGGCGGTTGCTTCACCATTGACCTCGGCGTCGCCACCGACCAGTGTAGCCGTCAGACGATGGCCGGCTGCGTTGACATCGATCAGCGCAATGCTGCCGCAACGTTGCACCTCAACGATCGTTCCGGCCAGCCGGTTCACGGGCAAGCGTACCCGCCGGCGGCAGGCAGTGCTGCGTCCGGGTAAATGCGACGAAGGCAAGGCTGGCAGCGTTGCAACATGGCGAATGTGTCGGGCATCGATTCAGGCGGGCGATGTTGTCGGGAATGGAATTATGCCGGAATCCGCACATCGTCAACGCTGGGCAGAAGTACTGCGGCGGCGCTGCAGATAGCCACCGAACAGGTTCAGCGCCAGGCCGGACAGCACCAGCAGGCCGGCGGCGATCTTCCACCACTGCAGAGGCTCCTGTACCAGCCATGCTGCGCTGAGGATTCCCACCACTGGCACCAACAGGGAAAAGGGTGCGATGGTCGCTGCCGGATAGGTGCGCATCAAATGCGACCAGATGCCGTAACCGATGATGGTGTTCGGTATGGCCTGATAGAAAACCGCGCCGACCGAACGCCATTGCAACCGCTGGCCGGCCAGTACCCACGCCGGCCAGCCTTCGAAAAGCAGCGACGTCAACAGCAGCGGCGGCGTGGCCAGGACGGACCCCCACACCACTAGCGCCAGCGGATTGACCTTGCCGATTTTCTTGGTAAAGATATTGGCCACACCCCACGACAGGCTGGCGCCGATCACCAGCACGAAACCGATCAGCGTGGCCCGCGCTTCGAGATGCGCCGCCACCAGCGCCGTGCCGCAAAATGCCACGCCGGCGCCGAGCAACTGCGTGACTCTGGGGCGTTCCCCCAACAGCAGCACCGCAAGTCCGATGGTGAAAAATGCCTGCAGCTGCATCACCAGCGACGCCAGTCCGGGCGGAAAGCCGAACTGCATGCCATAGAAGAGCAGCGTGAACTGGCTGGCGAACTGGAACAGGGCATACCCTGCCAGAAGCCGCAACGGCACCTGTGGCCGGGGCAAAAAAAATGCCAGCGGCAGGGCGGCGAACAGAAAACGCAGGGCCGTAAACAGGATCGGCGGCAGATCCTGCAGGCCGATGTTGATGACGATGAAGTTCATGCCCCATATCAGCACCACCAGCAGGGCCAGGGGAATGTGCGCGGGCTTCACGCGGACAGGCCGGCTATTGGCAAGCTCGTCGTACGATGCATGGAATTCCTGGAAGGCGAATGGGAGGCGAATGGGAGGCGAATGGGAGGCAAATGAAAATCAACGACGCAGTGAGCCGGACGCCCGGATTATACGCGGCACGCCGATCGGCTTTTTCTCAGGCCAAATCGACGACCTGCTCCGCCATCTTCCCCAGCCGCACCTTCAGAAGCTGATACACATCACGATCGAACGCTGGCATTCCCGCCGCCGCCAGCCGCCGTGCGCCCGCGATGTCAGCGCCGTCGACACTGCCGGCATAGCCCCAGTGGTCCAGCACATGCAGCCCATCGCCTTCACGCAGCCCGATCGCGCCTGGGTACGGCCACGGCGGCAGGCGCCAGCGCGCCAGGGCCTCGATCAACCTGGCGAAGTGCTCGGGCGCAGGTTCTCGTCCGACACACGCACCGAGGCAGCGCTTGACCTGGCTGCCGAAACACGGCTTGCCGGCCTTGACCTTTTCCAGGCCGATCAAGCCGTGACAGAGCTGATGGGCATCCGCCAGCGCCCGCAAGGCATCAGTGGCCTTGCGGTGGCTGGCGAAGGGGCCGTACAGATTGTCTTCGTCACCGAAAAACAGATCATCCGGATGCGCCAGCGCCAGCTTGAAAGTGTCCCCCTTGCGCACCAGCCGCCAGGCACAGACCTCGTCGCTGCGCCGCAGCTGGTGGTTGTGCGCCGGCTGCAATTTCTTCACCAGCAGCGCTTCCTGCAGCAAGGCGCCGACTTCACCTGCGGCCGGTTTCCATTCGATGCGCCGCACCTGCTGCGAGAGCAGCATTTCTTTCGACGAACGATGGTCGCCGCTGAAATGCGACAGCACCCGCCGGCGCAATTGCACCGCCTTGCCGATGTAGAGCGGCAGCTCGGTGTCGTCGTAAAAGAGGTAGACGCCGGGTGTGTCCGGCATGTCGTCCAGACACGCCGGATCGAGATGGGATGGCCAGCTCGGACGCGCCATCACTGTCTGCACTGCCGCTGAAATCTGATCGGGCGGCAGGGTCCGGTACAGGTCCTGCCAGAAGTGCCAGATCAGGCGCGCGTCAGCCAGGGCGCGATGCCGTTCGGTGACTGGCAACCGGTGCCGTTCGATCAGCGAATCAAGATTGTGCCGACCAAAACCCGGATAGAGCTTGCGTGAAAGCTTGACGGTGCACAGCACGTCGGGCTTGAACTCGATACCGACCCGCCGGAAAGCGTTTTTCAGAAAACCGTAATCGAAGCGGGCGTTGTGCGCGATGAACAGGCAACCGTCCAGGCGCGCGTACAGCTCCTCGGCCAATTGCTCGAAGAGAGGCGCGTCGGCCACCATTGCATTCGATATGCCGGTAAGCGATTCGATGAAGGGCGGAATCCGACCTTCGGGACGGACCAGGCTGCTCCACTCACGTACGCCGTCGGCATCGACTTCGACAATGCCGATTTCGGTAATGCCATCCGAAGTGATGGTCGCGCCCGTCGTTTCGAGGTCGACAAAGGCAAGACGGGTCTCGCCGGAAGAAAATCGCATGGGATGAGGAACTACTGTATGCAAAAACAGTATCTTACCCGCAAGCTATCTTCAATGCACCATGTTGCTGCGCAGCTTGTGGCGAAGTTTCGGTTCCGGCGCCGATCAATCGACTGGAACGACTAAGCTCGGAATGCGATGCACACACCGGTGCTCGGCCCACTTTCGCACTCAATTACCGCATGAACTTGCCATGACGCGCTCGAGGTCACTGCCGCCCCTTTTCTCATTGCCGACGAACGGACCGAACGGACGGCGTCGACTCACGTCGCTGCGCCTGCCACAGGAACCGCCTGAGGCCGCAGTGGGGCAGGATGGTCCGGCCAGCGGGCGCCACCGCAGTCACGCATTCTGGATACATGCGAAGGCGCGAGCGGATGCGGCCGGTATCGCGCCGAATCCGGTCAGGCAATTCGATGCGTTCCTCCATGCGTAGACGAATCGGCCCGGCAGATGGCGCGCCCCATGCCCGGCCAGTTTCCGCGCCGATTTCGATTCCAGGTGCGGTTGCCTTGGACGGCCCGGCCCCGCCCGTCCCGCCTGCCATGCCGCACGTCACGCGGCGTACCGTCGGCGAGAGGATTCTGTGGGCGGCACGCACACCGTACTCACCGATGCGCCTGCACAACGACCCCGCGAACCCGCGCACCCCCACGTCATTTGCATCAAGCAGCCGCTCCCCGCATTTGTCTGCGACATCGTCTCCCGAACAGGCGTCTGCTCGGACGCCGCCCACCCGTGATTCGCCGATCGGTGTGTTCGGCTCGTTCGAGCTGTCGCCACCGTCGATATCACGTGAACAATCGCAGGCGGTCAACCGCGCGCTCACCGACTGGATCGATCAAGCCGGCAACGCGATACAACGCAAAGATAGAAAGCGGGCTGGCAAAAAAATTCTCGATGCGGTATCCCATGGTGACAATCGGCTGGACCTCTCGGCAGGCCACCTCGACAGCCTGCCGGATTGTTTCCATCTCATGGATCAGTTGCGCGAACTCCATCTGGAACACAATCGCATCACGACCTTGCCCGAAAACTGGCCGCTGCAGATGCAGAAGGTCTATCTTCATGAGAATCCGATCAGCGTCATTCCGTTGGCAGTGACCGAAGCCAATCCGCACTGCACGTTCACTTTTTCTCGGCGAGATTTGTCGCAGGAATCCCGCGATACCATCGCCATCCAGGCCGTCGTGCGTAGCGCATTTCCCGGCGAAGCACCTGCACTCACATTGATGGAATATCCACCTGTCGCGCTCAGGCTGTCCGCATGGCAGGCAGCGCCAGCCCTGATTGCCGCCCATTGCAACCGGGATTGCCCCGATGGCCCGGCACGTCGGTCGTACCACCGCGCATTCTGGCAAAAGCTGGCTGCGCAGGCAGAGCAAATGCAGGTTTCACCGAACCCGGTCCTGGCCTTTTCCGACTTCTTGCTCGATCTGCGCGACACGGCGAGCAACAGCAGTGCGAATGGTCAGACATCGCTCCGAGACCGGATCGACGATGTGATCGATCCGATCGCGTCGGATGCAACGCTGCGTGAGATTTGTTTCGGCATCGTCGCCAATGCAGCCGGCGAGTGCGTAGATCGGCGAACCAATGGTCTTGACGCGATCGAGCTGGCCGTGCTGTCCCATCGCGTCAGCCAGGGCGACATGTCCATTGCAGATCTTCTGGATCACGCACGGCAGGTTCAAACTCTGGAGGAACTGGATTGCTTTGCCAAAACCGTCTGTGGACCGCAGCACCACGAGTTACTTGAAATCGTACTCGCGCTGCGCGTGCAACTGGGTGATGCACTACGGCTGCCCATCATCAGCCGCCGCATGCAGTATGGCCAGTTTGCACGGCAACTTGGACTCACTCCGGCTTTGGTCGAAGAAGCGCATCTGCAGGTTCAGGCGAACCTTGCCGATCCAGAGCGTGAAATTGCATTTCTGGCCGACTGGGCGCCCTGGACCACGCACCTGAGGCAGCGGTATCCGGAAGAATTTGCACGGGCGGCTGCGGAGCATTCTGCCGCAGTCGAAATAGTGCATGAACGCCTTGCAGCACTCGACTCCGACCGCGACGCGCTTACATCCGGTCAATACATGGCAGAGGCAAGGGCGCTGCATGAGGAGTTTGCCGGACTGGATCAGCGAACTGGCCTGCCGATGCGATTGCGGTTGACTGCGGCAGAGTTGAAGTGCTTTCGAGACGGGTAACCACGCGCCGCAGACAAAGCGTTTTCTGATGGAAAGCACGGTCCTGATGCATGTCACGCACCAAAAAACGTTTGTGACGGCAAAACCTGCATTGACACGCGCAACAGTGTCAGTATCCTTTTTTTGAAGAGTAAAAAACATGCAAAAAAATGGCGTCACGAGCACGAATGGTTTGAGCAACTTTCATGCATCGTCTGCACCCGCGGATATCGCGAGAGAAAACAACAGCGCACATGCATCCATGACAAGCACCATTGAATCGCTTCACGCGCCTCCGCCAATTCGCCGCGACCACAGGACCGTGTTCGATGGCCGGCTCACACCAATCGGGCCGCACGCTGCTTCTTTGCCAATCGATATTCCCTATGCCCGGCGGCCGCACCTGACCGACTCTCCCTATTTGCATCATCAGACAACCGCTCAAGAAATCACTGCCGAGCATGCAGAACGCGCCTCGAGGGAATCGCGTTTTCCTGCCCGTGCCGTTAGCTCCCTCGCCTCCCCAAGGTCAGAAAATGGAAGCGGGGATGATGAAGGGATGGGAATTTTCATCATGGATGATTTTTCGGCCGCAGAGCAGCCATCGAGCGCTCGGTGTTCGCCACAGTCCTCCACGGAACCGGGTGACAAGTAATCCCGAAGGCGCCTGGGTTACATGCATCGTCAGGAATCGACGGCTGCGTTCCTGTTGGCGTCCCGTGCCATCGGTTCGGCAGGCGGCGCCTTCAACCTGCCGATCCATTTTGCCTGCGATGGCCGACGCTGGCCGTATTGATACGGATAACCGTAGCCGCCCGGGCGCAGCTTCAGATCGTTGAACAGCACGCCACTGGCCGATAATCCCGCCTGCTGCATGCGTTTGACCGACTCCTGGAGTTCACCGGCAGTCGTTGCCCCCGATCGCGCCAGCAGGTAGATCGAGCCGGCATGCGCGCCGACGATCAGCGAGTCCGACACCGCCAGCGTCGGCGCCGCATCGATGATCACCAGGTCATACGCATGCGAGAGCGAGCCGAGCAGGGATCCGAGCTTCGGATTCAACATCACCTCGGCCGGGTTGCGTGCCTGGCTGCCGGTCGAGATGAAATCGAGGTGGTCGATGACGTTGCGGTGGATGATGTGGGCCAGGTTGCAGCTCCCCTGCAGGTAATCGGCCAGACCGCCATCCTGCGGCACGTCAAAATACTCATGCAACAGACCGTTGCGAAAATCCGAGTCGATCAGCAGGACGCGCTTGCCGGTCATGGCGATCACCGCTGCCATGTTGACCGAAATGAAGGTTTTGCCGACATTCGGCATCGGCCCCGTGATCATGACGATATTGTTGCGTGCATTGCGCATCGAGAATTCCAGCGCGGTGCGAAAGGTGCGCATGCTCTCGATGGCGACGTCGTCCGACGCGACGTAAGCCAGCAGCGACATCTTGCCGGAGCGGCCAGCCAGCCGGCGCTGGACTTCCGTCTGGCGTCGACTGTGCGGAATGGTGGCGAAGACAGGCATCTGCAGCAGGCTTTCGATCTGCTCCGGATCGTCGATGGCGCCATACAGGGCCTTGCGGGTAAAAACAGTCAGCACACTGCCCAGCAGCCCGGCCAGCGCCGCCAGGCTGATGACGCGCAAGCGGTTCGGCGACACTGGTTCTTCGGGCATCATCGGCGTATCGACCAAGCGCACGTTGCCGACCTTGCCGATCGTGATCAGGCGCAATTGCTGCGCCGTGTTCGACAGCGCGGTGTAGAGATCGGTGTTGACCTTCACTTCACGGTTCAGCCGCAGCACCTCCTGTTCCAGCAGCGGCAGGCTGCGGATATGACTAGTGGTACTGCCGATCTCGGCATTGATCTCGCGGATCTGCGTATCGACTGCCGCTACCGCCGGATGATTCGGCGTAAAGTGCGGCAGCAACTCGGTGCGGCGTTGCTGCAGGCTGAGGCGGCGCGCCTTGGCCGTGGCGACCTGTTGCAGCGCGATCTTTTCTTCTTCGGACAGATCGACCGTGCCGTTGCGGTTGCGGAACTGGCTGTAGCGGGCTTCGGCGGCTTCGAGTTTTTGCTTCAGATCCGGCAGCTGCTTGTCCAGGAAACCAAGTGACTTCTGCGATTCTTCCAGCTTGCGGGCAAGGTTCTGGGCAATGTACTCCTGCCCGATCTGGCGCAGCAAATCATGCACCGCGCGCGGGTCGTTGCCGCGCAGGGCGATGTTGATCACGCCTGATTGCTTCCCCTGCTCCGAAATCGTCATTGCCTTCTGAATTTCTTCCACCATCAGCAGATGCGGCCGGCGCCGGATCGTGAAGCGGGCGCCGGGCGGGGCGTCGAGCCGCGCCACGGCCAGCGCCAGCGGCCCCTGCGCCGTGTTGGCGTCGAGACGGCTGCCAACCCGGCCGCGCACGTCAAGACCGGTTTTTTCCTGCCGCAACCGGTAATTTCCTTCGGCCCCCACGGTCAGGTCGAAATCAACGTCTTCCAGCGCCATTGGCACTTCGAATGCCGTGACCACGACCGGATCGGTCGCTGCAGGTGTGTCGTCTCCACCGGCCCAGTCCGGCAATGGAAAGCTGCGCGCATGGTCAGCCCACCATTTGCCGACCACCGGCAGGTAATGCGCATGCACCTGTACCAGCAGATGCAGGTCGTCGATGGCGCGGGTGATGACGAGCCGCGAGCGCAGCAGCTCCATTTCGGAAGGCGTGGCGGTCTTGACGTCGAACAGCGTCGCCATTTCGCCGAGAATGTTGTTGGCTTCCTTGGAGCTCGATTCCTCGACATGGATCAACATGCTTGCCTCGTACACCGGCCGCGCGAACAGGGCATAGCCCACCCCGATGCAGGTCATCAGCAAGGTGATCTTGAGGATCAGCCAGCGCTGATCATAAAGCGTGGCGAAATAGCGGCCGACGGCAGTGTCGTCCTGCTCCTGCACGATGATCGGCACCGGCGGCAGGAGCGGACGGGTCGGCATCATGTCGGCGCCTTCGCCAGTC
>JAYTLK010000030.1:0-1954 GCA_043729515.1 Herminiimonas sp.
GAACAAAAGCTCAACCGACAGCGTGATTTGTATGCAGCACTCAGCCAAACCAGTCAGGCCATCATGCGCATGGGCGCCCCGGCGCTGTTGTATCAGGAAATCTGCCGCATTGCTGTCGACTACGGCCACTTCCACCTGGCCTGGATCGGCCTGGTCGATCCAGCCGACCGCCGTGTACGTCCGTGTGCAGTGTTCGGCAAAGGCGAGGAAGGCGTGCGGGCTGCGCTGATCTCGATCGATGAAAACCTGCCGGAAGGCCGTGGCGGAATCGGTACCGCGATCCGCGAAAATCATTACACCGTCTGTAACGACATCTTCAGCGCACCGCACATGCAGCCCTGGCATGCAGCGGCAACGCGGGATGGATTTCATTCGTTTGCCAGTTTTCCGTTCCGGCGCGACGGCGCCGCGATCGGCACGCTGAACCTGTACGCGGCGGAGCCGGACTTTTTTGATCAGGCACTGATCGAACTGCTTGACGAGATGGCGAACGACATTTCCTTCGCCATCGAAAATCATGAACGCGAACATGCGCGGCAGCAGATCGAAGCCGCACTGGCGCACAGCGAAACCCTGAAGAGCGCGATCCTCGGCTCGGCACTCGATTGCATCGTGACCATCGATCACGAGGGCCGGATCCTCGACTTCAATCCTGCTGCGGAAACGACATTCGGCCATGCCAGCGCCGACGTCATCGGCCGCATCATGTCGGAAGTGATCGTGCCGCCTGAAATGCGCCACCATCACGATCGCGGACTGGCGCAATACGTCACGACACGGCACGGCACCATCCTGAATCGCCGGGTGGAACAGACGGCCATGCATGCCGACGGCCACCTGATTCCGGTGGAGCTGACGGTGGTGCCGATCGACGCCGGTGCCCAGCCAATTTTTACCGCCTTCTTGCGCGACATCAGCGAGCGCAAGCGCAACGATGAATTGCAGGCCGGCCAGAATCGGATCCTGAGCATGGTCGCCAGCGGCATGGCGCTGCCCGACATCATCGATGAATTGACGACATTCGTCGAAGCGCAGGCGAAACCGGCATTGTGCTCGGCGATGCTGCTCGAAGCCGGAAGCGACACGCTGCGCGGTGCGGCCACCGACAGCCTGCCGGCGGCCTACAAAGCCTTCTTCGACGAAGTGCCGCTCGGTTTTCAAGGTAGCTCCTGTGCGCTTGCGGCCTCACGCGGCGAGGCGGTCATCACAGCCGATACGCTGGAATGCGTGGACGCTTCGCCAGTGCATGCGCTGGCAGTCCAGCACGGGATCCGGGCCATCGCTTCCTGGCCGATACCGGGCAAGCATCGCAAGGTGCTGGGAACCTTCGCACTGCACTATCCGCAACCGGGCGCACCCAGCGACCGCGACCGCCAATTGCTCGACATCGTCACCAACCTGGCCGGGATCGCCATCGAAAGCCGGGAGTCCGATGAACGGATTCGCTTCCTGGCGCATTACGACGGCCTGACATCGCTACCGAACCGATTCCTGTTCAAGGAATTCCTGGAGCATGCGATTCATGCATCGCAGCGCAACCAGACTCGATTTGCCGTGTTCTTCGTCGACCTCGACCGCTTCAAGAACATCAACGACACGTTCGGCCACGATGCCGGCGACCGGGTGCTGGAAGAAATTGCGAAACGTTTGTCGGGTGCGTTGCGCAAGAGCGATACTGTCGCCCGCATGGGCGGCGACGAATTCTATGTGCTCATTGAAGATTTGCCGGATGAAAGGTATGTCGGCGATGTCGCCCAGAAGCTGCTGCTGGAAGCATCGCGACCATTCGACGTCGATGGCCAGGAATGCCAGCTGACGGCCAGCATCGGCATCGTGATCTGTCCCGATGATGGCGTCGATGCACAAACCCTGCTGAAAAATGCCGACATCGCCATGTACCGCGCCAAGCACATGGGCAAGAACGCGTTCCAGTTCTACGCCGACAGCAAGGACA
>JAYTLK010000031.1:0-4132 GCA_043729515.1 Herminiimonas sp.
AATACCAGGGAACATGTGTTCGAACAGGACTGCGTCGCCGTTCTCCCGGTTATTGGCCAGCCAGCCCGACAGGTCCGCTTCGGTCCGGATCACCGCTGCCTTGGTGCGCACGTAGATCTCTGGCCAAGCGAAGGATTGCCGGTACTTGGCAATCATCGGCAGGCCCAGTTCGGCGACGATGCTGGCAGCCGTATCGGTCGGCGCCAGAATCTGCCCCGTGGCTACCGGGATCGATAGCGACGTCGCGAGTTCCCGCGTGGCGTACTTGTCGAAAAACAGCGCCATGCCACGCTCGTCGGGGATCGACAGCTTGCTGTAGGTTTCCAGTTCGGCCGCATGACGTACGAGCGGCAGCAGGCTGCGCTCATCGCACGGTATCACCAGCGCGAAGCGCTCCGTCGATAGCAGCTTGGTGATTGCTTCAAGCCAGAGTCCACCGCCATCCAGATAGACAGGTAGGCTGTGAATCTTGGTGATGTAACGAGAAGTCAGCGCCGGCGCAGTGAGGTCGAAAGGTGCGACATGCACTTCCAGCCCTTGCCGGCCGAGCGAACGGACGGTAGCCAGAAAACTGCGCATGTCGTCGCCGATGACAAGGACTTTTTCGGGTGCTGTCATTGAACTCATTTTGAAAACAGGACTTTAACTCTGATTGCGGCCAGGTAAAGCGCCCATTTTATCGTAAATCGGTCGCGCTGAAAGCAGGCGGCTTCTGGGAGCGGATCGGTTACGAGGAAGACCGAGATTTCTTCTGGCGAGTTGCGGATTACTGTGGTCAGATCCGCTTCAATCCCCGTATCATCGGACAGCACAACATCCCCGATCCAAAACGCATGGACAATCAATCGACGCAGCATTCGAAAGTGGAGCGCTGGTTACTCGCCTCGCTCGTTTGCCAGCACATTTCAACGTCGGTCAGGCATCCCTCCATCGCCTCTCTGGCGCGGCGCTATGACGGCGACCTCTTGCGCAAGCTGTCGATTCATTTCAGCCAGCAGCATCAGGCGGCCCGCGCAGTGGATTTCGGAAGACGGGCACTGGCGACACGATTTTCGATAAAATGGGCCCTTTACCTCACGTCAATAGCGTGTAGAGCCCTTTTCGCAAAAAGACATCAATGACCGCACCAGAGAAAGTCCTCGTCATCGGCGACGACATGCGCAGCTTTCTTGCTACCGTCCGCTCGCTCGGCAGGCAGGGACTGGACGTGCATGCCGCACCGTTCGATCTTTCTGCACCGGCATTAACTTCGCGCTATATCACCAAGATTCACAACCTGCCGGTTTATCTCGACGGCGGTGGCCTGTGGCTTGACGCCATCACTCGTTTGCTGGCCACGGAGAAGTTTTCTCTGGTAATCCCTTGTGACGAACGCAGCCTGCTGCCCCTGGTGCGCCATGCAGTTAAACTGTCTGTCTACAGCAAGCTGTCGATTCCCGATGACCGCGGCATGGAACTGTTTTTTGACAAGCATGCCACGCGTGAACTGGCGTCGTCACTGTCAATTCCAGTCGCCACCGGCAAAGTCCTTGCCCCAGCCGACACCGCGTCGAGCATCGTGGCGGCTCTTGGCTTGCCGATGATCGCCAAGCACAGGCAATCGTTCGCTTGGCCAGAGATCTACGTCCGTACCAAGGCTGCCGTGATTCGGACCGAATCCGCCCTGAAGACCTGGCTGACAGCAAATCGGGAGCACGGCGACGCAATCCTGTTCGAACACATGTTTCCGGGTATCGGCGTCGGCGTTTCGGTGTTGTGTGACCGAGGTGTGGTGCTGCAAGCTTTCGAACATCACCGCGTGCGGGAATTCGATGGTAGCGGTTATTACCGCAAGAGCGCACCGCTCGAACCAAGCCGTCTGGCTGCGGTTTCCAAGATGGTCGATGCATCGGCTTACACCGGAATTGCGATGTTCGAATTCAAGGTTGATCCAGACACCTCGAAATGGATTCTGCTGGAAGTCAATGCCCGGCCCTGGGGCTCGCTACCACTGCCGGTGGCAATTGGCATTGATTTCCCCTTCCGGCTGTATCGACTGCTGGTCCATGGCGAAAAAACTGCCGCCATCAATTATCCGTCCGACTTGTACGGCCGTAACCTGGTCGCCGATTTCTGGCAAGCTCGCGGTGCGGCGCAATCGATGTTGCGCACCCCCGGCAAGCTCGTTGGTTACCTCGGTGGCTGGTTGCTCGGCTTCCGGCGCCTGGTTGCCGGTAGTGAGTTTCACGATGGTGTGGTCAAGGATGATCGACAACCGGGCAAGGTCGAGTTACACCATACTGGCGCCGAGGTGGCAGGTACCTTTCGCAGTAAATTGTTTGGCTGGAAACAGCCGCGCCGGAGCGGCCTCAAGGCTGCGCTGACCGAACTGATTCGGGCTGGTCGTTCACCCATCAGCATCCTCGTGATTTGCGACGGCAATATCTGCCGCAGCCCCTACGCGGCAATCAAGTTGCAACAGCTGCTGGGGCAGTATGGCGGACGCTTCGAGATTCGTTCGGCGGGCATGTTACCGCGCAATCGGCGGTCTTCCCCGCAGGTGGCGATCGACGCAGCTGCGCGACGCGGCGTGTCGATGACCGAACATCGCTCGCAGTATGCATTCGCACATCTGATTGAAGCAGCGTCACTGATCCTGATTTTTGACATGGTCAACCATCAGAGCGTGCTGACCCGTTATCCGGCACACATGGACAAGGTGTTTTTTGTAGGTGAACTGGCTGGTGACGGTCAAGCCGGGGACGAAATCAGCGATCCGATCGGCCGGTCTGCGGCAGGCTTCGACACGACCTACACAGCAATCGATGCCTGCCTGGTAAGGTTGACCGACCACGTCAAAACCACAATCGAATCTGGACCTGTCAATGCTTGATCGGTCGACCCACAGACCGGCGCGCCTGCCGGCCGATCATCCACCCGTTCTGCTGATCGTCGTCGATACAGAAGAAGAATTCCCTTGGGAGCAGCCGTTTTCCAGGTTGAATACGGGTACCTCGGCGATCCCGGCGCAGCGCATTGCGCATGAGCAGATTTACGACAAGCTCGGCATCGTGCCGACCTACGTGATCGACTGGCCGGTTGCGACGACACCCACCGCCTTCGAAGCACTGCGTGCGCTCATGGAGGCTGGCTGCTGCGAGATCGGAACCCATCTGCATCCGTGGGTCTCGCCCCCTTATGACGAAACGGTGTCGACTTTCAATTCCTACACCGGCAACCTGCCAGCCGAACTTGAGTTCGAAAAACTGCGCCAATTGACCGACGCCATTGCGCAGAACATCGGCAAACGGCCCACGACGTTCAAAGCAGGACGCTATGGCCTCGGCCCCCATACGGCAGCTGCGCTCGCCAAGCTGGGTTATCTGGTCGATGCCAGCGTAGTGCCGCACACCGCATTTACCGCCGATGGCGGGCCGGATTTTTCCGGATTTACAGAAGAGCCTTACTGGTTCGGTAGTACCGCGCAGCCATTGCTGGAATTGCCCGTCACGACCGGATTTCATGGTCTGTTGCGCCGTCAAGGCACCGCGCTCTTCCCGCTATTGAATAGCGAGCCAATGCGCAAGCTGTGCGCGGGCGGCATTGCATCACGCGCTGGTCTGCTCGAGCGGATCCGCCTCACACCGGAAGGATGCAGTGCAGAAGACATGAAGCGCATCGCGCGCACACTGGTCGGCGACGGCTGCCAGGTGCTGACGATGACTTACCACAGTCCTTCCCTGGTTGCCGGGCATACGCCCTACGTGCGCACGGATGCGGAGCTGGTCTCGTTTCTGGCTTCAATCAAAACGGTCTGTGAATTTTTTCAAAGCGAATTGGGCGGCGTTTTCATGAGCGTCTCGCAGCTGCACGCAAAACTGGCAGGCCAGGAAATCCCGTAGCAGACTCAATGCCGTTACTGAGTATTTAAATAGTCTGCAGACGAACTCGGCAGGTATGGCAAAGTTGCGCTTGGTCCCGTAAATGGAAGGTGATTTCCGGGCGTGATCCTGTGATGCGATTGCCGTTGAAAAAACAAGAAATTCATCTTCAAGAATCCAGATGCTCTTCAACTCACTGACATTCCTGATTGGCTTCGCTCCAATCGTGTTGTTGATTTATTTTCGCCTTGGTGCCCGGGGCAGCCCGCTCG
>JAYTLK010000032.1:0-6474 GCA_043729515.1 Herminiimonas sp.
CCCGTGGCGCCGCTACCGGTCTTGGCAACCTGCGTCGGGTTCGGAAAAAACATCGATGGCTTGCCGGTGGCGCGCATCCAGTTGTCCCACAGCAGAAGCAGGGACAGCGAGAACACAACCCACAGGACGGTACGTTTGATATCCATGGTAATCAGTCAGCGATCTGGCGAAAGGAGAAATCGGTGTTGCCTGCAGCCGCAGGCGGCTGCAGGGAGGAAGGCAAGACAGCTGGTGACGGCGCCTGCCCGGCCAATGGCGGCACCGGATCGACGCCGCCGGCATGCCACGGATGGCATTTGCAAAGTCGCCGTCCGGCCAGCAGTGTGCCACGCGCCGCGCCATGGCGGCCGATGGCTTCCATCGCGTAGGCAGAGCAGCTCGGGTAAAAGCGGCAGTTCTGCCCAAGATAGGGGCTCAGCGCCAGTTGATAGAGGCGCAGGAACAGTTGCAACAGCGTCTTCATGCGGTCCTCACGCGTGCTTCATGGGCGGCTCGTGCGTGCCTTGCCAGCCCCGGCGCACTGGCTCTGCAACAACTGCTGCAGTTCGACCTGCAGCATGCGCCGCAACGCCACGCCGGTTGCCGGACCTTTGCGCGCATTGACCGGCTTGGACAGCCGGACGATGCAATCAATGGCAGGCAACGCGAGTTGACGGAACTGTTCGCGGGTCATGCGCTTGACGGTGTTGCGGGTGACCGCTCGGGGTGCCAGGCGTTTGGCAGCAACGACACCCAGGCGCGCCTGCGGCAGGGCATTCGGCCGGACATACAACACGAAGTGCGCCGTCCGAAACACGGGACGCAAATTAAAAACGGATGAAAATTCATCCGTTTTGACGATCCGCCGTGCGCGTGTGAAAGCGTGGGACGGATCGGTGTGCATGCCCTGCTGTTGCATATCGTTCGTCATGCCGCTGGCGCATCGAGCAAGAAGCCGCTCGCATGCCGCCCTCGAACGATCAGGCTGCCAGGCGCTTGCGGCCCTTGGCGCGGCGGGCGTTCAGGACCGCGCGGCCACCACGGGTTGCCATCCGTGCACGAAAACCATGGGTGCGCTTGCGACGGACGACGGAAGGTTGGTAAGTACGTTTCATGTTGTGCTCGCTGATCGGTAAAAAAAGGCGCTGTGACACGCGGTGAACCCGAGATTAAACAGCATTTTCCATTGATTTGTCAATCACTTGGCGGCATGCGAGCAGAACATCCGCACAGCCCCGGCGCGCAAATTAAGAAGCCTGCCTGTGGATAACTTTGGCCGTCCAGCGTAGAATGGCGGCAACGTGTGGCGAGCATCGGCGCGGCAGTTCTTCTTCGTCCGGCGCGGCTCCAGGGCGCTCCCCTCACACTCTTTCACAGTGACGATCCATGGAAAATTTCTGGCAAAGCTGTTCGATGCAGCTTGAGCAGGAGCTGACGCCGCAACAGTTCAGTGCCTGGATCAAGCCGCTCTCGCCGATCGATTTCGAAGAAGGCAGGCTGCGCATCGCCGCGCCCAACCGCTTCAAGCTCGACTGGGTCAAAACCCAGTTCGCCAGCCGCATCTCGACCCTGGCCGCCCAATATTGGGATGAAGCGATCGATGTCCAGTTCGTGCTGGACCCGCGCCTGAACACGCCGCGCAAGGTCGGCCCGGGCAGCTCTGGCCAGTTGTCGGGCAATGGTTATAACAACAACGGCAGTAACAACGCCAATAATGGTTTCAGCGGCGGCTATGGCGACGTGCCCACTGACATGCCTTTGTCGGATGGCGTTGCCGAACGGATCGCCGAAGGCAGTTCCCGGCGCGAGCAGAGCCGCATCAACGACGCCCTGACTTTCGAGAGTTTTGTCACCGGCAAGGCGAATCAGCTGGCCCGTGCAGCGGCGATTCAGGTTGCCAACAACCCCGGCATTTCCTACAACCCGCTGTTTCTCTACGGCGGCGTTGGTCTTGGCAAGACGCACCTGATTCATGCCATCGGCAACCAGGTCCAGGAAGACAATCCATCGGTGCGGATCCGCTACATCCACGCAGAACAATATGTTCGCGACGTAGTGACTGCTTACCAGCGCAAGGGTTTCGACGATTTCAAGCGCTATTATCACTCGCTCGACCTGTTGCTGATCGACGATATCCAGTTCTTCTCCGGCAAGAACCGCACGCAGGAAGAGTTCTTCTATGCCTTCGAAGCCCTGATCGCCGCCAAGAAGCAGATCATCATTACCAGCGACACCTATCCGAAGGAAATCTCGGGCATGGACGACCGCCTGATTTCCCGTTTCGACTCCGGCTTGACGGTGGCCGTCGAGCCACCGGAACTGGAAATGCGGGTCGCGATCCTGATGAAAAAGGCGCTCACCGAGGGCGTGGTGCTGTCGGACGACGTCGCATTCTTCGTGGCCAAGCACCTGCGCTCGAACGTGCGCGAGCTTGAAGGCGCGTTGCGCAAGACGCTGGCGTATTCACGCTTTCACGGCAAGGACATCACGATCGACCTGGTCAAGGAAGCGTTGAAGGACCTGCTGTCGGTACAGAATCGCCAGATTTCGGTAGAGAACATCCAGAAGACGGTGGCCGACTTTTTCAACATCAAGGTCGCCGACATGTACTCGAAAAAGCGCCCGGCCAACATCGCCCGGCCGCGCCAGATCGCAATGTACCTGGCCAAGGAACTGACGCAAAAAAGCCTGCCGGAGATCGGCGAGTTGTTCGGCGGGCGAGATCACACGACGGTGCTGCATGCGGTGCGCAAGATCGCCGCCGACCGCAGCAAGAGCCCGGAAGTCAACCATGAACTGCACGTACTGGAGCAGACCTTGAAAGGCTAGGCAGCAGCGGCGTCCACTGCCTAGTCGCCTGTGGATAACTTTACGAACGCCTGCGGTTCAAGTTTGATGGCAAGTGACGCATTTCTGTCAAAATGATGAAACGAACGACCGAACGTTTTTTGGATTCTTCACCGTATTACTCATTGATCAGGGAGTCTTATGCAATTGGTTAAAACATCCCGAGATGCTCTACTGCGGCCCTTGCAAATCGTGAGTGGTATTGTCGAGCGTCGGCACACCTTGCCGATTCTGGCCAATATCCTCATCCGCAAGGACGGCGAGCGCGTCTCGTTCCTGTCGACCGACATCGAAGTCCAGATCACCACGCATGCGCAGGTCGGCAGCGGCCCCGAAGTTGCAGCCACGACTGTTGCAGCCCGCAAGCTGCTCGACATCCTGCGCGCCCTGCCTGACTCGGGCGATGTGACGCTCTCACTGGCCAACAAGCGCATGACGGTGCAATCCGGCAAATCGCGCTTTGCCCTGCAGACGCTGGCCGCTGAAGAATTCCCGACAGTGGCGCAAGCCGAGCAATACAACGCCAAGGTCACTCTGCCGCAGAAGACGTTGAAGCACCTGTTCAACATGGTCCATTTCTCGATGGCGCAGCAAGACATCCGCTATTACCTGAACGGCCTCTTGCTGGTGGTCGATGGCAAGAACGTGATTGCAGTCGCCACCGACGGCCATCGTCTGGCGTTCTGCCAGGTCACCGCCGAAGAAGAATTCCCGCGCCAGGAAGTCATCATCCCGCGCAAGACGATCATCGAATTGCAGCGCCTGCTCGACGATAACGACGAGCCGGTCTCGATCGAGATCGCCACCAACCAGGTCAAGCTCTCCTTTGGCGACATCGAACTGATGTCGAAACTGGTCGAAGGCAAATTCCCGGATTACACGCGCGTGGTGCCGAAGGGTTACAAGAACAATTTCACGATCGGCCGCGATGCCTTGCTGCGCTCCCTGCAGCGGGCGGCGATCATGACGTCCGATAAATTCAAGGGCGTGCGCTGCATCGTCACCCCCGGCAGCATGAAAGTCAGCTCCACCAATGCCGATCAGGAAGAGGCGGTGGAAGAGATTGAAATCGATTACGGCGGCGACAGCGTCGACATCGGCTTCAACGTCACCTATCTGCTCGACGTGCTGAACAACCTGAAATCCGACAGCATCAACATCGCACTCGGGGACGCAAATTCCTCGGCCCTGATCACGGTGCCGGAGAATCCGGATTTCAAGTATGTCGTCATGCCGATGCGGATCTGACGCTGCACCCTGCTGCCCGACCTGTCTGCCACCACTGCCGACGCAGTGAGCGTAGCAGCAGGAAGCGCGCATCGCGCACCGGGTTCCTGAACCTTGCGTCATCCGGTCCACGCTGCCAGGCCCTTGCAGCCGACAGCTGGCAGCCGCGAAGGTCGAACAGGCCGATGCCCGACGACTGCACCAGCAGACAAGCCACAGATTGATCAGTCCAGTATTCAACGAAAGCAGTCCATGTCCGCGATCCCCGTTACCCCTACCCCAGCCTCGCAACCGAACCAGTACGGCGCCTCCTCGATCCAGATCCTCGAAGGCCTGGAAGCAGTCCGCAAGCGCCCCGGCATGTACATCGGCGACACCTCGGACGGCACCGGCCTGCATCACCTGGTCTTCGAAGTGCTGGACAACTCGATCGATGAATCCCTGGCCGGCCACTGCACCGAGATCCACGTCACCATCCATTCCGACAACTCGATCTCGATCACCGACAACGGCCGCGGCATCCCGACCGGCATCAAGTGGGACGACAAGCACGACCCGAAGCGCAGCGCTGCCGAGATCGTCATGACGGAACTGCACGCCGGCGGCAAGTTCGACCAGAATTCATACAAGGTCTCCGGCGGCCTGCACGGCGTGGGCGTGTCCTGCGTGAACGGTCTCTCGAAACTCCTGAAGCTGACCGTGCGGCGCGACGGCAAAGCGCACTACATGGAATTCGTGCGCGGCATTCCGCAGAACCGCGAACTCGAAACCATCGACGGCATCGTCGTCTCGCCGATCAAGGTCACGGGCGACACCGAGAAGCGCGGCACCGAAGTGCATTTCTGGGCCGACGAAGAAATTTTCACGCACATCGAATTTCACTATGAAATCCTGGCCAAGCGGATTCGCGAACTCTCGTTCCTTAACAATGGCGTGCACATCCGGCTGACCGACCAGCGCTCCGGCAAGGAAGAGGATTTTGCATTCGAAGGCGGCACGCGGGGCTTCGTGGAATACATCAACAAGTCCAAGACCGTGCTGCATCCGACGATCTTCCAGGCCACCGGCGAGCGCATGTCGGACCAGAACACGAACATTTCTGTGGACGTGTCGATGCAGTGGAACGACGCCTACAACGAGCAGGTGCTGTGCTTTACCAACAACATCCCGCAACGCGATGGCGGCACCCACCTGACGGGCCTGCGCGCGGCCATGACACGGGTGATCAACAAGTACATTGAAGAACATGATTTTGCGAAGAAGGCAAAGGTCGAGATCGCCGGCGACGACATGCGCGAGGGTCTGACCTGCGTTTTGTCGGTGAAGGTGCCGGAGCCGAAATTCAGTTCGCAGACCAAGGACAAGCTGGTCTCCTCTGAAGTGCGCGGCCCGGTCGAGGAAATCGTTGCCAAGACACTGACCGATTTCCTGCAGGAGAAACCGAACGACGCCAAGATCATCTGCGGCAAGATCGTCGAAGCGGCGCGCGCTCGCGAAGCAGCCCGCAAGGCGCGCGAACTCACCCGCCGCAAGGGCGTGATGGATGGCCTGGGCTTGTCCGCAAAGCTGGCCGATTGCCAGGAAAAGGATCCGGCGCTGTGCGAGCTCTACATCGTCGAGGGAGATTCGGCCGGCGGCTCTGCAAAGCAGGGACGGGACCGTAAGTTTCAGGCGATCCTGCCGTTGCGCGGCAAGGTGCTGAACGTGGAGAAGGCGCGTTTCGAGAAGATGTTGTCTTCCGAGCAGATCACCACCCTCATCGCAACACTGGGCACCAGCATCGGCGCTGACGAATTCAACATCGACAAGCTGCGCTATCACCGCATCATCATCATGACCGACGCCGACGTCGACGGCGCTCATATCCGCACCCTGTTGCTGACGCTCCTATACCGTCAGATGCCGATGCTGGTCGAGCGCGGCCACGTCTACATCGCGCAGCCGCCGCTCTACAAGGTCAAGCACGGCCGCGATGAGCGCTATCTGAAGGACGATGTCGAGGAAGCGAGCTACATGATGCAGATCGCGTTGAACGACGCCGCGCTGGTTCCGCAGGAAAACGCCACGCCGATCAGCGGCGAGGCGCTGGCGGAACTGGTTCGGCAGTACAACACGGCCAATGCGATCATCATGCGGCTGACGCGCGCAGTCGATGATGCGGCGCTCTCGGCCATCATGACGGGGGTGACGCTGGATCTGACCAACCTGGATGCTGCTGAGGTATCCGCGGCTGCGATGAAGGCTGCGATCAATGATCCGGCGGTTGAAGTGGTGGTCAAATCGGACGAGCTTTCGGACAAGCACATGCTGCGTATCCAGCGGCTGTACCACGGCAATTACAAGGTCAGCGTGATCGATGCGGATTTTGTCAGCGGGCCGGATTATCAGGTGCTGGCCAATGCTGCGGCGACGTTCAAGGGG
>JAYTLK010000033.1:0-3212 GCA_043729515.1 Herminiimonas sp.
CCTCGAGCCGACGCGCCGCAGCAAGGATTTCTCGTGGCGTGCGCTCGAGGTTCATCGAGATCGGATGTCGTGGCTCGGCGCGAAAGCCTTGTTCGGCCATCACGTCGTAGTAGCGTGAGCCGGTCGATGCAACCGGTAATTCGGCAAGCAGCGCAATGTATCTCCGGGCCTCCTGCTGGTCTGCCGATGTGGCTCCAAACCGGCGGCTTGCGTTGTCCTCGCTCGTCCGGGTCACGCCCTGGGCGTTGCCGATCACCGCCACCGGCAAGTCAAGACTTTGCAGCAGGATGCGGAAATAACGTCTTGACGTTTGGAGGACAGTGCGATGATCCGCTAACCGCGCCATGCCTTCGTCGGAACCGGCTGCACCATCACCTTGCGCGGCCCAGCCCAGGTGGAAGTGATAATGCGTCAGCGGACATCCATCCCTGTGCAACAAGCCCGCGCCGTGGAAGTGCGCATAGTCGCCGGCGTCAGGCTGGTCCTCGAAATCGGCGAGGAAGTGATTTTCATGAAAAAAAACCGGGGACTGCTTCCTGTACCGCCATCCGCGAGTGCAGAGCCTTGCGTTTCAGCTGGAGGTGATTGTGAATCGAGATCGTCCTGCTGATGCGCTGGATCGACGCCATGGTGATTTCCTTTCAAATTGAGGGATCCATCGTAGCGACTCGAACGCATTTTCAAAACGAAGCATTTCAGTGATGGTTCATCGCTTTTCGACTTAGGCAAATTTCAATCGAAGGAATGCTGAAAACAGGATTGGGATCGACAGCTGCCATATTCATATTCAAGAAAAATCGTTTTCTTCGCCAGACAGCACTGCTATCTTCGGAACATCGACCACGTCATCTCGACCATGCACAACCACTCAGCAGAGCAAAGCACGCCACTTCGGATCATCATCATCGGCGGCGGCTACACCGGCGTGGCGTATGCCATTCATTTGATTGGCCACACCACCCGCGCACTGGCAATCGGGATCGTCGAGCCGGGCGCCGTCCTGGGACGCGGCGTCGCCTACGGCACCGACGATCCGTCCCACCGGATCAACGTGCCGAGCGAACGCATGAGTCTGTACCGCGACGATCCCGGGCACGCGACGCGCTGGCTGCTGGCGCAGGGCGTGCTGCCGGATGCGGCCAGCACCGATGCACGCGGCCATCACTACGTCGCCCGCAAGCACTATGGTGCGTACGTCACCGACACCTTGCAGCGCACCGTTGCGGCAGCCGGCGCCCGGGTCACATTGCAGCACCATCGCAGTCACGCAACCTCCGTCGAGGCGGGAAGTGGGCCGCGCCATCGGGTGCTGCTGGCTTCAGGCCATGCGCTGCCAGCCGATATCGTGGTGCTGGCTTTCGGTCATGCGGCGCCGGTCCTGCCATGTGCGGTCGCCGACGACGTGTCGAACCATCCGGGACTGATTGCCGATCCTTGGGCGGCCAGCGCTCTGGAACAAATCACACCGAGCGACAAGATACTGTTGGTCGGCACCGGACTGACCATGGCCGACGTGGCGGCGAGCCTGCTCGAGCGCGGCCATCGCGTTCCGATCACGGCAATTTCGCGGCGCGGTCTGCTGCCGAAAATGCACGGTGAATTCGGCACCATCGATTTCTTGGCGGGCAGCGAACCACCGACGACGGCACGCGACCTGCTGCGTCTGGCGCGCCAGCGCATCGTGCAGTATCGCCAGCGTGACTGGCATCCGGTGCTCGATGGCTTGCGCGCGCAGCTGTATTCATTGTGGCCGGCACTGTCGGCTTCCCAGCAGCGCAGGGTGGTGCGGCGCTTGTTGCCGTTCTGGGAAATGCATCGCTTCCGGATCGGTCCGCAAGTGCAGGCGACCTTGTCGGAAGCCATGGCAACCGGGCGGCTGGCGGTACGGCAGGCCGGCATCGACTCGATCGCACTGGGGGAGGGACGATTGCAATGCATGCTGCGCCCGCATGGCGGTCCGGCAGAGCGGAAATACTTTGACCGCGTGATCTTCTGTACCGGGCCTGAAAAGGATATCGCCAGAAATCCATTGATCGGCGACTTGCTGGCGCGGGGTCTGGTCCAACTCGACCGCATCGGCGTGGGTCTGGCGGTGGATTCGCGCAGCCGGATTCTGGACGCACAGGGTCGGGTGGCCGAAGGCTTGTTCGCCTACGGACCGATCACCCGCGGCACCTTCGGTGAAATGACCGGCGCGCCCGACATTGCACAGCATCTGGAACAGCTGATGCGAAAGTTCGATCCTCTGGAAGACGTCGATTCCGATGCCAACGCCAATACCGTCGCTGACACTGACAAAGACGCGCGGCGTTCTGCGATCGTCTGATCGTGCAAGCAGCGCGGCTGCCAACAGGCCGCCGGCCGCAGGACGATCAGCCGATTGTCGGCTGCCGCACTCTTTGCGTCAATTCGATGCCAGGCCCACCGGTTTTTCCCAGCCACCACCGACCGCACGGTACAGCGCCGCCGCCGCAGCCAGCTTGTTACGCTGGGCATCGATCAGGCTGGCTTGCGTCTGCAACAAATCGCGCTGCGCGGTCAGCACTTCCAGGAAGCTGGTGTAGCCGTTGTCATACCGCAGGGTCGCCAGTCGCAAGGTATCGGTGAGCGCCGCCGCGCGCCGGGTCGATGCCGCCACCACCAGTTCGCTCGCCGACAGATTGGTCAGCGCGTCGTGCACGTCCTTGAAGGCGTTCTGCACGCTTTGCACATACTGCGCCTCGGCCTGGGTCTTGCGCGCTTCCGCACCCGACACTAGGGCGCCGATGGCGCCGGCACGGAAGATCGGCTGCACCAGATTCGCGCCCAGGTTCCACAAGAGCGATGCAGGGTTGATCAGCTCGCTCAGGCGGTTCGATTCATAACCGAGGCCAGTGGTCAGCCTAACGCTCGGGAAATAATTCGCGCGCGCCTGGCCGATGTCGGCATTCGCCGCCACCAGCGCCTGTTCGGCCGCCAGGATATCGGGCCGGCGGTTGAGCAGATCGGCCGGCAGATCGGCCGGCACGATCAATTGACGGTACAGGGTATCGATCGGAATGCCACGGGCAATGACCGGCGTGGTGATGGCGCGTGGCGAGCGGCCCAGCAGCACCGCTAGCACGGTTTCGGTCGTGGCCACCGCCTGGCTGGCCTGCGCCTGGGCGATTTCGGCGGCGGCGACTTCGGACTGCGCCTGATGCAGTTCCAGCGTGCCGATCGAGCCGGCGGCC
>JAYTLK010000034.1:0-12928 GCA_043729515.1 Herminiimonas sp.
CAATACCGGGTGCGGAGTGATGATCGCGCAAGTGCGCCGTCGAATGCACGATTGAGGAACGTTCCATCGAAAACGCACCTGAAATACGCACCAAGTTGAGGCATCGTTTCCAATGCGCCACGGAAATGGTGCGGCCCGCTTCGTTCGCTCGGGCAAGCTATCGCATTTATCGTTGGGGACCCATTGACAGGCGCATTCTCGATACTTTAGAGAAACCATTACGATCCAGCGCTTTTTTACACTGATTACCCCCCATTTCGACAAGAAATAGCATTCGAATTACGAATGGGGGCAATCTGCACAGCGCAAATTTCCAGCCGAGGTGCAATAAATATTGCTAAAATTGCACTCTTTTTTAACAAAGCATGGCAATCATCAAGCCAGAAGCCGGCTTGGCAGCATCAGCCTTGTGCCGGATGCGCAATGGGGGCTACCGGGCGCGGCAAAATGAGTCGCGGACCTGGTACGCCACACCAAGGCCCAGCACGAAGACACAACTGCACAATGGAACCACGCCAAAGCGCGCGTCATGACCTGCCGCACCGTGGAGGCAGGCATTTTCTTATAAAACTGGGGTGCAACGCATCATGATCTGGCAACAAATTTACGATCCACTCGGCAATCCAGTGTTTTCCACCCTCGCTGCCGGCATTCCGGTGGCGGTGTTGCTCATCGCACTGGCAGCGTTCCACATGCGAGCGCACCTGGCAGCAGCTCTGGCACTCGCGGTCGGTATCGGTGTCGCGGCATTCGTGTTCGGCATGCCGGCCGCCATGGCTGGCAAGGCTGCTGCCTATGGCATCGCTTCCGGGCTGTTTCCGATCGGCTGGATTGTTCTGAACATTATTTTCCTGCACCGGCTGACCACGTTGAACGGGTATTTCAAGGTCCTGCAAAACAGCATCGGCGGCATTACCGAGGATCGTCGGCTGCAGCTGTTGCTGGTGGCATTTTGTTTTGGTGCTTTCTTCGAAGGCGCCGCTGGCTTTGGCACACCGGTTGCCGTCACCGGCGCGATCCTGATCGGCCTGGGGTTTTCACCACTGGCCGCCTCCGGGCTGGCATTGATCGCCAACACCGCGCCGGTGGCTTACGGTGCGCTGGGAGCGCCGATCCTGGCATTGGCCTCGGTGACCGGACTCGACCTGTTGAAGCTGTCGGCAATGATCGGCCGGCAGCTGCCGTTCTTCTCGGTCCTGGTGCCGTTCTGGCTGATCTGGGCGTTTGCGGGATTTCGCGGGATGCGCGACATCTGGCCGGCGATTCTGGTGGCCGGTGTTGCCTTCGCCGTACCGCAGTTCGTGGTGTCGAATTATCACGGGCCATGGTTGGTCGACGTCATCGCGTCGATCGTCTCGATGGGCAGCCTGACACTGTTCCTCAAGGT
The DNA here is from genome assembly GCA_043729515.1 of Herminiimonas sp. GTDB lineage: Bacteria > Pseudomonadota > Gammaproteobacteria > Burkholderiales > Burkholderiaceae_D > JANXSS01. Next base: position 1,388 of record JAYTLK010000034.1, read on the forward strand.
ATGGCGCCCCCGCGTCATCTGGACGTCCACTGCGCTTGGCAAACGCAAGGATACGTCGGCGCTCGATCTCCCGCCGCAACCAGCAGCTGTCGTCGTCGACACCGGCACCCGGATCACGACCGTGCGCGCCTGGATCCCCTGGGTCATCCTGTCGGTATTCGTCTTCGCCTGGGGGACGCCGGCGGTAAAGAAGCTGCTCGACGGAATCTGGGGCTGGAAATACGCAGTTCTCGGCCTCGACAAGCTGATCATGAAAATGCCGCCCGTGGTCAAGACGCCGGTGCTCGAGTCGGCCGTGTTCAGTTTTAACGTGCTGTCGATGGCCGGCACCGGCATCCTGGTATCGGCACTGGTGGCGGGACTGTTCATGGGATATTCCTTGCCGCGAATCGGGCGGGAATACTGGGAAACGATCAAGACGGTCAAATATTCGCTGCTGACGATCTGCGCGATGTTTGCCATCGGCTATCTGACGAAGTATTCCGGCCTGGATGCGACTCTCGGCCTGGCCTTTGCCCACACCGGCGTACTCTATCCCCTGTTCGGCACCTTGCTTGGCTGGCTTGGCGTGGCACTGACCGGGTCGGACACCGCGGCGAATGTCCTGTTCGGCAGCCTGCAGAAGACGACGGCCGAACAACTGGGATTGCCGCCGATTCTGATGGCCTCGGCAAACAGCGCCGGTGGCGTCATGGGCAAGATGATCGATGCACAGTCGATCGTGGTCGCATCCACTGCAACCAGGTGGTACGGCCATGAAGGCGATATCCTGCGCTACGTGTTTTTCCATTCGATCGCACTGGCGATACTGGTGGGATTGCTGGTCAGCCTGCAGGCTTATGTCTACCCGTTCACGGAGATGGTCGTGCGCTGAATCAGGCAACACGGTAGCGGGCGTCTCGGCGCTCGCTGAATCAAACTGCGTCCTTGGATCACCAAAAGAAACTTATATGGCGAAAGATCGATCCATATGTGCGAGCCCCGGCCAAAAGAGCAGTGCGCCACGTGGCATGCTGATGATCCGTGTTGGGCTAACAGGAGAAATGAATGGCTTTGTGCACCAAATGTAACGGAACCGGTATCCATCATTGCCACCGCTGCGGTGGCAATGGTCATGTAGCTGCCAGCGAGGGCGGCATTCATGGCGGGCCAGCCGAAGCGCCGCCCGCCCAACCGGTGGCGCTGAACGATCAGGGTGAAGTCGCCTGCGATGACGGGCAGGTTCGCTGCCCGTCTTGCCACGGCGTCGGCACCGAAACGTGCCGTCAGTGCGATGGCGCGGGTGAAATCTAGCCTGCAAGTCGGAATTTCCAGTTGCCACGCCGAGGTTTCCCACGGCTGGCAAATCGCGGCCGATGGCCAATCAAATGAGCCGAGCCGACTCGCTCGCTGTTTCTACCGTGCGCCACCCTTGTTCGGGTTTTCCGTCAATGCATCATGCACGCGGTCGCTATTGCTGGTGCTGTGGCTGCCCTTGAGGTGCATTTCGATATCGCTTTCGCGCTCGCCTGCTGCAGCGACTGCTTCCTTCAATTGCGCCGGCGTGCAGTCGAATTTCTTCGACCATTGCGCTAGCTGCGCCGCGTCATTGACATCGAGCTTTCGCAGGGTCGGATCATTACTCGGGATTTGCTGGTCTGCCATGGGTTCTCCTGGTGGTCAATGATGCCTCAACGCGCATCATCGAATGAGGCGACCTGGATTGTCTGAGGGGTGGCGCACATGCGGCACGGATTTCGACCAAAGCAAGACATGCCAAGCACGGCTCCATGGCGAAATTGAACATGGGTAAAGATCGCCGGAGCCGCCGTGGTGGCGCACATCGGCCTGATCGTCACACGGCAAGTTTAGTCAGCCCCGGATGCTCCTCTGGCACATTGCGGCGTGGCCAGCCGAACATTCCTGCCGCCACCGATTTGTCATTGATGCCGGCTGGGCGCCGCGCCATCAGTCAATGCGGATCGAATTTTCGGTTTTCAAAGGCATGGGAACAGACCTATTTGCTGGCTCGATCAAACCTGAAACACGCGAGGCCAAAACCCGCATTTCGAACGGTTTGGTCAGGACCTGCATGCCAGGCGCCAGATGGCCGTGGTTGAACACGGCATTTTCTGCATATCCCGTGATGAACAACACCTTCAAGTCCGGTCGGATGGTCATGGCGGCTTCAGCCATTTGTCTGCCGTTCATGCCGCCTGGCAGACCGATGTCGGATATCAGGAGATCGATCCTTGCGGACGACTGCAGAATTTGCAAGCCTGCTGTGCTGTCCTGTGCCTCCAGCGTTGCATATCCAAGATCGGTCATCATGTCCACCACAAGCATGCGCAGTGCCGGTTCGTCCTCAACAACCAGGATCGTTTGTCCGGCCACGGCAGTGGGCATCTCGACTGGCGCCGGCGCCTCGAACGCGAATGCTTCCTGCGCAAGATGACGCGGCAGGTAGATGCAGACCATCGTGCCGTCTCCCACCTCGCTGTAGATGCGCACCTGCCCGCCGGATTGTCTGGCAAAGCCGTAGACCATCGATAATCCCAGGCCGCTTCCCTGGCCGATCGGCTTGGTCGTGAAAAAAGGGTCGAATGCCCGCGCGATGACTTCTGCCGACATGCCTGTTCCGTTGTCGCTCACGCACAGCGAGACGTACTGGCCCGGCGGCACGTCGCGCTCGATGGCGCTACGCTCGTCAAGCCAGCGGTTCGCGGTTTCGATGGTCAGGCGGCCACCATCGGGCATGGCGTCGCGCGCATTGATGCACAGATTGAGCAATGCATTTTCCAGCTGGCTTTCATCGGCGAAGGTATTCCAGAGCCCGCCAGCGGCAACGACCTCGACCCGGATTTCGGGGCCGGTGGTGCGCGCAATGAGTTCCTCCATGCCGGCAACCAACCGGTTCAATGCAGTCATCTTCGGTTCAAGCGTCTGTTGCCTGGAAAAAGCAAGCAATCGGTGTGTGAGTGCCGCCGCGCGGCGGGCCGCGCCCAACGAGGCGCCGACATACCGCTCCAGCTCCGCATGACGCCCCTGTGCCAGGCGAACCCGCATGACTTCCATGCTCCCCGTGATGGCAGCCAGGAGATTGTTGAAGTCATGCGCGATGCCGCTGGTGAGTTGTCCGACCGCTTCCATCTTTTGCATCTGGCGAACCGACGCCTCCGATCGGGCCAACGCCTCGGCTTGCTCATGGAGCGCTTGCGTGTCGCGCCCGTTGGCAAAGACCCGATCGTTCTCGAAGGATGCGGTCCATCCGAACCACCGGTATTGACCCGATTTCATCCTGAACCGGTATTCGAACGGATCCGTCAACGGCGTATCGAAAATTCCTGCGAACGCTGTTTGCGTGGCTGCCAGGTCATCCGGATGGACATAGTCGGCAAACACGGTGCCCAGCAGGTCGTCGACGCGCCAACCGACCATGCGCTCCCAGGCGCTGTTGACGGCCGTGAATCTGCCTTCCGTCGTGACGACTGCCAGCAAATCCAGGGACGCATCCCAGGCACGCTCGCGCTCCTGGTGGCTCATGCGAAGCTGTTCGGCAAGCGCTTCCTGGCGAACCTTGCTGGCCTGCAGCTGCACTTCGGAGTGCAACTGGTTGGAGATCAATTCCGCAAACAGCTTCAATGTGGCGAGGGTCGCCGGATTTGATGGTGTGGCAGGCAATGGATCGAGTGCACAAAGCGTACCGAAAAATTCACCGTCAGAGCGATAAAGGGGCAAGGAGGCATAGCTGTCGAAACCGTATAATTTCGGAGACGGATGATCGCGATACACCGTGCTGGCGATGGCGCTGTCGAAGACCACCGGCTCTCGTGTGGACCGAACACCCTTGCAAAAAGTCGTGTCGATTGCAAGTTCGTTGCCGGGTACTAATCCGAACCCCGCCGCATCGTAGACGGCGCACACCGTCCAGGACGATTCAGTCACCCGCGCGATGCAGGAAAACCGCATGCCGGTGATCTCGGTGATGGCGCTCAATATGCGCGGCACGGAACTGATCGACTGTACGTCAGCCATGTCTTGAATGATCGGTAGAGTCGCCAATGGTGTCCCTGAAAGTCTGAAAACGAAAACGTCGCCGAGAAGATACCGATATTGCCCGAAACGATCAAGTCATGAAATCAGGCACGCGTGTCCGATCATCCGGGCTCCAGTTCGCGTGAACTCAGCTGCATGTCGCGCCGTACCTTCAGCACCAGCATTGCCGCGACAAAGGTCGTGCCGACGATCGCATATCCGACCAGCGCGAATCCCTTTAATTGTCCATCATCGCCGGTGCTGACCAGATGGCTGGCGATGATGGCGGCCAGGCCGCCGGCCAATTGCTGAACCGCGCTGCCGATGGCGCTGAAGGCACTGCGCATGCGCAGGTCCGGCACCGATGCCGCCGATCGTCAGGAGGGCGGTTGCGGCGAAGGCCGGCAGGTGGCGCGGTTGCGTGAGCGTTGCGAGCAAAAGTGCAAACGCGTTGCTGTCCTGCCGGTACGCCAGGTGTGCCACCACCGGTTGCAGGCGCCACATGACCAGCAAGCCGCCAAGCAGGCCCAGACCCACCAACAGGAAAAATGGCGCATGCCGGTCGAAACGGGTGGACAACATCAATGCGATTGGAATGCCCGGCACTTGACTGGCGGAAAAGGCAGTCTGGATGATTGCCATGACCCGTAAGCGCAACTGGGTTGCAAACAGATCGGTGGCAATCGCCACCACAACGGAGCCAATGACGCCGCCGAACAGGCCGGTGCCGATCCGCGCCGCCAGCAGGGCCGCATAGGATGGCGCCGAACCACACCAGAGGGTGCCTGCCAAAAAACCGACATAAACCTTTTACGCAATTGATCCTTGACCGTAAAAGAGGCCCGACAATTATCGACTGCTTTCGAATCAGCAAGTTTGAAGGCAACAGGTGTCGCATCATGCGTGAAGCGTGGATCGGTGACCGAGGAAGAGGAGGGAATGTTTTTCCACTCCTGAGAAGATTGTAAAAAATCAATATCTACTATGCGTCTACCTGTCATAAAGCGAAGCTCGCCACTCCGGCCCAGCAAAGCGCTCATGAAAGGAAACACATGAAAATTCTCGCCGCTCTCGCACTTGTCGCCTGTACCGCTGCCGCCGTAGCTGGTATCTACCCCGCCGATCCATCCGATACTGCGCAGATTTCGCAGTCCGATGTCGTGTTCCACACCTTTATTGACGGGCACTCGTTTCCCTGAACCGCGGGTAGTTGCCAATCGATTCCGCTGCCTTAGCGCAAGCTCTTGGTGTACCGCGGTTGCGCTGGCGTTGCCGGTGCCTCCCGGTCTGATGCGGGCAGTGATGGTTTTTTAGCGGACGCGTCGTGGCCGATGGTTGGGTTGTCACGCTGACGCTGCTCGGGCATGCCGCCGCGAACGCCTTGCATCGCCACATCAGGCTCGGCACGTGGGGCGGTAGCTGATTTTGCACCGAGCTTGCGTGCAAGTTCCGGTTTCTGCTGTTCCAGACAAGCCCGCAATTGCATCAGTTCAATGGTTGCCTGCGACACGGCTTCGTCTTCCGAGCGCATGCAAAGCAAGAGTACGTCGTCGGCATAGACCCATTCCCGGCCGAAACGCAGGACGTCGAAATCCGTCTCTTTCGCACGCCTGACCAGCTTCCATAAAGAAACTGCCAGGCGAATTTGGTCCGATTCAAAGTATTCCAGCGTGGGTATGTGTGACATGCCTGCCTTCCAACCGTGTGCGATGCTTATGCTGCGTTTGCCACGCCGGGCAGGCATTCGCCGTGTTCGCTCTCATCGAGCCCGATTTCTTCCTCCGGCGCAGTCACGCGCAGGCCGATGAACGCCTGTAACAGTGCCAGGATCAGCGCCGTCATGAGGCCGGCATAGACTACGGTTGCGCCCACGCCGATCGCCTGGGTCGCCAGGCTTCCTTCGACCCCACCGATTTCCTTGACAGCATAAACACCCGTGAGCAGTACGCCAACGATACCGCCCACGGCATGGACGCCGAAGACATCGAGCGAGTCGTCGTATCTGAACCGTGCCTTGAGCGTGGTTGCTGCAAAAAAGCAGGCGACGCCGCCGACGGCGCCGATGACGATCGCGCCACCGGCATCGACGAAGCCGGAGGCAGGCGTGATCGACACCATGCCCGAAACCGCGCCTGAGACCAGCCCCAGTATCGACGGCCGGCCTCGACGGATCCACTCCGTCGCCATCCAGGACAGGGCCGCGGTTGCCGTGGCGATCTGGGTGACCGTCATGGCCATCCCGGCACGGCCGTCCGCAGCACCGGCCGATCCGGCATTGAAGCCGAACCAGCCTACCCAAAGCAACGAAACGCCAATGACCGTCAACGTCAGGTTGTGCGGCGCCATCGGGATTCGTCCATACCCGACGCGTGGGCCGATGATGAGCGCGGCAACCAGGCCGGATACGCCAGCATTGATGTGGACCACGGTTCCGCCGGCAAAATCCAGCACGCCGCGCGTGGCAAGCCAGCCGCCCGGCTCCCAGACCCAGTGCGCCAGCGGTACGTACACCAGCATCGACCATAGCAACGTGAAGCAGAGCAATGCAGAAAACTTCATCCGTTCGGCGAATGCACCCGTGATCAAGGCAGGCGTGATGATGGCGAACGTCATCTGAAACATCATGAAGACGCTTTCGGGGATGGTCGGTGCCAGGAGATTGACGCTGGATTGCCCGCTGCCTTTCGCATAGGTCATGCCATGCAGAAACCAGCGATCCAGACTACCCAGGAAGGGACTACCGGCTGTAAAAACCAGGCTGTAGCCCACCATGACCCACAACAGCGTGACGATGCAAGTGGTGACGAAACTGTGCGCCATCACATCGAGCACGTTTTTCTTGCGCACCATGCCGGCATAGAACAGGGCCAGCCCGGGGAGGGTCATCAGCAGCACCAGGGCGGTCGCGGTCAGCATCCAGGCAGTGTCGCCGGCGCTGGCCGTGGGGGCTGCCGTCTTGGCGGCGATCGGTTTCGTCGACACGGCAGTGGCGTCAGCCAGTGAGGGAGGAATCATGGCGCCATGCGCGGCGCGATCGGCCGCAGCAGCACGCGCCACTGCGGCGGCTTGCGTTGCCAGGCGCATGATGTCGGGTTGCGTGCCCGGCGTTGCCGGCATGGCTGCGCTGCTGGTTGCAGGCACCGTTGTCTGGGCTGCCGGTGGTGCGGAGTCGGCCGGCACTGTCCTGAGTTCGTCTGCCAGTACCATTGCCGCGCTGGTGGTCAACAAGGCAACTGCGGCGGCGTATTTGCACATCATCGGTATGCGAAACATCATCATGTATTCATCCTGTCGTCACGTTTGCAGGACAGCCGTGCAGCCGTGATGGCCGCCCCCGTGCTGTCGAAATTTCTTAAATGCAATATGACGAAATTAGATAAATACTTGCTTTTAGTAATCAAAAATTAATTTCAAATAATCATGTTTTCCTTGTTTGGATGGCCGGCGTGCACAGGTACCGGGCAACGCCAGCATCGGGTCAATTTTTTTGACAACGTTACTGCTTGCTTGCGGCGCTGGTCAGCGCAAATGAATACCAGCGGAGGAATGTCAGCGCCAGTGGCCCTGACTCGGTACCACAACGCGTCTCACTGACCAGGTAGCATCGAAGCCAGGAAGTTTGCGGAGGAGGTAAAGTCGGAGCTTGGATGCCCCAGGTTAGAAACCGCTGCCGTTCTGCATACTCTGGCCGGCATCCATACTCGCCGCATAGCCATTGACTGCCGCCGCATAGCCTGCTTGGTCGCCTATACCGACATATTGCTTGTGCGCGTCAGTCCAATTGCCCTTTACCTTGTAATTTTTGGACAAGGCAAAAGCGCCGGCCATGATGTTGTCGGCTGAATTGCGCACGTCCAATGGCGGGCCGCCGACTTCCGCCCGAATGACGGTGTCGTAGCGTTCCTGACCGATTTGCATCAAGCCGTGATCGGTGGTGCCATCGGAGTTACGCGTGGAAATCGGATCATTCAACGTGGCACGTGACTCTGCCCAGATCGTGGCGGCAATCCGGTTTGCCGGAACGCCTGTACGAACCGAGGCGGCATTGACGGCGCTGCGGTATTGTTCAAAGCCGTCTGGAACGTTCGCGGCAAGGACCGTGGCATCGGCAGCCTGGCCCGTGGAACCGGCGACGGTCGGCACTGCGCCGGCAGGGCCCTGAATTTTCGGGGCATCTTCGCTGCCTTGATGCGCGCCATCCCCATGGTGCGCCACGGTCCCGCTGGCACTGCTGCCATTACCGCCGCTGGCGCCATCCGACCGAGCGCCACCGGCTGCGCCCGCTGGCGGCACATGGGCCAGTGCGGCGTGTAAATACCGCTGCAACTGTAGTAACTTTACGGTGAGTCGAATCAATTTATTGACTGCCGCAGCAGTCTCCAGGTCCATCGACATTGTCGACGTCGGCACTGTCAGCGCGAACGACCGAGAGCGAGCATTTGAATCGACATTGGAGACGGCCATGATTCTTCCTTGAAGCGAGGCATGCAATCGAAAGACGTGTCACATGCGGAGTCATCGTAGGTGGATTCAAATGATTTGCATGAAACGAACACGAATCTTTGCTGCCAACACCGAATCGACAATACCAGGACTCCCAAGCGCTTTTTATCTCGTCGCTATACGGCCAGTCGTTGCTTCCAGGCCATGCATCCATCCGGGGTAGCCCTTTGCGAAGTAACGGGTGGTTACTTTTGATACAACCTCTTGCTTCGCTTATGTCGCCTGTCGACGTATTGTTTGTTCAGACAACAAAAAGGGAATACACATGAATACGACAACGACAACAGTAGCGCAAAGCAGAATCCACCCGATGGTGATGGCGGCGGCAGTTTCGGTCACGCTTGTTAGCTTGCTTGGCGTTGCCGCAATTACTGGCGTTCTCCCATCGTCCCATGGCACTGCTGCACCCGCTGAAGCAGTCGCTGGTGTGACAACCGAGCCGGTAATCCTCGGCGGTGGTCCGGCACGGTATGTTACGGCGGATGGAAAAATCCTTGAGGTCGTGCAGTCGACGCGCCAGACCGTGCCAGTTGCGCAGATTGATGATGCTCCGCGTTCCTACGCGCCTGCGGCGCCGGTCCATCGTCACCCGGTGAGGCACTCAACACAGCATTACGCGCAGAATTCGTACTCCCAGCCGCCAGTGAGTACCTATCAGCAGCCTTATAACGCTCCGCAACAGCATCCGGTTGTGAACTACGTGAACGACATGCATCCGGTTGGCACTGGAGTCGGTGCGGTCGTTGGTGGTCTGCTGGGTAACCAGGTAGGCGGTGGCAATGGGAAAAAGCTTGCGACCGTGGCCGGCGTATTGATGGGCGGCTATGCAGGTAATGAAATCGCGCACAACCGCAGTCCCTTGCCTGGACAGTAAAAGGGTAGTAGTTCTGCGAACCCGCTGCCGTAAGGCCAGCGGGTTTTTTTATTGACATGACTGGCCTGCAGGCTTCCGCTTGCATTGACGATTGCATCGTTTATCACTTGTGCTCGCGAACTGGCAGGTCAGGCTTGAAGCGCGGTAAAACGGCAACATTTGGAACGGTGAAAAAACGCGGGCTACTGCAAGGAGGTCATGGTGTGATCTGCTTCGACAAGCCGTGTTACGAAAAACTCTTGTGCTTGGTCGCAGCCCAGCGCCTGCAAGACCGCAAAATCCTCGATCGTCTCCACGCGTTCGACCACAATTGCCATTTTCAAGACACTGACCATAGACAAATTTGTCTTGAAAAATCCGTGCTTCGTTTGCCGCCCGCGATTTTGCCCGTGAACGAACGATCGATTTCCGGCAAATTCATGTCCGGGCCCTGGAGTGAAGACTGAGACGGGTTGCCGATACCGAAATCATCCACCAACAGTCTCAGGCCGAGCGCTTTAAAGCCAATGGGCGGGTCGGAATACGTTACCCTCGTCGGTTGGTAAGGCACTGAAGCGCGCATGTCAACAAGCGTCAGAGAATTAAATTTGTTGATGCGCAAAAGAGAAGGGGACATGCAGGGGGAGTAGATCTGCACGCGTCTTTCGAAACGGTTCAAAGAAAAAACCGCGGTTTTACTGGTGTCGTTTTGGCCGATTTACATATTGTTCAACGTATGATTATTATCATCCGGTAATTTTGTCGGACCATTGTCTCAATTACAGGCGTTTTACGTGATTTGTCAGATCCTTGCAAATTTAATGGTCTCGATTGTTCGTTGATAGCGATACAATGTCGACACGTTAATCAAATTATTGTAAAGGAAGAAAATTGGCTTCATATAAAGAGTTGCAAGCGCAAATTGCCGAGTTACAAAAAAAGGCCGAGGAAACGCGTGTTCAGGAAATCGATGGCGCCGTGACCCAGATTAAAGAATTGATGCAACGATACGGAATTTCTGTCAATGACGTCTTGGGGAAAAAGGTTGCTTCGAAAAAAGGAGGCAATAACAAGCCGGTAGCCATCCAGTTTCGAGATGGGGACAAGACTTGGTCCGGGCGGGGGCGCGAGCCCGGCTGGCTCAAAGGCAAGGATCGGGAACAGTTCCGCGTGAAATGACCTGACCTGGAATAACAGGCGCATCAACATCGAAAGGGCCGTGTTCAAGCGCGGTCTTTTTCAATTCGAAAACATGGACACGACGGCACGCAAAAATTTCTAAAGGCCGGTTTCAGCGCGTACGAGAGCGCCGAGCTGGATCACTGCCCGTTGTATTTGATGGTCAACGACATTCGCACAATTCAGGCGCAAATGGTTGCGCAGACTACCCGACGCCGAAAAGACCGGGCCAGGCATGAATGCAATCCCTTCCTTCAATGCCGCGGCATGAAGTGTCAGTGCATCAACCCCTGATGGCAATTCGATCCAAAGAACAAAGCCGCCCTGCGGACTCGATATTTGCGTCTGTTCCGGAAATGCGGCTTCCACTGCGTCCGTCATTGCCGCAATACGCCTGCTCATCTCCCGCCGCATTTTTCGCATGTGATTGGCAAAGCCATTGCCCCCGATGAATTCCGCCACCGCCGCCTGGTTAAGACAACTGGTCGATCCACTGGAAACCGTCTTGAGAAACGCGACGCGTGCCGCGTACTTTCCCGCCGCTGCGTAGCCAACCCGGACCGCAGGGCCGAGAATCTTTGCAAATGACGAGCACAACATCACGTGCCCGGTCACATCGTAGGCTTTGATCGGCCAGGGCTGTTGCGATGTGAAGCATAGTTCGCGATAGATATCGTCTTCGATCACCGCAACATCGTAGCGGGCCGCCAAGGCTGCCACTTGTCGCTTGTTCGTCTCCGGCATGATGCTGCCAGTTGGATTGTTTGCATTTGGTATGAACAAACATGCTTTCACCAGGCCTTCGCGCATTGCCAGTTCCAGAGCAGGCACGGACACACCGGTCATTGGATCGGTAGGAATTTCCAGCGCTTTCAATCCAAGACTTTCCAGTACTTGCAGAAGTACGAAGAATGTCGCCGATTCGATTGCGACCGTGTCGCCCGGTTGCGTTACTGCTCGCAAGCACAAACTGATCGCTTCGGTACAGGACC
>JAYTLK010000035.1:0-20627 GCA_043729515.1 Herminiimonas sp.
CAAGGAATCGCTTGAGCAGGTTTCCTTTCCGGTCCAGGCTTCAGGCGATGAGGTCGGCGGCGCCGGTCCAATCCCGAGCGTGACCGGCTCGCGGATCGTCACGGGTGTCTTTGCAGAGGCGAACATTCCGCTTTACACGAACCTGGAAGCGCAACTGGCCGGTCGCTACGACAAGTACCGCAATGACTTCGGCAGCTCGTTCACCAACTTCAGCCCGAAAATCTCGCTGAAGTTTACGCCGGTGAAAGAGGTGGCATTCCGCGGTTCGTACGGCAAGGGCTTCCGTGCGCCGACGCTGTACCAGAACCTGCGTCCTTTCACCTCCGGAAACAACACGAGCAGCAACTTCAGTGATCCGATCCGTTGCCCGGGCGGTGTTGCAATCACCAATACGATCAACGCAGTCGGCGAACTGAAAGACGAGTGCAATGTCCAGCTGGATACGGCTCTCGAGGGCAGCAAGGATCTGCAGCCTGAAAAGTCCAAGCAGTTTTCGCTGGGGATCGTGTTCCAGCCAACGTCCTACCTGAGCGGCTCGCTTGACTACTGGGATATCCGGATCAACAAGGCGATTGCACAGACCTCCGAGAACACGGTGTTCAACGACCCGGTGGCGAATGTCAACGCGTTCTACCGGTTCAACCCGCAAACGGATCCTGATGCATTGAATCCGATACGGGGAAGCACCAACAAGGACTACCCGCTGGCCTACACGTATCTGCCGTATGCCAACACGGCGCAGTTCTATGCAGCCGGTCTGGACCTGAACCTGACATTCAAGCAGAAACTGCAAGCCTTGGGACTGCCTGGCCTGTTCACTGCCAACCTGGATGGAACGTATTACTCCAAACACGGTTACCAGTTCCAGGGCGTGCCGAAAGTCAGCGATCTAGGCGATTACCAGGATTACGGTCCGGTACCGCGCTGGCGTCATGTGTTGACCTTCCAGTATGCGACAGGCCCATGGAACGGCTCGGTCACGCACAACTATACCGGCGGCTACAAGGACTTCACCAACCCGGCGTCGGTCGGCAATGTCAACTACCCGGCAGACCGCCGCGTTCAAGCCTACCAGACCGTCGACACGCAGATCGGATACCAGGGGTTCAAGGGAACAACGCTGGTGTTCGGCGTGAAGAACCTGTTGGATCGTGATCCACCGTCGTCCCGCACGGAAGCCAACTTCCAGACCGGCTATGACGCGCAGTTCACCAATCCGCTTGGCCGTACTTACTACCTTCGCGCTGGTTACAAGTTCTGACAGAGGTGCCTACAAACGAAAACCCCGGTGCAAGCCGGGGTTTTTTTTCGTCTGCGAGCCGATCGAATTTCCGAAAATAGCACTTTTGGGTGATATTTGACGATCTTGCCGGAATGCTTTTTGCTTTTTATTCAGTGGCGCCGCAGGTTTTCCAAAAATTTCCCTAAAAAAAAGAGTTCCGCTGATTGACATCGATCACATTGAATGTTTCCATTCAACCTGCCAAAAATATTCAAAGAAATATTAGCGGCGACAGTACCCACGAGGCACTGCGGACCGGTTTTCAAGCCGATCAAACTATAGTAGTCACACTGCACCCCCACTTGAACGGGTTTGCGAAAAAACCGGATGTGCTGGCACAGGTCGCCGACGCAGGGTTTTTACGGCAGCAATCGTAGCGACTCATTCGGGAACGACCTTTCCGCATGTTGGCCATCTTGGCGATCCGATCATGGATTGCCAGGCAAGTTTTTCACCGCGCATTCGATTGCTTAAGCAGCATTGGATGGGTTGGAATCGGAGGAAGTAGGTATGGATTTTTCGCAGGCCGAGCGAAACCCGACTAAGAAGTTCGTTGGTATTGCTTTAGTCACGCTCTTGCACATCCTGATCATCTACGCGCTGGCCACTGGTCTGGCGCGCAAGGTGGTCGAAGTCATTCAGCAGCCGCTGGAAACCAAGATCATCGAGGAGGTCAAGCCTCCACCACCGCCGGACAAACCGCCCCCACCGCCGCCGCCGAAGCTGGCCGCACCGCCGCCGCCGTTCATCCCGCCACCTGAAGTGCAGGTGCAGCAGCCGGTGCAGCAGAACGTGATCCAGGCCACGACCACGGTCAAGCCGACCACGACCGAGCTGGCGCCAGTGGCAAAGGCGGCCGAGCCGACGCCCGCGCCTGTCGCAGCCGCTGCGCCGGTCCGGGTGGCAGCCGTGGTAGATCCGAGCGCCTGTACCAAGCCGGAATATCCGCGGGCATCGCTGCGGGCGGAAGAAACCGGTGTGGTAACGCTGGCGTTCTTGATCGGCACCGATGGTCGGGTGGTTGACTCCCGGGTCGAGAAATCAAGCGGCTTCAAATCGCTGGACAGTGCGGCACGCGCCGGTCTGAGCCTGTGCAAGTTCAAGCCAGGGTCGGTCGACGGCAAGCCAGAGCAATCGTGGACGAAGATGCAGTACGTGTGGAAGCTGGAAGATTAAGGCGTGACATCGCGCCGCATGCCGGTTTCGACCGGTGTCACGCAAAGCGGCCGATGCTTCCCTCTCCCATTCAACAACTTTTAATATCCTGGAGTTAGCATGTCTTTCAATACCCGTATTTCCGCCGTACTCGCCGCCTCGTTGCTGGCTGCTTCCACTCTCGTCGCCCTGCCGTCACTGGCTGCCGACCCGGCGCCTGTCGCTGGCGCACCTGCCGCTGCTGCCCCTGCGCCTGCCGCTCCTGCACCTGCTGCCCCTGCTGCCGCAGCGCCGGTTGCTGCCACGGCGTCGCCAGCCGACGCCATGACCGCCCCGAAAGAGACCAAGGAAACCGTCGACAATCCCTACGGCCTAGACGCCCTCTGGAAAGGCGGCGACTTCGTTGCGCGCGGCACGCTGATCATTCTGGTCATCATGTCGATGGGCAGCTGGTACATCCTGATCACGAAAATCATCGACCAGTTGCGCATGAGCGGCCAGGCGAAGGAAGCGCGCCAGAAATTCTGGAAAGCCGCGTCGGTCCCCGCCGGTGTCACGACGCTGGCTGCCGGCAGCCCGTACCGCTTCATCGCCGAGACCGGCGCCAACGCCACGCAGCATCATGACGGCGCCTTGCTGGAACAGATCGACCTGAATACCTGGGTCACGATGTCGATTCAGCGCGCCGTGGAAAAAGTCCAGAGCCGCCTGCAGGATGGCCTGGCCTTCCTGGCCACCGTCGGCTCGACCGCGCCGTTCGTCGGCCTCTTCGGTACCGTCTGGGGCATCTATCATGCATTGACCGCCATCGGCATCGCCGGCCAGGCATCGATCGACAAGGTTGCCGGCCCGGTGGGTGAGGCGCTGATCATGACGGCCATCGGCCTGGCCGTGGCTGTGCCGGCTGTCCTCGGCTACAACTTCCTGGTTCGCCGCAACAAGGGCGCAATGGAAGACATCCGCTCCTTCTCGTCGGATCTGCATTCGGTGCTGTTGTCGGGCGTGATGTCGTCGACCCAATCGGCGCAGGCTGCCATGATGAAGAAAGTCGGCTGATCATGTCGATGTCCATGGGGTCTCCCGATGGAGACGACGACGAAGTGATCGCATCGATCAACACCACGCCGCTGGTGGACGTGATGCTGGTGTTGCTGATCATCTTCCTGATCACGATTCCGGTGGTCACGCACACGGTGCCGGTGAAGCTGCCAAGCGAAGTCAACCAGCCCTACAAGACCAAGCCGGAAAACATCAACGTGGCCATCGACAAGGAAGGCCAGGTGTTCTGGAACGAGAAGCCAGTCGACCAGAAGGAACTGCTGGCCCGCCTGAAGACCGTGTCGGTACAGAAGCCGCAGCCGGAAGTGCATATCCGGGGCGACCAAAACACCCGTTATGAATTCGTCGGCAGGGTGATTCTGACTGCACAGCGCGCCGGCATCGCCAAGGTCGGTTTCATCACCGAACCACCGGCACGCGGCGGCTGAAGTCGCCTTCCGTCGGACGAGACACAGGAGCAAGACATGGGAATGAACATAGGACCCGGCAAGTCGGACGACGAGCCGATGATCGAGATGAACATGACGCCGCTGATCGACGTCATGCTGGTGTTGATCATCATGCTCATCATCACGATTCCGATCCAGAACCACGCAGTCAACCTGAACATGCCGGTCGGCACGCCACCACCACCGACTTCGCCGCCGGTGGTCGTCACCATCGACGTCGACTTCGACGGTACCGTCCTGTGGGACAACGTGGTCGTGCCAAACCGGGCGCAGCTCGAAGCGCGGCTGGCCGAAGTCGCCTCGCAGGCGAATCAGCCGGAAGTGCACGTGCGGCCGAACAAGCTGGTGGCTTACAAGTCGGTAGCGGCCGTCATGGCCTCGGCCCAGCGATTGGGCGTGACCAAGATCGGCATGATCGGCAATGAACAATTCATGAACTGACGAAGGCACCTGCCTTGCAACACGCATCCACGCACTAATCGATCGGCAGGCACCCCCTGCCGATCGTCATTTCCATTGGAAGAAAACATGTCCCCGATCCGCAACGCCGCATTTCGTCTGACCCGCACCGCCCTCGTGATGGCAGCCGTTGCCACGACGGCAGTCACTGTCGATCTCACTGCCGACATCGGCCTGATCGGCACCGCCCAGGCCCAGGCCGCCGAGAAGATCCGCCCGGAGATCGGCAAGCCGCTGCAGGCTGCGCAGGATGCCATCCGCGCCCAGAAATATCGGGATGCGTTGAATCGCGTGCATGAAGCCGATGCGGTCGGCGGCAAGACGCCCTACGAGACCTACATGATCGACCGCACCCGGGGCGCGGCCGCCATGGGCGCCGGCGACAATGAGACTGCCGGGCGCTCCTTCGAGGCCGCCCTCAATTCCGGCCGCGTGGCACAGGGCGAGCAGGCCAAGATCATCCAGGCGCTGGCGAGCCTGTACTACCGCGCCGGCGATTATCCGAAGGCGATCATCTGGCTGCAGCGTGCCAGCAAGGATGGCGTGGGTGATGGCGAAGATCGGGCGCTGCTGATCCAGGCCTATTACCTCAATGGCGACATGGCGAAAGCCCAGAAGGAATTGCAGGCCGACCTCGCCGCCGGCGAGAAAGCCGGCCGTGCACCAAGCGAAATTCAACTGAAACTGATGGCCAGCATCGCCGCCAAGCAGAACGACACCGGCGCGTATGTGGCCACGCTGGAGCGCCAGGTGGCGAATTACCCGACCAAGGAATCCTGGGCCGATCTCCTGCAACGTACCCAGCGCAAACCCGGTTTTGCGGATCGCCTGACGCTTGACATCGATCGCCTGAAGCTGGCCATCGGACAATTGACCAGCACGGCCGACTTCATGGAAATGTCGCAGCTGGCCCTGCAGCAGGGTTTGCCGGCCGAAGGCAAGAAGATCGTCGAACTTGGCTACAAGAACGGGGCTCTGGGCACCGGCACCGAGGCAGCGCGCCACAAGCGACTGCAGGACCTGGCCAACAAGAGCGCCGCCGACGACCAGAAGACCATGGCCACCAGCGAAGCCGATGCCGTCAAGGCAAAGGATGGCACGGCACAGGTCAATCTCGGCTATGCACTGGTGACTGCCGGACAGGCCGACAAGGGCATCGCGATGATGGAAGAAGGCATTGCCAAGGGCGGCTTGAAACGGCCGGACGACGCCAGGCTGCATCTGGGCATTGCGCAACTGCAGGCCGGCAAGAAGGCCGAAGCCATCAAGACCCTGAAAACCGTGCAAGGCACTGACGGCACCGCCGACCTGGCCCGGTACTGGATCATCCTGGCGAATCATCCGATGAGCTGAGGCCTGTCTGGCGACGAAATTCGGGTTCGGCCGCTGTGATAAACTTGCAGACCGGCGTTTTTCATCCTGCCGTTGCAGCATTGGTTGACCGAATGGAGAACGCCTTGCCGAATCGCCGCCTGTTTGCCCGGATGCTGTCCGCCGTTGCCGTTACCGTGATGCTGGCCGGTGTCACCGGATCGGCCAGCGCCATCGACCGGCCATTTCCGACCTTTGCCAAGCGCGGCGTGATGAAGCCGGATCTGTTCCCGGCAATCATCATCGACGGTCGTCCGCGCAACCTGACGCCGGGCGCGCGGATCTGGAATGCCAACAACCTGATCGACATGCCGGCGTCACTGCCGACGCGCAGCGTCATCGTGAACTATACCGAGGACGAGAATGCTTATATCGATCGGGTCTGGATACTGACCGCGGAAGAGGCGTCGCAGTCGCCAAAGGCGCAGAACATCAATCAGCCGCGGCCTTGAGAAGGCGTCGGCCACACTGATCTCCCATGCAAAAAAAAGTCTTCATCAAAACCTTCGGCTGCCAGATGAACGAGTACGACTCGGACAAGATGGCCGACGTGCTCGGCGCCTCCGACGGCATGATCAAGACCGACCGCGTCGAAGATGCCGACGTGATCCTCCTGAACACCTGCTCGGTGCGGGAAAAGGCGCAGGAAAAAGTGTTTTCGGACTTGGGCCGCTTGCGAGAGCTGAAGCTGGCGAAGCCGGATCTGGTGATCGGCGTTGGCGGTTGTGTCGCTTCGCAGGAGGGCGCAGCGATCCTGAAGCGTGCACCGTACGTGGATGTGGTGTTCGGCCCGCAGACCCTGCACCGGCTGCCGCAACTGATCGATGAGCGGCGCCGCAGCGGTATATCGCAGGTCGACATCCGTTTTCCGGAAATCGAAAAATTCGATCACCTGCCGCCGGCCAAGGTCGATCGCGTGACCGCTTTCGTCTCCATCATGGAAGGCTGCAGCAAGTACTGCAGTTATTGCGTGGTGCCTTATACCCGTGGCGAAGAGGTTTCGCGCCGTTTCGAGGATGTGCTGGCCGAGGTCGCCGGCCTGGCCGCGCAGGGCGTGCGCGAAGTCACGCTGCTGGGCCAGAACGTCAACGCCTATCGCGGCGAGATGGCCGATGGCGAGATCGCCGACTTTGCACTCCTGATCGACCACATTGCGGCCATCGACGCCATCCTGCGCATCCGGTACGTCACGAGCCACCCGAAAGAATGCACCCAGCGCCTGATCGATACCTATGCGCGGGTGCCGAAGCTGGTTGATCACCTGTATCTGCCGGCGCAGCATGGGGCCGACCGCATTCTCTCGGCCATGAAACGCGGCTATACCGGACTCGAGTACAAGTCGGTGCTACGGCGGCTCAAAGCCGTGCGGCCGAACCTGCGGGTGTCGTCGGATTTCATCGTCGGTTTTCCTGGTGAGACGGAGGCCGACTTCGAGGCCATGATGCAGCTGATCGACGACATCGGCTTCGACAACAGCTTTTCCTTCATCTACAGCGCCCGCCCCGGCACGCCGGCGGCCAGCCTGGAAGACACGACGCCGCATGCGGTCAAGCTCGCGCGCCTGCAACGCTTGCAGGCGGTCATCGACGCCAACACCCGCCGCTACAGCGCAGCACTGGTCGGCAGCCTGCAGCCGGTGCTGGTCGAAGGCCGCGCCAAGAAAAATCCAGCCGAGCTGCAGGGCCGCACCGAATGCAACCGGGTCGTCAATTTTGACGGTGGCGCCGACCCGGCAGCGCTGATCGGCCAACTGCTCGACATCCGCATCACCGACACCTTCGGCTACACCCTGCGCGGCGAACTGATCGCGCCCGGTGGCCTGCCGCAGGAAACGCTCACTCCGGTCGGCGCGCCCCTGGCGGCCTGACCAAACCGACGATTGCCCTTCCGTTGAAATCACCGACGTCCTCCCAGCCCCTGTACTTCATTCCCGAACCGCTCGACAACCGCCGGCTTGCCCATCTGTGCGGCCCGATGGACGAGAACCTGCGGCAAATCTCGGCCGCGCTCGACGTCACCATCTTCC
Source organism: Herminiimonas sp. (assembly GCA_043729515.1). GTDB lineage: Bacteria > Pseudomonadota > Gammaproteobacteria > Burkholderiales > Burkholderiaceae_D > JANXSS01. The sequence continues at coordinate 7,802 of JAYTLK010000035.1, forward strand.
GCCGCGGCGACCGCTTCATCGTCGGCGGCCGCAATGCCGACCGCGCGCTGGCAATTCTCGAACAGTTCTATGCCATCGCCGACAAGCTGGTCTCGATCGAGGACGTGCAGCTGGCGCTGGTGGAGCAACGCGCCGGCATGGCGCCGCCGGAGGTCGCGCCCTTGTCGATCACCGGCAAGCAGCGCAAGAAGGCAGCCGCGCCCTTGCCCCTGGAGATGACGCCCGAGCCGTCCACCGAGGAACCGGTGCTCAAGACCCGGCGCGGCGACCTGCGCGGACGCACGCCGCATCAGCTCAATTACATCCGCTCCGTGGTCGAGCACGACATCACCTTCGGTGTCGGCCCCGCTGGCACCGGCAAAACCTATCTGGCGGTGGCCTGCGCAGTCGATGCCCTGGAGCGTGACGCCGTCAAGCGCATCATCCTGACCCGGCCGGCAGTGGAAGCCGGCGAGCGGCTGGGGTTTCTGCCGGGCGACCTGTCGCAGAAAATCGATCCGTATCTGCGCCCCTTGTACGATGCGCTCTACGATCTGATGGGATTCGACCGCACCCAGAAGATGTTCGAGAAACAGGCCATCGAGATCGCGCCGCTGGCCTACATGCGCGGGCGCACCCTGAACCACGCATTCGTGATTCTGGACGAGGCCCAGAACACGACGCCGGAACAGATGAAGATGTTCCTGACCCGGATCGGCTTCGGCAGCAAGGCCGTGATCACCGGCGACATCACCCAGGTCGACCTGCATCGGCATCAGCGCAGCGGGCTGGTCGATGCGCTCGAGATCCTCGACGGCGTGCGCGGCATCGCCTTTTGTCCCTTCACCAGCGCCGACGTGGTCCGCCATCCGCTGGTGGCACGCATCGTCGACGCCTACGCGGCCGCTGGCGAAGCCGCAGACGGGCCCGCCGGCACGGGCAGCACGCAACGGCGACTGGCGGATGCACCTGCGGCGTCCAAAGCGGCACCGGCACAGGCTGCGCGCAAGCCGGCAATCAAGGCAGCCGTCAAGCCTGCATTGAAGACCGCACGAAAGACTGCACCCAAGACGGTCACCAAACCCGCCTCCCGCAATGCCTCCAAAAAATAAGTTGTCCCTGACCGTACAGTACGCCGACCCCAGCCTGGCCGATGTGGTCACGCGCCCGTTGTTGCGGCGCTGGGTCTGCGCCGCACTGTTGCATCCGGCCGAACTCACGCTGCGTTTTGTGGATACCGAAGAAGGCCGTATGCTCAACCGCGATTACCGCGGCAAGGATTACGCAACCAACGTCCTGACCTTTCCCTATGCGGATGCGTCCACGCCCGAAGACGAACCGACCCGGGCCGACATCGTCTTCTGCTGCCCGGTGCTGAAGCATGAGGCGGCGGACCAGCAAAAAAGCCTGCTGGCGCATGCTGCGCATCTGGTCGTGCATGGCGTGCTGCATGCCCAGGGTTACGATCACGAAGACGACGCCGAGGCCATGGAAATGGAAGCGCTGGAGGTGACGATTCTGGCCGGCCTCGGTCTGGCGGACCCCTATGCGGAAGCAGCTTCGCTGGCCTGATCGCAGTGCCGACTGCAGTGCCGGCTGCAGTGCCTGCATGCGCCGGATGCGATACTGAATTCGTGTATCCTCTTACGCATCAAAACAACGTCGCACCCACGGCATTTTGCCCCCATGCAAGAACTTCCCGGTAGCGGCAGACATCCTGACGCGAAACCCCACCGCTCCTTCCTGGAGCGGCTGACCGCCCTGATTTCCCCCGAGCCCGAGAACCGCGCGGAACTGCTCACGATCCTGCACGACGCGCATGAGCGCAACCTGTTGGATGCGGATGCGCTGTCGATGATCGAGGGCGTGTTCCAGGTCTCGGATCTGTCGGCGCGCGACATCATGATTCCGCGCTCGCAAATGGACATGGTCGACATCAGCACGCCGATCGAGGAATGGCTGCCGATGGTGCTGGAGACCGCGCACTCGCGCTTTCCGGCGGTCGAAGGCGACCGCGACAAGGTGGTCGGGATTCTGCTCGCCAAGGACCTGCTGCGTTACTACGCCGAAGAAGCATTTGATGTGCGCGACATGCTGCGCCCGGCCGTCTTCATTCCCGAATCGAAACGCCTGAACGTGCTGCTGAGGGATTTTCGCGACAACCGCAATCACATGGCGATTGTGGTCGATGAGTACGGCGGCGTCGGCGGCCTGATCACCATCGAGGACGTGCTGGAACAGATCGTCGGCGACATCGAGGATGAGTATGATTTCGACGAGGAAGAAGACAACATCCTCGCCATCAAGGAAGGCGCCTCCGGCCTGCGCTGGCGCGTGAAGGCACTGACCGAGATCGAACAGTTCAATGCCGAGCTCGGCACCGATTTCTCGGACGAGGACGTCGACACCATCGGCGGCCTGGTGGCCAATCATGAAGGCCGGGTGCCGCACAAGGGCGATGTCTTCGAGATGGGCCGTCTGCGCTTCGAGGTCCTGCGCGCCGATGCGCGGCAGGTGCATGTGCTGCTGGTCGAGAAACTGCCGCCGCTCGACGATGCCGAAGCGGATTAGTCCGCTTGCGCTGCCGGTTGCCGTCGCCCTGGTCGCCGGCAGCCTGAACGTCTTCGCTTTCGCGCCCTTCGGTTGGTGGCCGCTGCAGATCGGCTGCACGGCGATCCTGTTCTGGCTCGTCCTGCGTGCGCCCACCGTCAGACAGGCGGCCCTGCTCGGCTGGTTCTACAGCTTCGCCTGGTGCGCAGCCGGCGTCCATTGGCTGTATGTCAGTCTGCACGACCTGGGCGGCATGCCGGTCTGGCTGACGGTGCTGGCCATCGGCTTGCTCGCGCTCGGGCTGGGCCTGCTGGTGGGTGCCGCCACCGGTGGCGCCCGCCTGATGCAGGCGCGCCTGCAACTGAGCGCCGCCATGACGCTTCTGTTGCCACTGCCGGCCTTGTGGAGCCTGGCCGAATGGACCCGCAGCTGGATCTTCACCGGTTTTCCGTGGCTCTCAACGGGATATGCCCATACCGACACGCCGCTGGCGGGCTTCGCACCGATACTGGGCGTGCATGGCATCGGCTGGATCGCAGCGCTGGTGGCGACCGGGCTGGTGCTGCTGGCGTGGCTGGCATGGCCTGTTCTGCGCCCGGCGGGTGAGACGAAATCCCATGCCGGAGCCCACGGCTGGACACAAACCGACATCAGGCAAATTGCCGACACGCCATACAAGAAGGCGGCCCGCGCCAGGCCTGCCGCGTTCCTGCTGCCGCTGGCGCTGCTGGCACTACCCCTGTTGACTGGCCAGCTCCTGCGCAGCATCGACTGGACCCACGCCGCGGGCGCGCCGATCAGCGTGCGCCTGGTCCAAGGCAACATCGCGCAAGAAATGAAATTCAACCAGGCCGCGCTCGGTCACTCCCTTGGCATCTATCAGGCCTTGATCACCCAGGCGCCGGCGGACCTGATCGCCACGCCCGAGACCGCCCTGCCCGTCACGCGCCAGCAACTGCCGCCGGAATATCTGCAGGGCCTGGCGGATTTCGCTGGCCGCAGCGGCGCCCGGCTGCTGGTCGGCCTGCCGATTTCCGACAGCCCGGAGGTCTACACCAACAGCGCCATCCTGATTGATCCGCAACCGTCGGCCATGGGCCGCCTGCCGGAGCCGATCGCATCGACCCCCGCCACCTACCGCTACGACAAGCATCACCTGGTACCGTTCGGCGAATTCGTCCCGCCGGGTTTTCGCTGGTTCGTCGATTTTCTGCGCATGCCGCTGGGTGACCAGACCCGTGGCAATCCGCTGCAAGCGCCGTTCGCGGTGCGTGATCAATGGGTCATGCCCAACATCTGCTACGAAGACCTGTTCGGCGAAGAGATCGCGGCCCAGATCCGCACCCGGACGGTGCTGCAACGGCCGGTGCCGACCATTTTGCTAAATCTGTCCAACATCGCCTGGTTCGGCAACACCATCGCGCTGCCGCAGCATCTGCAGATCTCCCGCATGCGCAGCCTGGAGACCGGCCGGCCGATGCTGCGGGCGACCAATACCGGCGCGACTGCCGTGATCGACGGGCGCGGCAAGCTGCAGGCAGCACTTCCGCCATTCACGCAAGGTACGCTGGCGGCGACCGTCCAGGGCCGGGCCGGTCTGACGCCCTACATCGTCTATGGCAATGCGGCCTTCGTCATCTTGACCTTGCTCATGCTGGGCATGCCGGTCTTCGCCGCATGGCGCGGCAGGCGTCGCCGATCGCATCCGGCTGCCGAAACCCGTTAAAATTGCGGGCTCGCGCCGATTTGCAGTCACGCGGCACAATCCTGATCGTCATCGTCCCCTTTTCTCCGGATGGCGCGCACCGCGCCCTGAACCATGCTGACTTTTCAACAGACCATCCTGACCCTGCAAGCCTACTGGGATGCCCAAGGCTGCGCCCTGCTGCAACCCTACGACATGGAAGTCGGCGCCGGCACTTCGCACACCGCCACCTTCTTGCGTGCGATCGGCCCCGAACCCTGGCGTGCGGCTTACGTGCAGCCGTCACGGCGGCCGAAGGATGGCCGCTATGGCGACAACCCGAATCGGATGCAGCATTACTACCAATACCAGGTGGTCCTGAAACCGGCCCCGGAAAACATCCTGGAGCTGTATCTGGGCTCGCTCGAAGCCCTGGGCCTCGACCTCAAAAAGAACGACGTGCGCTTCGTCGAGGATGATTGGGAAAACCCGACCCTGGGGGCATGGGGCCTGGGCTGGGAAGTCTGGTTGAACGGCATGGAAGTCACCCAGTTCACCTATTTCCAGCAGGTCGGCGGCCTCGACTGCAAGCCGGTGCTGGGCGAGATCACCTACGGCATCGAGCGCCTGGCGATGTACCTGCAGGGCGTGGAAAACGTCTACGACCTGGTCTGGACCGAACGGGTCGAGCAGGGTGTATCGCGCCGCCTGAGCTACGGCGACGTGTTCCATCAAAACGAGGTCGAGCAATCGACCTACAACTTCGAGCAATCCAATGCCGAATTCCTGTTTTCCCTGTTCGGCAATTACGAGGCGGAAGCGAAACGTCTCCTGGCCGTGCCGCTGGCGCTGCCGGCCTATGAAATGATCCTGAAGGCGGCACATACCTTCAACCTGCTCGACGCCCGGGGCGCGATTTCGGTCACCGAACGCGCGGCTTACATCGGCCGCATCCGCAACCTTTCGCGGGCCGTGGCGCAGGCATACTACGCCTCCCGCGAAGCACGCGGCTTTCCGATGTGCGGCCCGGCGGATGCAGCCGTGCTGGCGGCTTGAATCACTGTAAATAACTCATGACGACTAAAAATCTTCTTGTTGAGCTAATTGTCGAGGAGTTACCTCCAAAGGCATTACAAAAACTAAGCGCCGCATTTGGTCAAGTCATCTTCGCAGAACTCAAGGCAGACGATTTTCTTGAAGATCAAGCAGAGTTGACGCTGTTTGCAACTCCTCGGCGACTCGCCCTACACATTACACGGGTCCGTGATGTATCGCTGCCTCGCGAAATTGTCACGAAATTGATGCCGAAATCCGTAGGCTACGACGCGAATGGGAATACATCGCCTGCATTAATTAAAAAGATAAAAGCGATGTATCACGATGAAGTCGACGTCAGTGCAATCATTGCTGACCGAGTTTTCGTTCAGAACGACGGCAAAATCGACTTGTTAATGCATCGTGACTTGGCAAGCGGTGAGCCGCTGCAAGTTAAATTGGAAAGCGCAATTGAGGAAGCAACGCAAAAGCTTCCTGTACCAAAGCTGATGAGCTATCAGCTCCAAAATGGAGAGACAGTTCATTTTGTCCGTCCTGCACATCAGTTGGTTGTACTCCATGGTGGAGATGTCGTTGAAAATATTGTTGTTCTTGGACTGCAATCTTCACGACAAAGTATCGGTCATCGCTTTCTCTGCGGTTCGCTGACGGCAAAGATCGATATCCCGCATGCTGATGCATATGTAGAGACCTTAAAAGAAAAAGGAAAGGTAATCGCAAGTTTTGCTGGACGAAAAGAGAAAATCCGCGCGGATCTTTTAGCCCAGGCCGCCGGCGACACCGTGCTGATGCCCGAATCCCTGCTAGACGAAGTCACTGCGCTGGTCGAGTGGCCGGTGGTCTATGCCTGCAGTTTCGAGGACCAGTTCCTGGCAGTGCCGCAGGAATGCCTGATTCTGACCATGCAGACCAATCAAAAATATTTCGCGCTGACGGACGCGGCAGGCAAGCTGCGTTCACGTTTCCTGGTGGTGTCGAATCTGGCCACCGATGATCCGCGCCACATCATCCAGGGCAACGAGCGGGTAGTGCGCCCTCGATTGTCGGACGCGAAATTCTTCTTCGAGCAGGATCAGAAAAAAACCCTCGCCTCGCGTCTGCCGGGGCTGCAAAACGTCGTCTATCACAACAAGCTCGGCAGTCAGGGCGAGCGCACCGCGCGCGTGGTGCGCCTTGCGGCCGCGATTGCCCGCGCGCTCGGCTACGATGCCGCCGGCATCGCCCTGGCCGAACGTGGCGCGCTGCTGGCCAAGACCGATCTGGTCACCGACATGGTCGGCGAGTTCCCGGAGCTGCAAGGCATCATGGGCACGTATTACGCCCGTCATGACGGCGAGCCGGAAGAAGTCGCCCAGGCCGCCGCCGAACACTATCAGCCGCGGTATGCCGGCGACGCCCTGCCCGCCAGCGCCACCGGAACTGCCGTTGCCCTGGCCGACAAGCTAGAAACCCTGGTCGGCATCTGGGGCATCGGCCTGCAGCCGACCGGCGACAAGGACCCCTTCGCCCTGCGCCGCCATGCGCTCGGCATCTTGCGCATGCTGGTCGAAAAACGCCTGCCGCTGTCGCTGCCGATGCTGCTCGATGATGCCGTTACCATCTTCACGCCGCTGACTACCTTCACTGATCCGCGCGCCGAGGTGCTGGCATTCTTTTACGACCGCCTGCGCGGCCTGCTGCGTGAACGCGGCTATGGTCCGCACGAGATCGAGGCCGTGGTCGCACCGCAACCGGCCTGCCTGGACAATCTGCTGGAGCGCCTGGACGCCGTGCGCGCCTTCGCCACGCTGCCGGAAAGCCAGGCGCTGGCGGCAGCCAACAAGCGCATCACCAACATCCTGAAAAAAGCCGATGCGGTGCCGACCGAGATCGACACCGCGGTACTGCAGCAAAAAGGCGCGCCGCAGGAGCAGGCATTGTTCGAAGCGATGCAAGCCTGCGCACCGCAGATCGATCGGGCCTTTGCCGCCGGCGACTTCCAGGCAGCGCTGACCCGCCTGGCCGGTCTGCGTGCCGACGTCGACCTGTTCTTCGAAAAAGTGATGGTCAATGCCGAGGATCTCCAGTTGCGGCAGAACCGGCTGGCGCTGCTGGCACGCCTGCATGCGATGATGAACCGGGTCGCCGACATCTCGACCCTGGCCACTTGAAGCCGGCTGATTTTCTCTCGCCGCTTCCAATCAGAATCCCGTGCCAGCCCGTCAGCTGATCGTCCTGGACCGTGATGGCGTTCTGAATTTCGATTCGGACGCCTTCATCAGGTCGCCCCAGGAATGGCGGCCTATACCGGGGTCGCTGGAAGCGGTGGCGCGGCTGAACCAGGCAGGCTACCGGGTAATGGTCTGCACCAATCAATCGGGTATTGCGCGCGGATTGTTCTCGATGGCGACGTTGAATGCCATCCACCAGAAGATGCACGCCGCCGCGCAGCAGGTCGGCGCCCATTTCGATGCCGTGTTCTTCTGTCCGCATGCCAGCGACGACAACTGCGATTGCCGCAAGCCGAAACCAGGCATGCTCAATGCGCTGGCCACGCGCCTCGAAATCAGCATGAAGGGCGTGCCGACGGTGGGCGACTCGTTGCGTGACCTGCAGGCCGGTTTCGTGGTCGGCTGCATTCCATATCTGGTCCTGACCGGCAAGGGAGAGAAGACCCGCGACACTGGCGGCCTGCCGCCCGGCACGCGTATCTACGCCAATCTGGCGGCAGTGGTCGATCAATTGCTGGAGACAGGTGCGGTCGAGCGGGTGGTCTCACCGGCGGCACCGGCTACGTCAGGCGCATCCGGCTCATCTGGCTCAACCCTTTCATCCGGTTCATCCGGATCGTCCGGATCGTCCGGCGCACCCGCCACGTCTGGCGTATCTTCCCCTCCTCGCCCAAGTAGCTGATTTTTCATTTCGGAGTTTTCATGACCCGTTTCATCCTGTTCCTGCGCTCGCTCGTCTTCACGCTGCTGATGATCGTGGTCACCGTGATCTGGGCCTTCGTCTGCATGCTGGTCGCACCCCTGCCGTACAACAAGCGTTACTACTGGACGTCGCGCTGGAACCTGTTCGTGGTCTGGACCGCGAAAGTCATCTGCGGCATCCGCTATGAAGTGCGCGGCGCCGAGAACCTGCCGGATGCGCCGGTAATCCTGCTGTCGAAGCACCAGTCGGCCTGGGAGACGATTTTCTATCTGTGGTACATGCCGCGCCCGCTGGTGTACGTCTTCAAGAAAGAGCTGACCTACATCCCCTTCTTCGGCTGGGGCATTGCGCTCTTGCGCATGATCCCGATCGACCGCAGCAAGGGCAAGGATGCCTTCGCCCAGGTCGTCACGCAGGGCCGGCGTCGCCTGGCCGACGGCCAGTGGATCATCATGTTCCCGGAAGGCACCCGCATCGCAGTCGGTGAAGCCGGCCGCTACAAGGGCGGCGGCGCCCGCTTGGCGGTCGAAACCAATACGCCGGTGGTGCCGATTGCGGTGAATGCCGGCGAATGCTGGCCGAAAAATTCCTTCATCAAGAAGCCGGGTATCATCACCGTATCGATCGGCAAGCCGATCGCACCCGACGGCCTGACGGCGATCGAACTGATGCAGAAGGTCGAAAATTGGATCGAGGCCGAGATGCGGGTGATATCGCCGACCGTGTATGTCGGCAAGCGGGCGCGGGTTGCCAACAGCCAGTCGGCCGCTGACATCTGAGTCGGGTGATCGGGTACCTGATGGTGGAACCTGTCGACCGGCATGCAACGAGCGGTGCACGATGGCTGAGGTGCGCAAGTCGATGCACCTGGCCAGCGTCAGGGTTTTGAAGAAAGCGACATGAGGCCTGATCGGCGCCAAGGGCGCGCGTTACTGTCCATCGTTCTACAGATTGTGGTTCGCCATTTGAAACTGCTGCGCAAACGTCCGTCAGATCCACCGCATCCAGCCCAGTTGGATCTGTTTGCAGCTGATCTTTCCGCAGTGAAGCTGCCTATCTCTCGCCCGAGGATATCGCCTCCCTCAGCGCTTGCACCTGTGGTATTCGCCCCGCCTGTCATTAACCCAGCTTTAGTCACCTCGACGACACCGCCCGCCGCGCTGGTGCCGCCAACGCATGCCACGCCACTGGCAACGCCATCAACCCTGACTTCCCTGAGTTTCGCCGCACAATTGCCCGGCCCGGCACCTGCCACGCCCGGCCAGCGCCGCCTGCTGCTTGGCCAGCATCAGCTTTCCTACGAACTGCGCCGCTCCAAACGCCGCACCATCGGTTTCATGATCGACGACGACGGCCTGCGCATCACGGCGCCGAAATGGGTTGGCGTGCGCGAGATCGAAGGCGCGATCCGGGAGAAGGAACGCTGGATCCTGGCCAAGCTGCACGAACATCGCGAGCGCGTGACGCGCCGCCTGCAGCCGCAGATGCGCTGGTGCGAAGGCGGCGTGCTGCCGTATCTGGGTGGGGAATTGCGCCTGCATCTGGTCGCAGACGCGAACAATGGGGTGACACTGGATTCAGCTGTCGGCACCTTGACGGTCAGCCTGCCGCCAGGCGCCACGGAACAGCAGTTGAAGGATCGGGTACAGGCCTGGCTGCAGCAGGAGGCCAAGACCTTGTTCGCGCAACGCCTGCCGCTGTATGCAGAAAAGCTCGATGTGCACTATCAGCGTTTCGCGCTCTCATCGGCCACCACGCAGTGGGGTTCCTGCACTGCCGACGGCCGCATCCGCCTGAACTGGCGGCTGATCCATTTCGCGCTGCCCCTGATCGACTACGTGATCGCGCATGAACTGGCGCACCTGCGCGAGATGAACCACGGCCCGCGCTTCTGGGCCACGGTGCAATCGGTGTTTCCGGAGTTCGACGCCGCCCGCAAGGCGTTGCGCACGCATGCGCCGGAGACGTTGCCGGCGTTTTAGCCTGTCCTTCCATCGACGATGGGACGCATCCTCGGCGGATTCTTGAGTAGCGATCGAAATGTCGTTGGTTCCATTTCGTACTACCGATGCCAGGTCGATCGCCTTGCCTAGATGGCCTTCTCTTTCAGGCTCAGGGGCCATTAAAGCCCCACGATCTCGCGCAAAACCTTGTGTTTTTTGTCCGTGATCGCCAGTCGGTTTCCCTTTGCACTTTCTTCGGATGCCACTTCCATCAATGCAATGGCGCGCCGAAGTAAATCGCTTTTTGTCAACCCCCGGCAGCAGCCAAATTCTCGAGTCGGTTGTTGAGTTCGTCGGTGATGTTGACGTTGAGTCGAACAGTATTCATGACAGGCTCCTGGCAACGGTTTGTGTAAGTTGTACTCAAAAAACGCTCATGCCGGAAGCCTTGCAAACTTTATATGCCGGTGCCCGCCAGCGAATCCTTCCGCTCGATCAGCTCGACCTTGTAGCCATCCGGATCGGTGACGAATGCAATCACGGTGTTGCCACCCTTGACCGGTCCGGCTTCACGCGTGACATTGCCGCCCTGCGTCTTGACCTTGGCACAAGCCTCTGCCGCATCCGGCACCGCGATCGCGATATGCCCGTAGGCGGTGCCCATCTCGTAGCTGTCGACGCCGTGGTTGTAAGTCAGTTCGAGTTCGGCATGGTCCGGATTCTTGCCATAGCCGACGAAGGCCAGCGTGTATTTGTATTCGGCGTTTTCCGAAGTGCGCAGCAAGGTCATGCCGAGCACCTTGGTATAGAAATCGATCGAGCGTTGCAGGTTGCCGACGCGAAGCATGGTGTGAAGCAGGCGCATGGATGATTCTCCGTATTCAAATGATGACGCGACAAATGGCTGTCGTGAAAGCTCGACAATCTACCGCATTTCCTGGCGATGCATCGGGTTCTGGATGCGCGCAGTGATTCTGTCCGAACATGCAGATTTGCAGAAAAAAACTGACTTGCCAGCAAACGATGCAATTTCTCTTCGCAGCAGGCCACCTTATTTCGCTCGGGAAAATAGGTTGATTTTCGACATGCCTAGCATGGACTTTCGTCAACTAATTATCCATGTCTGTGCCAGTCGAGCGCGGTAATGAGGTTGTCTCGTCATGAGAGATAAAAAATCGACCGTCATGCAACGCAGCGCATCGTCTGATGCGCTGTTTTTTCCCGCCGTGCCCACAACGCACACACCTTGTGATTCCGGCTGCCCAGCGATACATCATCTGTTCGCCGAAATACCTGCCGTTGCGTTCCTTGACGTAAATTTATTCTCCCGACGTTCACCATGGATTTTCGACAATGACCTTCGGGTTCGAGAAAATCCATGAGCGCTTCAGTCAATCTCGCAACCACACAACCGCTATCCGGTTGGCAAGACCAGACCGACAACGGCTCCGTCACGAGTACATCCGACGACCAACTCGATGCAAACCTGAATCCCGTGATCTAGGGGACCTTGCTGGCCAACGTCGGACCTGTGTCCTACGCAGTCGCGGCAAATGGCGCCATGGCGGCGGCCGCGCCGGTCACCCTCGACGCCTTGCTCGACGACCTGTTCACGGCCGACCTGAACAAGGACCCGATCCACATCATCAATCTCGCAAATGGATTGATTCTGTTGATCTCGCCGCAGCCTGGCCAGAAACAGGCACTCGTCGATGCCCTCGCCCAGCGCTACTGGAAGGAAGGTGGCGGCGATCCAAAGCATCGACCACTCATGGCGGAGCTGATTCGCAATGCGAGCTTGTCAGGTGAGGTCGGTGCGGCACTCGACAAGCTTGCTGCGCAAAATCCGCAGGATGCCACGTTGAATGCGCAGCACGATATCGGCGGCAACCAGACCACCCTCTCGGCAGGCGACGAAGTGCGCGGCACCTTCCTGCCGTCGATTTTTCCGGATCGCAATGCATTCGACGCTGCATTGGGCGTCTTGAATCCGTATCTGAATTCGCCCGAACATCGTTACGAGACCCGCGGCAGCTTTTCGACCGAGACCGTCAAGACCGTGGCGCAGATGCCGCTGGATGATCCGCGGTGGACAGACGATTCGATCTTCGGCAGTCCGATTCCGATCGAACACCGGCACACCATCCAGGAGGCGGCGGCAACCGTGCGGCTGCCAAAAAATGCATCGGTGGTTGCCGAAATCGTCGGTCCGGACGGACTGTTCAAGGATGCGGCGGTCAAGGCATGGCGGAATGGTTGACAGCAGCTGCCGTTTTTATAGTCATTGATGAACAAAGATTGCCATTTATCAGCTTCTTCGTTTTCTATGGAGCGGATCAGCTAGTGTCTGATCCGACGTAAAAGGATGTCGCTAGTCGGGCTGGATACTTGTGCAAGCCGCACAGTTGCAGTCCTTTCTGTTTACGTCCTTTTATTCCATCGCACCATCGCTACGCACAACCAATAGCATGACTGATGCCGGCCACTTCACCTATCAGACGCGCTTTGAGCCGGACGATTCGGCCTCGGCACTGCTCGATGGGTATGCCAGGCTGTATGGGACAGTGGAGTGCAGCCTTTTTGCCGCGTATCAAGCCAAGATACCGATCAATGACTGCAAGCGGCTGTTCCTGCGCCGCTTCGGCATCACGGCCCGGCAGTTCAATGCAGTGCGCATCGGCCTGGATGGCAAGATTGCTGC
>JAYTLK010000036.1:0-6721 GCA_043729515.1 Herminiimonas sp.
GCCGCCGGGTCATGCACTGCCACGGGGTCGCGCACGATGATGAAGACGATCACCCACGCCAGCACCGACGCGGCCCCCAGCGCCAGAAAACCGGCGCGCCACGAATGTGCTTCGACCAGCCATGCCAGTGGCGTGGCAGTGAGCAGCATGCCCAACCCGCCCACGCCCATGACGAGCCCGGAGACGGCCGCAAAACGCTGCGGCGCATACGTGCGGGCGATGAAGACCGTGCAAACCAGGAAGGCCGGCGCACAGCCGGCGCCGATCATCACCTGCGCCAGCACCACCAGCGCATAGTGGCTGGAGATGGCCGACACCAGCGAGCCGGCAATGGCAAACGGAAACGCCACCAGCAGCGTGCGCCGGATTCCGACCAGATCGATGCCGATCCCCATGAACAACTGCATGCCGCCGAAGGCAAAATGAAATGCGCCGGCGAAGCCGCCGAGTTGTTGCGCGCTCAAGCCGAAATCAGCCTGCAACCGACTGGCCATCATCGCCGCCGTGGTGCGATAGGCCTGGCTCAGGCCGAACGTCGCGCACAGGGCAAGCAGCATCATCCATGCAGCCGTGGTTCGGACAGCGCCGGCGGATCTTTGCGCTGGATCGTGCGGCAGTTGAGTCGTGTCGTGGCGGGAGTCGGGTGGCGGCTGCATCAAAGAGCGGTTTCCTGTTTTAAAATTTTGGGAAGCATTGTCGCGACGGTTTCTGACAGGGCAGCCTTGTCAGGTCAACCGATGACGCTGCCTGGCATTGTACGTTTTCCCGGACAATGGCCGATGGCCCGTGGCGCGGGCGCACTGATCGATCCGGGAAGTGCGCTCCCCCACTGACAAGGAGCAATTGTCGGCAGTAGAGTGGTGCATTGATTACAACCATGAAAGAGGCGGATCATGCGCAAGCGAGCACTGGGCAAGACCCTGGCCGTGTCGGAAATTGGCCTGGGCTGCATGGGCATGTCGGAATTTTATGGTGGTCGGGATGAGGCCAAGGCGATCGAGACGATCCACCGGGCGATTGACCTGGGCGTGAATTTTTTCGATACGGCCGACATGTACGCCGTTGGAAAGAACGAGGAGTTGCTCGGCCGGGCGCTGCAGGGCAAGCGGCAGAACATGCTGATTGCCACCAAATTCGGCAACATGCGGGGCGAGGATGGCGGCTTCCTTGGCGTAAATGGCCGGCCGGAGTATGTGCGCAGTGCCTGTGAAGCCAGCTTGAAGCGCCTCGGCGTGGAAGTGATCGACCTGTATTACCAGCACCGGGTCGATCCGAACACGCCGATCGAGGAAACGGTCGGCGCCATGGCCGACCTGGTTCGGGAAGGCAAGGTGCGTTGTCTGGGCCTGTCCGAGGCCAGCGCCGCCACCGTGCGGCGGGCACATGCAGTGCATCCGATCACGGCGCTGCAGACCGAATATTCCCTCTGGAGCCGCGAGCCGGAAGATGAACTGCTGCCGACCGTGCGTGAACTTGGCATCGGTTATGTCGCCTACAGTCCGCTGGGGCGCGGTTTTCTGACCGGTCGGATCAAGCACATCGACGACCTGGAACCGGACGACTACCGGCGCCAGGCGCCGCGTTTTCAGGGAGAAAACTTTCAGCGCAATCTGGACCTGCTGAAAGAGATAGAAGCCATCGCCGCCGACAAGCAATGCACTGCATCGCAACTGGCGCTGGCCTGGGTGCTGGCGCAGGGCGACGACATCGTGCCGATTCCCGGAACCAAGCAGATTGCGTACCTCGAATCGAACGTGAAAGCAGCGCATCTGCGGCTGACGGTTCAGGAGCTGATCCGGATCGAACAGGCGATGCCACAAGGTTCGGCTGCCGGTACCCGCTACGCTGCGCCGCAGATGGCTGCGCTGAACCGCTAGCGCGGCTACACCGGCCGGCGGGCGATGGTGCGATAGTCCCGCGCATGCAGGCCATGCTTTTTCAACAGCGCCTGCAGATGCGAACGGTTCATGGCGCAACGCCGCGCCAGTTCGGTGACGGTGCCGCCGGCCTCCCGCAGGCCGGCCTCCAGGAATGCGCGTTCGGCAGCATCTCCGGCGTGCCGGCGCGCCTCGCCGATCGACCGGGCGGACGGCGACGCAACCGGCGAAAGCGACGCGAGCGGTACATGCAGGCCTGCCGGAAAAATATCCCGCATGGACGAAAGGGCGTTTCCACCTGGTGTGGCGGTTGCGCCGGTTCCCTTTTTTTGCTGCATCGCAGGATCGCGCTGCGGATCATGCGAACCGAGTACCTGACTTGCCGTACCGGCCATGCCGATGATACAGCTCTGGTTTGCGGGCGACTGCTGGCGTGAAGACGGCGGAGCAGGCCGCAGATCCGGTGGCAGGTGCCGCAGATCGGCCACGCCGTCCGCCAGACAACCGAGCCGGTACACCAGGTTGCGCAACTCCCGGATGTTGCCCGGATAATCGTATTCCAGCAGGAAGCGTCGCAGCGCCGACGTCATCTGCACCGGCGGACGCGCGAGCGCTTCCGCCGCCTCGTCGCCGAAATACGCCAGCAGCAGGGGAATTTCGTCACGGCGTTCGCGCAAGGGCGGCAAGGTCACGCGGATCACGTCGAGCCGATAGAACAGGTCTTCCCGAAACGCGCCCTGCTGCGCCATCCGCCGCAGATTCCGGTTGGTCGCCGCGACGATGCGCACATCGACCTGGATCGGTTCATCGGCGCCAACCCGCTGGATTTCCCGGGACTCCAGAACCCGCAGCAGCTTGACCTGCCCCGGCAGCGGCAATTCGCCGATTTCATCGAGGAAGATCGTGCCGCCATGGGCGCTTTCGAATTTGCCCTTGCGGTCCGTTGCCGCGCCCGTGAAGGCGCCCTTGCGGTGGCCGAACAGTTCGGATTCGATCAGGTTCTCTGGAATCGCGCCGCAGTTGACCGAGATGAACGAGCGGTTGCTTCGGCTGCCGTTGGCATGGATGACCTTGGCCATCAGTTCCTTGCCGGTGCCACTTTCGCCGTCGATCAGCACCGGCAGCCGGGTCGGCGCTGCCTTCTCGGCGATCTCCAGTGCTTCCAGCAACAGCGGATTGTCACCGAAGGTGCCTTCGAACCGGAAGCTGCGCGCCAGCAGCGCCTGGCGGCGGGCACCGGCGGCCGGCACTGTTTCGCTGCCGACGGTCGCAGGCAATTGCCGGGCGGCTTGCATGAAACGCTCCCGGTGCGACAGTTGCAGCACCGCGTCCCGCAGTTCGCCTGCCTGCAGCAGCAGGCGTTCGATGTCAGCCCTTTCCAAACGGGGCGCCCAGCGCAGCCGCGCGCGCAGGATCTCGATTCTCTCCAGCAGCGCGCCATAGCCGGGCGTCGAAGGGTCGATTGGCTGGTCGCGGATATCCATCACCTGCGCCGATCAGGCCAGCTGCTTCTGGACCAGCTGGTGATACATGCCCTTGCGCGCCACCAGTTCGTCATGCCGCCCCTGTTCGACGATCGCCCCCTCGTAGAGCACGAGGATCAGGTCCGCATGCATGATTGTGCTGAGACGATGGGCGATCACGATGGCGGTCCGGCCGCGCAGGATCTCCTGCATGTTTGCCAGAATGTTTCCCTCTGACTGGGTATCGAGCGCCGAAGTCGCTTCGTCGAACACCAGCACGCGTGGATCGTGATACAGCGCACGGGCAATGCACAGGCGCTGGATCTGTCCGCCAGACAGGCCGACGCCGCGCTCACCGACCACCTGGTCGTAACCGAGCGGCATCGTCGAGATGAAGCCGTGCGCATCGGCCATGCGGGCCACCTCCTCGACCCGTCGCCGGCCGCCGCCATCGCCGCCGCCATAACCGCCGCCATAACCGCCGTGACCGCCCTCGGCGCTTTCGTCGGCGCTAGAGATGTTCTCGGCGATCGTCCCGGAAAACAGCAGGTTGCTTTGCATTACGTAACCGACCTGTGCCCGGTAATGCGCCTTGTCGATCATGGTCATGTCATGGCCGTCGACCAGGATGCGGCCCTCGACCGGCGGATAGAATCCCACCAGCAGCTTGGCCAGCGTGGTCTTGCCGGAACCGCTGCGCCCGACCACGGCGATCATTTGCCCCGGCTGGATCGCAAGGCTGATGTTTTCCAGGACATACGCCGTCTCTTGCCCGCCATACCGGAAATACACGCCTTCCAGCGTGATCGCGCCGCGCAGGTCTGGCAGCGCAACGCGGGACGCCATGTCCGCAGGCGCCTGTTCAGGCGCAATGTCGAGCACGTCACCCAGCCGCTCCATCGCCACGCCCGCATCGTTGAGCAGCCCCCACAAGCTGACCAGGCCCATCAAGGGCGACAGCACGCTGCCCATCAGGGCATTGAAGGCAATCAACTGGCCGACGCTCAGTTCGCGCGACAGCACCAGGTCGGCGCCCAACCAGAGGATGGCGATGGTGGTGAAGGCATGCAGCATCTGGCTGGCGACGCCGACCTTGATGTGAAATGACTGCGCCTTGTATTGCACTTCCAGCGCACGCGCATATTTACGCTCCCACTTCAGGCGCACCGGCCGCTCGATGCCCATGCCCTTGATCGTCTCGACCCCACCCAGTGCCTCCATCAGGAAGGCGCGTGCATCGGTGGAGGCCGTGAAGACGTCGCGCGCATAGTGTTTCAGCCTCGGCGTGACCAGCACCGTGAGCAGCATGATCGGAATCACGCAGGCGATCAGCAGCAGCGTCATCTTCACGCTGTAGAGCAGCATCACCGAAAAATAGATCACGATCATCAGGAGATTGAGCACCGTCGTGATGGTCGATTCGGTCAGGAAGGCGCGGATGGTCTGATTTTCCTGGAAGCGGGCGAAGATGTCGCCGGTCTTGCGCGTGGCAAAAAACGAGAACGGCAACGACAGCGTGTGCCGCAGGAACTGCGACATCATCGCGAAATCCATGTTGCGCACCATGAAGTTCGACAAGTAGGCGCGGACGGTCGACATCAGCTGCGTGAAGCAATTCGAGATCACCAGCCCCAGGATCAGCAGGTGCAGCAAGCTCAAGTTCTGGTGCACCACCACGCCGTCGAGAATATTCTGGATGATCAGCGGCGGCACGATGCCGAGGATCTGGATCACGAAGGTGGCCAGAAAAAGATGCAGCAGGATCTGCCGATATGGTGCGAGATAGCCGGCAAAGCGCAGCCATGGCGAGCGCGCCGCGGTGCGCTCCGACAATTCCGGGCCGGCGTCAAAGAGCAGGCAGGTGCCACGCCAGCCACGCTCGAATTCGGCCACCGTCAGTTTCCGAAAACCCGCTCCCGGGTCGGCCACCCGGACATGCTTGTCCGAACTGCCATAGATGACGATGTAGTGATAGCCCTCCCAATGTGCGATCAAGGGCAGCGCGAAGCCCTGCAGCGCGGCGTAGGTGCACTGCACGCCGCGGGTGGTGAAGCCGAGCGAATCGCCGACCCGGGCCAGGCTGTCCAGGGTCGCGCCTTCGGTGGTGACGTTGGCCAGGTCGCGCAACTTGCCGAGCGAGATGACGATGCCATGATGCCGGCAGATCATCGCCAGGCAAGCCGCGCCGCAATCCATTTCTTCGGCCTGCTGCACCAGGGCGAAGCGACGGATCAGCCGCTCGCCTGCCTCGGGGGTGGAGCGCAAATCGAGCGACACCGGCAGCCAGCGGCGCTGCGCCAGGCTTTTCTGGCGTTGCAGCTCCCGATCCATTGCACCGATGCGTTGTTCCAGGATCTCGCGCAGCCTGGGATTGCGGGCGAGGATCAGGTGCACCGTCTTTTCCGGTACCAGCAGCAGCCGCGCATCGGTTGTCGCGATCGCCGTCGCCGGCTGCCCGGTGCGCAGCAGGCAGGCTTTTTCGCCGAAGATTTCCCCCTGCAGCAGTACCGCCAGCGGATATTCCTGGCCCTCTTCGATGCGGCTGATGCGCACTTCCCCTTGGCGCACGACATACAGCCGGTGATCGTCACCCGCGCCCTGGCGCAGGATTTCCGTGCCTGCCGCGACCCGTTTCGCGCCGACGCTGCGTACCATCTGCTCCAGCTCGGCGCGATCGATCTTGCCCGGCAAATCGAACAGACGGGTAACGAAACCGCCAGCCGTGCTGATGGCGACATAGCTGCTGACGAATGCATGCGCCTGGGGATTGCGGTTCAGGAGTTGCGTGACGAGTGCGCGGGGAATGCAGAGCAATTCGGTGCGGGCCGAAGCGCGCACCGATGCTTCATGCCGGCTCTCGCGCAGCATGGCGATCTCGCCGAACACGCTGCCGGCCTTGCGCACGCCCTGGCTGGTTTCCCGGCCCTGGACCGTGATGAACAACCGGACCGCGCCACTGCGCACGACATACAGCCCGTCGAGCGGGTCGCCTGCCTGGCAAATGGCATCGCCAAACTCGGCGACACGGGTTCTGGCAGCCGCCGCCAATTCCTGCAACTGCTCGGGCGTGAACGGCGACAGGATCTCCACTGAAGCCAGGAAACCGGCCAGTGCGTGCCCTTCGGTGGCGGCTTCCATCGGCAAGCCGCAGGCGTCAGCTGGCGGCGATCACATGTTCCTGTGCTCGGGCGCCGAGCCACTGCTCGTGCAGCAGCCGGCGCACTTCGGCGGCGGTGTCGTCATCCAGCGTGGCCGGGTGGCGAGCCCGGATCAAGAACAACTCGAACAGGTTGCCCTCGGCGGAGGGAAAAGGGCCGAGCACCTCGCCGGCGCCGGCATTGAACACCTTGGCCTCGACGTCGGGTCGCAGGCTGCCACGGG
>JAYTLK010000037.1:0-2038 GCA_043729515.1 Herminiimonas sp.
CTTCATCGACTCCACGTTCACTTCCAGGCACGCCGCCTTCTCCGACGACCCCAGCCTGCGCAGGCGGCACGCTCTTTGCATTCTTGTGCTTTTCTGCGCAGGCAAGGCATTTTGCTTTTCCCGCAAAAATCCGACTGGAGAAAAAAATGGCCGACGCGACTTCCATCGTGGCGAAAGACTGCCTTCGCCGTTTGTTCGCCAAGACGTCATTGGCTATTGCGACAGTGATCATTACCATGCCACTGACGCACGCACAGACGCCGGGCGGCGCTGCGACTTCCACGGCACCGGCGCCGGCGCCGAAATCGCCGCCACCCAATACGGCGGCTGCGCCGTCTTCATCGGCTTCCTCGGCGACCGCTGCAGCTGGCAAGGTAACGAAAACCGATCAAGCCTTCATGCGTCAGCTGACCCAAGCCAACCTGGCCGAAGTCGCCGCCGCCAAGATCGCGCAGCAAAAAGCCACCAACCCCGCCGTCAAGACCTATGCACAGCAAATGATCGACGATCACACCAGTGCCCAGACCGAGCTGCAGACGCTGGCCGATGCCAAGGGCGTGACGCTACCGAAGGCGCCCGACGCGGCGCACCAGGCAGCGGCAAAAAAACTGCAGGGCTTGAGTGGCGCCGCTTTCGATCGCAGCTACGCTGCACAGGCTGGTGCCAAGGACCATCAGGCTGCGGTGCGCCTGTTCACTCAGGTCAGCACCAAGGCGACCGATCCGGACCTGAAGACGTATGGCGCAAAACTATTGCCGAAGGTTCAATCGCATCTGGACATGGTCCAGCAAATGAAACCGATGTCCAAGTCGGCACCGCAGGCCAAGGCGGCCAGCTGAGCTGCTCGCTGGCTTCAGGCGGGCATGCCTTGCAGCGGGGTGGCCATTGCGTCCGCATCGAACACTTGAAAGTTGCAACGGCCACGTTGCTTGGCTCGGTACATCGCTGCATCGGCGCGGCTGATCAGGGTGTCTTCATCGACACCGTCTTTCGGGAAGATGCTGATGCCGATGCTCGGGGTCAGCATGAGCGGTACCGCATCGATCAGGTACGGCGCTGATAACGCCGCCAGAATCTTTTGTGCGGTCTCGGTCACGGCATCGTCGGACGCCATGTGCGGCAGGACCAGCACGAATTCATCGCCGCCGACGCGGGCGATCGTATCGACCTCGCGCAGTGCATTGCGCAGCCGTTCCGCGACGGCTTGCAGCGACAGGTCGCCGACCCGGTGACCGAGCCGGTCATTGATCTGCTTGAAGCAATCGAGGTCGATGAACATGATCGCCAGTCGATCGCCATGGCGTTTGGTCAGGATCATTGCCTGCGCCAGCCGATCCATCAAGAGACGGCGATTCGGCAAGCCGGTCAGGGCGTCATGGTTGGCGCAGTGGCTGAGCTGTTCCTGCGCATGCTGGCGCTCCTGGATTTCTTCCCGCAGGCGCAGATTGGCTGCCGCCAGTTCGGTGGTGCGTTCCTGCACCCGCAGCTCCAGGTCGTCGTGCGCCTTCAGTAATGCTTCCTGTACGTGGCGCCGCTCGGTGATGTCTTCGGTAATGAAGATGGTGCCGGCACTGTGATCGTCGGGATCGATTGCCTTGGCCATCATGCGACACCAGAACAGGCTGCCATCCCGCCGTTTCATCTGCAGCTCGACGTCCAGGCGCTGGCCGGCACTCAGGGCGGGCGCTGCCTGCGCGGTCAAGTCATTGAATGCTTCGGATGACGGATAGACCATGTAGGTCAGCTGGCCCGCCAGTTCGGCACTGGTCCATCCGAACATTTCCGAAAAACCTGGATTCGAGCGCAAGAAGCGCCGGTCGCGGGTGAACGCGACGCCCAGCGGCGCATTGTCGAGAATCGCCTGGTATTCGAGCAGCGCCTGCCGCAGCGCTTGTTCGCCTGCGTAGTCACTGTCGACGATGGGAGTTTTTACGGTGGTCATGGCAGATATGGGTCGTTGAAGATCCTGTCGAGTACAGCGGGCTGCACAATGGCCGTTGCAGGAACGGATTGCGCATGTCAGCCCCAGGAAAACGCC
>JAYTLK010000038.1:0-7605 GCA_043729515.1 Herminiimonas sp.
GAACATGCGCCGGTTATGCTCGTCGAGCAGCAGGCTGCCCACCGACAGGTCGGCCGTCCAACGCACGTTCAGGTCCTGCAGCAGCGTCGTCATGGCAGCGGATCAGGCTTCGCCGAGGGTGGCGTAGACGACATATTTGCCGTCGGATGTCTGGAAGCAGCCCGCAGCGCGACCGACCGGCGTGGCATCGAAGACAGTGCCGTTGGTGACCAGCGCCGAAGAGGCAACGGTTGCCGAGGTCGGAATGGTCTTGCCACCATAGAGCTGGTTGTTGATCTCCTCACACACGGCCAGCGAGACATCCGGCACATAGGTCACGCTTTCTGCGGCAGTGGTACCGACGCCGTTGACCACCACCTGCTTGTTGTAGAGCCAGACTGCTGCTGCCGCACCATTCATGCTCTGCGGCGGCGGCGCCTGGTAGGTGCCGTATTGCGCCGTCGGGTTGAATAGGTCGCCGACCGCCAACGGGGGTATGTTGAAGGTCATCGTGCTGGCATTGCCGCCATCAAAAACAAAGCGGCTGTAGGCATCGCGGTAATCGGCGCTTTGCTTCAGGATCACGCCGGAATAGACCCGCGCGCCCTGGGTGTTGATCGCCGACGGGTTGCCTCGGCTCGCATAGGCCAGCGCCGCGCCCACCAGCACGATCAGCGCGATCGTGAACAGGATGATGGTGGCGCCCATGCCGCGCTGACGGCCACGCAGCACGCTGGCCTGCAGGCGCGGCCGGCCTGCCGACCGGCGCCGGGAAGGAACCGCGGCAATGCGGTGCGGTACTTTGTTGTTTGCTGTTGTCATGATCGCTTCCCATCTGTGGTGGATGCCGGCCTGGGACCGGCGGTTGCTTGCCTGGTGGTTCGACGCGCTCTTCGATCAACCGCGCAATTCGATCTTTGCAGCTGCGCGGCGTGCCTTCATGTCGGCGTTGAAGCGCTCGGCAACCAGCAGGTCCTTGATCTCGTTCTGCACCTTGGCCAGTTCCGGTTTCGGATTGGCCCTGACGTCGTCCACATACAGAATCAGGATGCCTTCGCGCACCGTGACCGGCTGCAGGCGCTCTCCGGCCTTCAGTTTCTTGATGGCGGCGCCAAGGCCATACGGCACTTCGGCGGCATTGATGTAGTGGTCGCCGTCCTTCTTGACGAAGGCCAGCTTTGCCATTGCTTCCTTCTCGTTACGGCCGACGGCGTCGAACTGATCCTGTGCTTCCTTGCCATCGACCGAGACGAAGAAACGTAGCTTGAAGGTGGTGAAATCCTCGACCTTCACGCGGTCCTGATAGAAGGTCTTGACATCGGCCTCGGTCACGCCTTCGCGCACTTCGATCGAGCGCTGGTTGACGAACACGTTGGCCAGGATTTCATTCTTGGCGCTTTGCATGGCGCTCTTGGAGACCTTGCTGTAGAGCTTGTCGGCGCTGTTGGCAGCGACCACCTTGTTGATGGCGCGGTCGATGGCGATGGCCTTGTCGAGACCGGCATTGAGAAACGGCGCCAGTTCGGCTTCCGAAATCTCCGAACCATCGACGGTAGCCACCACCCGCGTGACAGCGCCGCCGGCAGCCGCGCTTGCATTGACCTTGCTGACTTCCCTTCGGGTGTCGGTGGCGGCTGCCGTGCCGAGCACGTTCAATCCGAAATACGCACCCCCTGCAAGCAGGACGGTGACACCGGCGATGGCACCGGCAATGGCTTTGCGATTGTAGGTTGATGCGGTCATGCTGATCTCCTCGGGTCGTCGTCAAAAAAGGTTGCGTGTTTCGCGTTTGTCACTTTGCACGCAGTCCGGAAAAAGAAATTGCCTGGGTATAGCCTGTGATTTCCGCCGTTGCCGCCAGCCCGCCGTCACACTTGTTCAGGCAGATCAGGCCGGCATTCCAGGCCACGCCCTGGCGGTATGACTGAATCGTGGACAGTGCAAAAATGAATTCCGGCAGCAGTGCCGGCTCCTTCACCGACAACACTATTGCGGTGCGATTGCGCGACAGGCCGACCTGCACCGCCGAGTTGTTCTTGGCGATGACGTTGGCGGCGCTCTGGTAATCGGCGGCGATCAACGGCTTCTTGTCCACCAAGGGCGAGAGGCTGTTGATCTCCTCGCTCTTGACCTGCCGCGTGAAGGAAGAGATGAAGGACGACGCCTGCACCACGGCCAGCACCGACAGGGTCACGGCGGCAATCAGCAACACCGGCGCCACCAGCGTGAAGTTATGCAGGGCCGACGCCATGAAGGGCGCCACATGGTTGAGCGGCTTGCCGAAGCTGTGGGTCGTCACGCGCGCCGTCCCACGGCGCTCTTTCGATGCGGCTTGCGTCATGCTTGCGTCGATTGCGTCGTCGTCCTGCAGCACCAGGGCGGATGAAGACGCGGAAGCCGCCATCGCGGGGACAATGCGCTTGAAGGGATTGTTCATGGATTGTTTCTCCCGGCAGGCGCTGCAGGTCCTGGAGACGCAGCGCGTGGGGTGCCTGCCGCAGCCGTCGATGACGTGGCCGCCACTGCTCCAGGTGCTGCAGGCGCGGTCGTGGACGGGGTCGCCGATGCCGATGCCGATGCCATGCTGCCCGCGGCAGCCGCCAGATTGGCTGCAGTCAGGGGAATCGGCTTGGCCAACAGGGGCCGCTTCACTGGCGTCGTGCCTGGCAGCGGTGATGCCAGCGACAGCCGCACCAGGTTCTCGTCGGCCGCCTGATCGGCTTCCACCTTCGGCCCGAGCGCATCGACATAATCCTTGGTGATCCAGGCCGGCATCATCAGCACGAAACGTTCGTTGCCGCTCTTGAGTTCGTATTCCTCGATCCAGCCGCCACCGCGCACCACCAGGGCGGACACCCGCTGCAGTCGCGCCATTTGCTGCGCCAGCGGAGAGACGAAATCGATCTTGGTCACGGCGTCATTGATTGCCTTCATGTGCGTCTGATTGGAGGTGTCGGCCGATGAGTTGAGGACCGATATGCCGACCGAGGCCACGCCATACAGCGCCAGTGCGATCGCCGCCACCACCGACGACACCTTGGCAGTGCGCAGCGAAATCCCGTCGGCCAGCCGGCGATAGGCACCCGGAATCGATTCCATCGCCCAGGCATCGAAGCCGTCGACGCGGTAGATCGGCATCTCCGGCCGTTCGGCCAGCCACTCGGCCATGGCGTCGGTGCTGTTGGCCACCAGGCGCAGCTGGTCGCGATTCTTTTCAACGGCGACCGAGAGATTGACGTCCTGCAGAAAATAGATGCCGTCGCCGCGATGCTGCGGATGGGTCGGCAGTGCGGCCGCCAGCGGCGTGGAAAAAGTCGGGATCGAGGTGAATGCGGCTGACGGCGCAGCAAAATAATAAGCCGTCGCACTGGCCGCATCGGTGGTCACCAGCAGATGCAGCTTACCGGTGCCAAGCACGTCCTGGGCGATCATGAAGACGCTCTTGTCGACATCGCCGCTATGCAGCGGGATGGCGCCGGCGATCATGCTGGCGTAGGCGCTGTCGAAGTTGGCTGGGCTGAGTTGCGGCATGATGTATCCGGTGGCGTCTACAGCGAGGTAAGCGAGGTCATCGCTCCCTGGCTCTGGATCAGGGCGACGAACAGGGCGATCAACACCGCAGCCAGCGCGAACACCAGCGTGGCGACGAAGGAAAACACCTGGAACTGCTTGGCGGCGCGCTGGGCAAAGGCGGCCCGGCGCTCGGCGATGACTTCATAGGCGCGCGCCAACTGGGCACGGTCGGTGTGGGAGCGGATCAGGGTGCGCTCGGAATTCTCCAGCGGCGGCTGCGCGAGCGCATGCGCGACATCCTCGCCATCCTCGATGCGCTTGACGGCCCCCTGCCAGTAGCCGGTAACGCGCGGCACCCGGGAGGCTTTCTCGGCAATGGCGATCGAGGCCAGCAGATCGACGCCACCACGGATCAGCGACACCGCCACCTTGGCGCTGTTGGTGACTGCGCCGTGGAGGATGATGTCCTTGATGGCGGGAATGCGCAGGATGATGTCGTCGATCCGCTTGCGAAACTGCTGGCTGCCGTTCAGATAAGCATAGGCGCAGACCACGCCGAACACGATGCCGGCCAGCGACACCAGCAGCATCAGGTCGTTGGCAAAATACGCCACGCCGATGCCGCGCTTGATGGCCACGACTTTCTCCGGTGAGGCGTTCTCCGATATTTCTTTTTCAATTGCCGGCAGCACCGCCATTCGGTTGCCGATCAGGGACAGGATCGAGAACACCACTTCGACTGACGTGAACACTGCCGTGCCCAGCAACACCTTCATGGTGCCCGCGCGAGCCTGGTAATACTCCACCGCGGTGTTGATGGCGTTCGAGAGGGTGCCGGTCTTTTCTCCTGCTTCCATGATGGCCAGTGTCGTCTGGTCAAAAAAATCCAGCGCATCCATCGCTTCGAGAAAACTGCCGCCGCCATCCAGGATCAGGTAGGCGTAGTTCAGCCGCTGGCGCAGCGGGCCGTTCTCGGCTTCGATCACCAGTTTCAAGGCACGCCCGGCCGACAGCCCGGCCTGGGTGTTGAAATAGATGGCCAGCATGAATTGCTGCTTGTAGTCGCGGCTGACCGGATTCAAGAAATTGATGGTCGGCTTGATCGGCTTGATCTCGACCGGAATGCCGCCGTTCTTGCGCACCTCGTGCACCACCTGTTCCGGGCTGGCGGCGACGATGATGCCGGTATGGCGGAAGTGGCGGCGTGCCGTGCGGTCGCGCACCGCATCGGCGTCGGCCGCATGCGGCAGCAGGTAGGTGACATTGAAGTTCTTGAGGCCGTCCATGTCAGAACCCCGCCCGCACGGCCTGGGCCACGGTGTCGGCGTCGACCACGTGGCATTCCAGCAGCTGTGTCATGACCTGGTGCTTGCTGATGTGGGTCACGCCCTCGAGCTTGAAGGTATCCTGGAAATTATGGATCGATTCGAACAGCATGCGCGTCATCTCGGCGCGCAGCGTGTCGATGGCGGGAATGACGACCGTTTCATGCACCGCGACCCGGCCGCGATAGCCACTCTGCCGGCAGGCCGGGCAACCGGTGCGGCGCAGCAGCCGGCCGTGGCCGCGAAAGCGCAAACCCAGCGACTGTTCCAGCAGCGGCGCCGATTCGGCATCGACCTCGTTGGCGCAGCTGCACAGTTTCGGGATCAGGCCCTGGTTGACCACCACGCTCAACTGGTTGGCCAGGATGTAGAGCGCCTCCTGCTTGCTCGCGCCGTCGCAAAACGAGAGTACCCGCTCGAAGGTCTGGGCGACATTCTTGGCGTGGACTGTCGCCAGCACCAGGTGGCCGGATTCGGCGAATTTCAGTGCCGCGCGCATGGTGTCGTTGTCGCGGATCTCACCCAGGATCAGCACATCCGGGTCCTGACGCAAGACCGAGCGCTCGAGATCGGCCGACTTTTCGTTCAAGAGCTGGTTGAGCTGGATCTGGCGGGCGAAGGGCAGGATGTATTCGACCGGCTCTTCCACCGTGATCACGTTGATGCGGTCGCGGCTGAAGTTCTGGGCCAGGGCGTAGAGAGTGGTCGTCTTGCCGGAACCGGTCGGGCCGGAGATCAGGATCAAGCCGCCGACCTTGCCGCGCACGTCGGCCAGCTGGCGAAACAGTTCATTCATCTGCAGCTGATACGGAAACAGCTGCTCCAGGCCGATCATCGAGGAAGGGTCGAGCACCCGGATGGCGATCGTCTCGCCGCCGGCAATCGGTTGCGTGGCTACCCGGAACTCGACGCCGCCGCTGACTTCGGTCAGCGACAACCGGCCATCCTGCGCGCGCCGGGTGTCGGAGGCATCCATGCCGGATTCATTTTTTACACGCGAGAACAACGCCGCCATGATCCGCTCCGGTACCAGGTGCGTCGGTTTCAGCTGGCCGTCGATGCGGTAGCTGATCCAGGCGCCCGGGTCGCGCAGCTTGTCGAGGTGGATGTCGGAGGCGCGCAGGGCGATCGCTTCACCCAGCATTGCGTTCATGGCCTGCTTGAGCAACAGGCCGTTGATCTCTTCATTGCGCAGGCGGGTGACGATCGCCTCGAACGAATATTCCTGGCTGTAGATCGAGGCCAGAGAACGGTTGATGTCGCCGATGTCAGTCGGCATGACGCGCACGTCGCTGACCTTGACTTCGCAGGCATTGATCAACGCGGCGCGCGTGCTGCGGCCGACGGCGCGTGCTGCCTTCACATGCAGCACGCCACCTTCGATCTGCAGGGGAAAGAGGCTATGCAGCTTGCACAGGGCATAGGGCAGCAGGCGCCGGAACAGGGTCGCATCGGCTTCGCCGTCGAGCCGTTTGACCGCCACGCCGATCTGGTCCTGGGTGGCGAACTTGTTGCGCACGATGATCTCGGCCAGCAGCACCTGCTTGCCGCCTTCACGTACCGACTTCTGCTGGCGCAGGCAAACCTCCAGCTGTTGCTGGGTAATGACACGGGTGGCCACCAGGAAGCTGCCGATCAGGGTTTGCAGGCTGCGGTCCGGCGCCAGGACATCATTGCGCGGCGCCTCGGCCGCGACGGTGGAAGTCATCGGGCTCATTGCAACTGCCCCGGCGTCGCCGATGCCGGCGGATTGGTGGCGGCCGACGCATCGGTCGTGCCGGCAGCGCTGGCGCGGGTCTTGGTCTCGACGGTGATCATGCGCTTGTAGGCCGGGTCGGGACGCTCGAGGACGATCAGCGGCGCAGCGGTGGCGCCGGAATTTTCCAGTTCGCCGGTGAAGACGATGACGCGTTTGCCGACCAGCTTTCCGCCGGGCAGGACCATCGTTTCCTGCACATAGTAAATCGCGACCTGACTGCGGGCGACCTTGGCCACCAGGGCGCCGGTGGTGCCCACGGAATCGAGCAATTCGCCGTCGGCCACCATCACCGAGTCGCTGCGGGCCTGGGGCGCGGCGGCAGCGCCCGCCAGCGACACCGGCGCCATGCTGGCGCCAACTGCCTGCGCCGGCTGTGCAGCGGTGGATGCGGCGCGGGCCGCGGATGACCGACGCAACATGGCCTGCTTGCCGACGATCGCCGAGACATAGAAGCCGGCGAAGCGGTCTTTCAATTCAGCCAGGTTGCGGGTGTAGGGGTCTTCGGCTGCTGCTGGCGTGCCGTTCGCATTGAGGGCGATCGGCGCATTGCCGGCCGGTGCAGCGCGGCCCGCAGCGCCGGCCTCGGCCATTGGCGCACCCGATTCGGCAGGCGCTGCCGGGTTGGTCACGCTGCGCGGACGGATCAGCGGATTCGGAATCTGCATCTGCGCCGCTGCCGGCTGTGCGGTGGCGATGAACAACAGGCCGACCAACAACTCCAACAGGGCCAGTAACGCGAGATGACGCAGCCCGCTGCGACGTGTCAGTCCGGACAGCACCATCGGACCGGCATGCGCCCGGCGGGTTGGAAAACGAACAGGTGGCGAAACAGAATGCATCGAATTGCCTTTTACCAATTGTCACTGCATGAAGCTAGTGACGACCAGCACTCCAAGGGAAATGGGACTCTCAGTTACTTGATTCATAGTAACTTAAAGTATCCACAAGGCAAACTTCTTTGCAGAAAGATTAGTAGTGAACGAAGATTATTTAGGAAGCATACCGCCCCAATGCTACTTTATATTTTTA
>JAYTLK010000039.1:0-5041 GCA_043729515.1 Herminiimonas sp.
TCGGCAGTCAGGTCACGACGCACCGGCTTGGGTGGTAGCGACCGGCCGCTGGCGTCGTCATCGGCCGCATGATCGAAGGCCTCCGAGGTCACGAAGGAAAACACCGCGTCGGCATCACCACCGCGCAGACCCGGCGGACCGGGCTTGCCAGGTGCTCCCGGCTTGCCCTGCGCCTTGCGCGCACCCGTTTGTACGGCCTGGCTCTGCGGATGGCGCTGACCCGGTTTTCCAGGCCCGTTCTGACGACCGGGTGGTGCGCCCTCAGGCCGCTGACCAGGCTTGCGCTCACCACGATCAGGGCGATTACCATGATCCCTGGGATCATGACGGGCGCCGCGCTGGGCGTTACTGCCCCGTTGCTCGCCCTTGGCGAACGCCGGCGCCGCACGCGACATCACATTGCCGTCCACCTCGACCTGCAACTCCGCGCCCACGGCGACATTGCCATTGACGCCGTCGAGCTCATCTGCGCCTGGATTGGCCGGTGACCTGACGCGCTCTGCGCGATTGCCGCGATTGTCATGATCGTCCTGTGCCGCATCGCCATTGGTGCCCGGCGTGCGCTGCGCTCCGCGAGCACGCCGCAACGTGCGTGGTCCGCGGACGCCACGCTTGGCCGGCTTGCCAGGAGGCGTCTCCGTAGCACCACCGGCAACACTGCTGGCAGGCTCTTGTGGCAGGCGTTCGGCAACCTGCGCCGATACCGGTTCCGCTGCGCCTGTCGGCTCCGTCGTACGTGGCGGGCGGCGGCTGCGCGTCGGCTTGTTTTCTTTAGGGGAGTCGCCGATCGGCGCGTCGTCAGGAGTGGGTAGCGTCATTGTGAGTCAATCAAATGGTCTGGCCGGAAGCGGCAGGCTCTTGCGAATCGCTGTGCTCATCGCGATGCACATCGCTGTTGGCGACAGCCGGCGCCAGGGTACCGTCAGCATGGTCGGTGGGCATAGTCGTGAAGTTCATCATTTCCTGCTCGACTGCTGCCGGCAGTCGCGGCGCGAGTGCACGCATCTCCTGCAGTACCTCACCTTGCGCATCGCCGCGGGCGACCTGTTGCAGCGGCGGCAGCTGGTCCAGCGAGGCCAGGCCGAGGTCATCCAGGAACTGTCGTGTCGTGGCAAACAGTGCCGGCCGGCCCGGCACGTCCCGCTGGCCGATGGATTCGATCCAGCCACGATCCTCGAGCAGTTTGACAGTATGGGAATTGACGGTCACACCGCGGATCTCCTCGATGTCGCCGCGCGTGACCGGCTGGCGGTAAGCGATGATGGCCAAGGTCTCCAGCGTCGCCCGTGAATATTTCGGCGGCTTTTCCGGATTGAGCCGATCGAGATACATCTTCATTTCAGCCCGGCTCTGGAAACGCCAGCCGGTCGAAAGACAGACGATTTCAATGCCCTTGTCATCCCATTCCAGCCGCAGTTCCTCGAGCATGTGTCGGATCGTGTCGGCGCCAACGCTTGCATCGACCCCTTCTTCTGCAAACAATTTTTTCATATCGTTGACGGAGAGCGGCTCATGGGCGCATAGCAACGCAGTTTCAACGACCTTTTTTGCCTCGGCAGAATTCATGTGCGTGTCGCGCATTGCATGGTCAGAGTTGAGCGGGTCAATACAAGGCTTTCTCGCCTTGGCAACAGTTCCGGGGGCTTGCTTTGTTAGCTGGGATGTAGCGCAGACCTTGGCAGGTGGTTTGTACGTCGTTTTTCTTTGCCCTGCCAATTCGCTAAATAGCAGCTGCCATTGACGTAGCCAGGTGCGCGCTGTGGCGCGTGGTTTGCGTGAAGGTAGCCGTTGATCCGATGCGATCGTCAGGACAAATTTATATCGAATTCACTGCAGATGTTTTAATCGACGACATACCGCTTTGGCATGGCCCGGTTCGCAAACCAGTTTCACTACGCTCCGTCGCCCGGATGAAGGAGGTTCACAAAGGCGGGAGTACTGCTGGCACAGCGACTGCACCGCGTTGTGTTTCGCCATACACCTGCGAGACACTGCATGGCCAGGCATGCACCGCATCGTGCCGCGCTGGATGAAACCAGCGCATGATCGACGACACGAATTAAAAATCTTGGTTGCGGGGGCAGGATTTGAACCTGCGACCTTCGGGTTATGAGCCCGACGAGCTGCCAGACTGCTCCACCCCGCGTCTGAAGAACAGGACTATACATGCGATGCGCGCAAAATGCAAATCTGAAGTGGCACTGATGCACGTTTGCCTGTCTGCGAAGCTGCCTGCCGCCCGGCGCGTGCGGTGATACACTCGCCTGCACCGCATTTCATCAGCCCTCCTCCATGAACTTCTGCTCCGAATGCGCCAATCCGGTGGCGCTCAAGGTACCGCCGGACGACAACCGCCCGCGTTTCGTCTGCGATCACTGCGGCATGATCCATTATGAAAACCCGAAACTGGTGATCGGCTCGATCCCGGTCTGGGACGACGGCGACCAGCCTTGCGTGCTGCTCTGCCGGCGGGCCATCGAGCCCAGGCACGGGTTCTGGACCCTGCCTGCCGGCTTCATGGAAAACGGCGAGACAACCAGCGAAGCCGCTGTCCGTGAAACGCTCGAGGAAGCCGGCGCACGCATCACGATGCACGGCCTGTTCTCGATGTTGAACGTGCCGCATGTGCATCAGGTACACCTGTTCTACCGCGCCAATCTGGACGATCTCGATTATGCGGCGGGCGTTGAAAGCCTGGAGGTCAAGCTGTTTGCCGAGCGCGACATTCCGTGGAGCGAGATTGCTTTTCCAACAGTTAGCAACACGCTGCGATTCTTCTTCGCCGATCATGCCAACGTGCGCGCTGGCGGAAAATATCAATTGCACCTGCATGACATCGACAAGCCCGGCCGGCTGCACGACTATCGCAGCTGAGCATGCCTGTCGGCGCGGCCTGCGTGGCAGAACATGATTCCCTGGCTCGATGCTGATACGCCATTTCCGCCGGTCGAGACCGCGCTCACCGAAGCCGATGGTGCCGCCGGCTTGCTGGCCGCCGGTGCCGACCTGTCGCCGACCCGTTTGCTGCAAGCGTACCGCAACGGCATCTTCCCCTGGTTTTCGGAAGGTCAGCCAATCCTGTGGTGGAGCACCGATCCGCGCATGGTGCTGCCAACCACCGCATTCGCCGTCTCCGCCAGTCTCAAGAAGACGCTGAAAAAAATCAATGCCAGCATGGCCCGCGGTGACTGCTGGCAGATCCGCTTCGATTCTGCTTTCACCGACGTCATGCGAGCCTGCGCTGCACCCCGTGCCGGCACCCCGGGCACCTGGATCACGGACGACATCGTCGCCGGCTACAGCGGCCTGCATGCACTTGGTCATGCACACAGCGCCGAACTCTGGCGTGACGGCCAGTTGGTCGGCGGTGCCTACGGCGTGGCGATCGGTCGCATGTTCTTCGGTGAATCAATGTTTGCTCGGGTGCCGGACGGCTCGAAAGTGGCGCTGGCCTATCTGGTGCACTTCCTGCGCCATCAGGGCGTGACCCTGATCGACTGTCAACAGGAAACCGGTCACCTGGCATCCCTCGGTGCGGCGCCAATGCCGCGCAGCGCATTTCTGGCACATGTGCGCCAGGCAGTGCTGCAACCCGAGATCATCGACTGGACGCCGCTACCGCTCTTTCCATGCATGCCGGTTGTTGAGCCACGTCGGTAGAAAATCCTGGATCGTGCTACAACCTCGGTGTAGATTCAGGTTTCAGCCAATGTTGCCACTGCTGCTTGCTGCACCGGCCGCCAGACCGGCACGACGCCAGCCGAACCGACCGGATAGCGCATCATGACCCATCTGAAAGATCTGCCGTTCTCGACCCTGCAGTTCTATGCGACGGCACCTTACCCGTGCAGTTACCTCGATGCGCGCTCGGCGCGTTCGCAGGTGGCCACGCCGTCGCACCTGATCAACGCCGATGTCTATTCAGAACTGGTCAAGAATGGCTTCCGGCGCAGCGGCATCTTCACCTATCGGCCTTATTGCGACGGTTGCCAGGCCTGCACCCCGGTGCGGGTCAAGGTAGCGCAATTCAAGACGAACCGCAGCCAGCGTCGGGCCTGGACCCGGCATCAGGATCTGCAGGCCTGGGTGACCAAGCTGGCCTACGTACAGGAACACTACGAACTCTACTTGCGCTACCAGGCGGCGCGACATGCCGGCGGCGGCATGGACCAGGACAGCCGCGATCAGTACGCGCAGTTCCTCTTGCAGAGCAAGGTCAACACCCGAATGGTCGAATTTCGCGATGCCGACCGTACCCTGCGCATGGTCAGCATCATCGACGTGCTCGACGACGGACTCTCGTCCGTCTACACCTTCTACGATCCCGACGACCACACCAATTCCTACGGAACCTACAACGTGCTGTGGCAAATCGACCAGGCACGCGTTCTCGAGATCCCGTTCGTCTACCTCGGTTATTGGATCGCGCAGAGCCCGAAGATGGCCTACAAGATCAATTTCAAACCGCTCGAAGCCCTGCGCCAGGGCACCTGGTCCGATCTCTGAAGTAGAATGCGCCACGCCGCGCGCGCTTTTACGCGCGCTTGCCGGCTTCGGTGCTTCATGACGTCCCCACCTGGCGCCTGATCGCTGCCGCTTTTCACCGACATCGTCGCCCCATGCTCGCAAAACTGCTTTACCCGCTGGCCCGCCCTCTTCTGTTTTCGATGGATCCGGAGGCCGCGCATCACCTGACGATGCCGCTGCTGCAGCGCGCAGCCCGCGCCGGACTGATGCGCGCGCTTGCCTGTCCACCGGCAGACCCGCGCAACGTCATGGGCATCTCTTTCCCAAACCCGGTAGGCCTGGCGGCCGGGCTCGACAAGGACGGCGCCTACATCGACGGCCTCGCCGCGCTTGGTTTCGGCTTTCTGGAGATAGGCACCGTCACGCCGCTGGCGCAACCGGGAAATCCGACGCCGCGCATGTTTCGCCTCCCTCAGGCAGATGCGCTGATCAACCGGATGGGCTTCAACAATGGCGGCGTCGATGCCTTCGTGGCGAATGTTCAACGCTCTGCATTTCATCAGGAAAAGCGCGG
>JAYTLK010000040.1:0-3958 GCA_043729515.1 Herminiimonas sp.
TATTTTTTGGTGTCTCCGATTAACATTTTGACACAAATCAATTATTAGCAATTCCGCATGATCATATTTTTTTATGCTGCGGATGCACACTCGCACGGAGCGGAAATTTCGCTGCGCTGCGTCATCGCGATGATGCAAATAAACTTCCTTAAAGAAACTATTTTAGTTGCTACTCTGCGGCGAAAGTGTTGCGTCACACGAAGTTGATGGAGTTCCCGCGCTACACTCGTTCCAACACGCCGAAACAAGTGCGCCGCGCATGCTGCACGTTGCTTTTGCGGTGGCATTCACGCCTAGTTCGAATGAAAGTGATTTCGCCTCTTCATGGCCCGTACCTTGTTAATTCGCAACGCCCGCATCGTGGTCACCATGGATGCCACACGGCAGGAGATCGCCGACGGTGCGGTATTCATCCGCGGCCACGTCATCGACCAGGTCGGTTCGACGTCCGCACTGCCGCAGACGGCCGATGAGGTCATTGACGCGACCGACCATGTCGTTCTGCCCGGCCTGATCAATACGCATCACCACATGTTCCAGAGCCTGACCCGGGCGGTGCCGGCGGCGCAGGATGCAGGCCTGTTCGGTTGGCTGCAGCAGCTCTATCCGCTGTGGTCGAAACTGACGGCCGAAATGGTGCATGCATCGACGCTGACGGCAATGGCCGAGCTGATGCTTTCCGGCTGCACCACCACCAGCGACCACCTCTATCTATTCCCAAACAATTGCCGCCTCGACGACAGCATCGAGGCCGCCGGCGACATCGGCATGCGGTTTCATGCGGCACGCGGCGCCATGAGCCTGGGTCAATCCGCCGGCGGCCTGCCGCCGGACCACCTGGTGGAGTCGGAAGCGGCGATTCTTGAAGACATGCAGCGGGTAGTGGACTGTTTTCATGATGGGCGCCGCTATGCCATGCAACGGGTGGTGCTGGCGCCCTGCTCGCCATTTACCGTATCGCCGGACCTGATGCGGGAGACTGCGGCCTTGGCGCGCAGCCTGAAGGTGTCGATGCATACGCATCTGGCAGAAAACCAGCACGATGTCGATTATTGTTTGGAGCGCCATGGCATGACGCCGGCGCAGTTCGCCGAAAGCTGCGGCTGGGTTGGGCCGGACGTCTGGCATGCGCACTGCGTCAAGCTCGACGACGACGGCATTGCCCTGTTTGGCCGGACCGGCACGGGCGTGGCGCATTGTGCGTGCTCGAACATGCGCCTGGGCTCCGGCATTGCGCCGATCGGCCGCATGCGTGCTGCCGATGTGCCGGTCGGACTCGGTGTCGACGGCAGCGCATCGTCGGACGCCGGCCACCTGCTGGGCGAAGTGCGCCAGGCAATGCTGTTGCAGCGAGTCGGTTTTGGCGCCGACGCGATGACGGCGCGCCAGGCACTGGAGATGGCTACCATCGGTGGCGCCCGGGTTTTGAATCGGGACGACATCGGCGTACTGGCCCCGGGCATGGCGGCCGACGTGGTGCTGTTTGACATGGAACAGATCGGCTATGCCGGCGCCCAGCAGGACCCGGTCGCTGCCTTGGTCTTCTGCACGCCGTCGACGGTTGCCTGCAGCATCATCGACGGCAAGGTCGTCATTCGCGATGGGCAACTCCTGACGGTGGACGTCGACCAGGTGCGGCGCCGGCACAACCGGCTGGCAAAAGAGTTGCTGGCGGGGAATTAACAGATCAAAAGAGAACGCCTGTCAATTTTCCGTGACGCTGCGGATGCGTTGATGCGCAGATGCGTCGATTGCGCAGATGCACCGGGTCACTGCGACCGGGGCAGCAATTCCTGTATTTGCCTGAGAAAATCAAAAAAGAGATTTGCAATTTGCCGGGGCTGTTCCAGGATCGGCAGATCGCAGCAGGCTTGAAGACACTTGCAGATGCAGTAACGTCTGGCTGGACAACGAGGTCAGACAGCATGTCGATCACGGCATCTGGCGCGGCCTCCAGACCTGCGGCCAGATCAGGGCCACCATCCTGCGGTGGGCCTGGATCACATCCCGTGAGCCGCAGACCCATGACCCGCTCTGGCGCAGCCAGCGCTATTTCAAGCGCCGGATTACGGCCAAAGGACGTACCGACAAGGACGAATTTCGCCGGCGCGGCGCCAGAATGTCGTCACGGATTCCGGCGAAGGCAGGCTTCGGCGACATCGGCACCACTGCAAACACTTGATTGTCGCTCACGGCAATGAGGTCTCGATAAAGCTGCTCTTCGCACAACAGAGCAAGAATGAAAACTGCATCGGTTTTTGATGACCTTGATCGTCTTCAATGAATTCAATTCAAGGCAATCTGATGCAACGTGCCGCGTAATGGCAGCGCCTGCGCGGTTGATTGCAACGGGCTCGCGCGGTGCGCGATCATAGACGGGAAGATTCACCGAATTTCAATCATCGGCCGGAGCGCGTCGTCTTTGCCAACCACGATTTGATTGCACGTTTTGCTCACGCCTTCCCTAGTGCCGCCTGAGCAATCAAGGTGCTGTCCCGCAAACGAGAGTCAGCCCTCATCATCGTGCTTGTGATGCTTTTGCCGCTTTTCCTTTTTTTCTTTTTTCAACTTGCACTTGTCCTTTTTGCACTTCCAGTAGCGATCGTCTTCCTGGACGTACTCCGGCTGATTGCGAACAATCACTGGCTGACTTTGAATCAGGACCGGCTGGGACTGGACAAACGCCGGCTGTGGAGCCGGATAGGCCCCTGGAAATATCAGGTTGACGTCGACGCCGGCCGCCATGACAGTCAAGGGAGCACTCGACATGGCGAACAGTGCGGCAACTAGAAAGTGGCGTTGCAGGTAATTCAGCTTCATTTGTTTCCTTTCAAAACCCAATCTTAAAACTTTCTGGGATGCATGTGCGTCCACGCAGGTAATAAACGTAACAACCCGTTCCAGTAGCGCCTGCTGAATGCAGTCTTTT
This sequence comes from Herminiimonas sp., assembly GCA_043729515.1. Classification (GTDB taxonomy): domain Bacteria; phylum Pseudomonadota; class Gammaproteobacteria; order Burkholderiales; family Burkholderiaceae_D; genus JANXSS01. Next base: position 2,930 of record JAYTLK010000040.1, read on the forward strand.
GATTAATGACTGCTTCGATGTCATCTCCATTCATGCACATGCGGTCGCCCATCCGGCAGGCGGCAAAATTCCATACAACAAGAGGAAACTTCTTTGAAGATCCTTGCCGCAAGCCTCTGCAGTTGGCGGGTTCTACGGCTACTCGCACACTGCCGGCGGCTACGACGGTGGCCAGGCCGAACTGGTGCGCGTACCGATGGCCGATGTCGGACCGACCGTGATCCCGGCCGATCTTGATGGCGACGATGCCGTCGGTTGCGAAGCGGCCGGCCGCGTGACGCAAACCGTGGTCGGGCACTACATGAAGCTGCAGGCAGGCGCGGCAACCGTGCTGCACTGGGCGATCAATTCGGTACGCAAGGCCGGCACGGTGTCGATCGTCGGCGTCTGCGGCCCGACCTTCAATGCGGTGCCGATCAGCAATGCGATCAACAAGGGCCTGACCTTGCGCATGAACCAGGCCAGCGTCAAGCGGCACCTGCCGCGGTTGATCGAACGCATCCAGGCCGGCCGCATCTCGCAACGCGAGATCATCACGCATCGGGTGCCGCTGGAAGAAGTCGGCCACGCGCATCACATTTTTTCGAGCAAGCGCGACAATTGCATCAAGACCATCCTGGCGCCACCCGGCGCGCCGGCGCAATCGATGCCGCAGCATCCGCCGCTGCTGTCGGTGCACTGAGCCGTTCCTTGGAATCCAAGGGAAGGAGTATCCAGCATGGGCGTTGCATCCACCACGAGCCTGACTACCGCATCGTTACCTGCGCCAGCAATAGGGCATTCACCGTCCGAAGTTGCGGCCTCCGACAAATTTTCCGACTCGGTGCCACGCGACGATGTCGGCCGCCATTTGCAACCGCCCGAAGAACGGCAGGCCATGCAGCGCGCAGACATCCCCGGCTGGGGCGCCGATCTCGACCATGCCAATCGGCCGGCCTATCCGATGGAACGCATGCCACCGCGCCTGCCACATGCACATGCACATGCACATGCACATGCACATGCATCCGGAGTGTCTGCCTGCAGGCC
>JAYTLK010000041.1:0-5935 GCA_043729515.1 Herminiimonas sp.
CCGGTGTTATCGGCTACTTCGAGCCGGCTTTCAGTTTGGATCATAATATTTTCTTTCCCAACTTAACCCGCTTGCCTGCCTGCTGCGCTGCGGTCAGTCTTGGTCTCGTAAGCATCCGGGAGGACGCCGATGAGGTGGATGAATTCGGTAAGTTCTGCTACCTGTGCTGCCATGCGTCTTTTCGTACGCGTCAATTCTGGTGCATCTTGCTACTTCGCTGGCGATTCAAGGAATCACCAGCGAAGCCCAACATTATGGCATCAAAAAATCATGCCAGCAATGTTTAATTAGACGATCTGTGCAGCTTGGACGATGCGGGTAACGGTCCAGGCTTTCGTCTTCGAGATCGGACGGCCTTCCTGGATTTCAACCGTGTCGCCGGCTTTCGCTGTATTGCCATCATTGTGCGCGTGATACTTGTTCGAACGCATGATGATCTTGCCGTACAGCGGATGCTTCACATGGCGCTCGATCAGGACGGTCACGGTCTTGTCCATCTTGTCCGACACCACTTTACCGATCAGGGTGCGCTTGAGCGCTGGTTTGACTGGCTCGTTCATTATTTGGCGTCCTTCGTGTTCATGACTGTCTTGACCCTTGCGATATCACGACGCACTTTCTTCAGCTGCGAGGTGTTGCTCAGCTGTTGCGTGGCGGTCTGCATGCGCAGCCCGAATTGCGCCTTGAGCAGGTCATTGAGTTCTTTGGTCAACGCTGCCGCGTCTTTGCCGCGGAGTTCTGAGGTTTTCATCTTGGCTCCTTTATTGGCCGACCTGACGCACGACGAACGTGGTCAGCAGTGGCAGCTTGGCTGCGGCCAGGCGGAACGCTTCGCGCGCCAAGGCTTCATCGACGCCGTCCATCTCGTACAGCATCTTGCCTGGCTGGATTTCCGCGACATAGTATTCCGGATTGCCTTTACCGTTACCCATGCGGACTTCGGCTGGCTTCTGTGAAATCGGCTTGTCCGGAAAAATCCGGATCCAGATTCGACCACCGCGCTTGATGTGACGCGTCATGGCGCGACGTGCGGCTTCAATCTGGCGCGCGGTAATACGACCGCGACCCACGGCTTTCAAACCGAATTCGCCGAACGAGACCGCCGTGCCACGGGCATGCGAGATGCCCTTGTTGCGGCCCTTTTGTTCCTTGCGGTATTTTCTACGTGCTGGTTGCAGCATGATTATTCTCCTGCTTTCACGGCCGGTGCAGCGGCGCCTTCAACGGCACCTTCCGGCTTCTTGGCGCGAACACGTTTCGCAGCCGGATTGGCTCCTGGCGCACCAGGTGCTCCAGCGGCACCCGCTGCGGGTGGGGCACCTTCCGGACGCGGCGTGCGCGGACGGTTGCTGCCGGGCTTGCCGTCATCGCGGCGTGGCGGACGGCGACGCGCGTCGTCTGCAACGTCCGGCAGCGTCGGTGCTTCGCCACTGGCAAGACGATCGCCCTTGTAGACCCAGACCTTGATGCCGATGATGCCGTAGGTCGTCAGTGCTTCGCCAAAACCGTAATCGATGTCAGCACGCAGGGTATGCAGTGGCACGCGGCCTTCCCGATACCATTCTTTACGTGCGATCTCGATGCCGTTCAGACGACCCGACGACATGATCTTGATGCCCTGGGCGCCCAAGCGCATCGCGTTCTGCATCGCCCGCTTCATGGCGCGACGGAACATGATCCGTTTTTCGAGCTGCTGTGCGATCGAGTCGGCGATCAGTTGCGCATCCGTTTCCGGCTTGCGGATCTCTTCGATGTTGACGTGCACCGGCACGCCCATCATCTTCGCCAGTGCTGTCTTCAGCACTTCGATGTCCTCGCCCTTCTTGCCAATGACGACGCCTGGACGCGAACTGTAAATCGTGATCCGGGCATTTTTTGCCGGACGCTCGATGACCACACGGCCGACCGAGGCGTTCTTCAGTTTCTTCTTCAGGTAGGCACGAACCTTCAGGTCTTCATTGAGCATGGTGGCAAAATTGCTATTGCCAGCGTACCAACGTGAACCCCAGTTACGTGTGACCGAAAGACGGAAACCGGTTGGATGTATCTTCTGTCCCATCGCGACCCCTTAGTTTCCGACAGTCACGTAAATGTGACAGGATTGTTTTGAAATACGATCACCCCGGCCTTTTGCACGCGCGGTGAAGCGCTTCAGGACCGAGCCTTTTTCGACGAAGATCTGGGTGATCTTCAATTCGTCGATGTCGGCGCCGTCGTTATGCTCGGCGTTCGCAATGGCAGACTCCAGAACGCGCTTGATGATCACAGCGCCTTTCTTCGGGCTGAATTGCAGGATGTTGAGGGCTTGATCAACTTTTTTGCCGCGGATCAGGTCAGCGACCAGCCGGCCTTTTTGGGCCGACAGACGCACACCACGCAGGGAAGCTTTAGTTTCCATCATCGGGCCTTATTTCTTTGCTTTCTTGTCCGCCGCGTGACCCTTGAACGTGCGGGTCAGCGCGAACTCGCCGAGCTTGTGACCGACCATGTTCTCGGACACATACACCGGGATATGCAGCTTGCCATTGTGGACGGCGATCGTCAGGCCAATGAAGTCCGGCATGATCGTCGAACGGCGCGACCAGGTCTTGATGGGCTTCTTGTCTTTCTTCGCTTGCGCGTCCTCGACTTTTTTAACCAGATGGGCGTCGCAGAACGGCCCTTTTTTTGCTGAACGTGTCATGACTTATCCCTTATTTCTTGCCGCGGCGCGAGACAATCATGGACGTCGTGCGCTTGTTGCGACGCGTCTTCTTGCCCTTCGTCTGTTGGCCCCAAGGTGAAACCGGATGACGGCCTGCTGCCGTCTTGCCCTCGCCACCACCATGCGGGTGATCGACCGGGTTCATGACCACACCGCGAACGGTAGGCCGAACACCGCGCCAGCGCATCGCGCCGGCCTTGCCGATCTTGCGCAGGCTGTGCTCGGCATTGCCGACCTCACCCACCGTTGCGCGGCATTCCACATGCACGCGACGCACTTCACCGGAACGCAGCCGTACTTGGGCATACGTGCCGTCACGCGCCATCAGCACCACGCCGGCGCCGGCGGTACGCGCCATCTGCGCGCCCTTGCCTGGCAACATCTCTACGCAGTGCATGACGGTGCCGACCGGGATATTGCGGATCGGCAGGCAGTTGCCCGACTTGATCGGCGCTTCTGAACCATTCATCACCTGGTCACCAGCGGCCATGCCCTTGGTGGCGATGATGTACTGACGCTCGCCATCGGCGTAGCACAGCAGCGCGATGTTGGCAGTGCGGTTCGGATCGTATTCAATGCGCTCGACCTTGGCCGGAATACCATCCTTGATGCGCTTGAAGTCGATCATGCGGTAGTGCTGCTTGTGTCCGCCACCAATGTGCCGCGTCGTGATGTGACCGTTGTTGTTACGGCCGGCGCTCTTCGATTGTGCTTCCACCAGGGCGGCAAACGGACGGCCCTTGTAGAGGTCAGGCGTGACCACCTTGACCATGCCACGACGGCCTGGTGAGGTTGGTTTGACTTTAACGAGTGCCATTATTTAGCCTCCTCGGTGAAGTTGATTTCCTGTCCGGGTTTCAAGCAAACGAACGCACGGCGTGTATGGTTGCGCCGACCATTGAACTTGCCCGAACGCTTCTTCTTGCCCATGCGGTTCGCCACCTGGACCGACTCGACTTCGACCTTGAACAACATTTCGACCGCAGCCTTGACTTCCAGCTTGGTCGCGTCCGGCATGATCAGAAAAACGACTTGCTCATTCTTTTCAGCAATGAACGTGGCCTTTTCCGAAATCACCGGCGCGAGCAAGACCTTCATCAGGCGCTCTTCGCTGAATTTCACAGGGGTGCTCATGCCAGCATCTCCTCAATCTTGGCCAGAGCCTGTTTGGTGATGACGATCTTCTTGTAATACACAAGCGAGACCGGATCCGCATGACGCGGCTCGACCACCAGCACATGCGGCAGATTGCGTGCTGCCAGCTCGAGGTTTTCGTTGATGTCGTCGTGAATGATCAGCACGGAGTCCAGCCCCATGCCCTTCAGTTTTTGCGACAGCAACTTGGTTTTCGGTGCATCGAGAACCAGGTCCTCGATGATCGACAGGCGGCCTTCACGGGCCAGCTGCGACAGGATCGAGCACACACCGGCGCGGTACATCTTCTTGTTGACCTTGTGGGTGTAGTTCTGGTCGGGCGAGTTCGGGAAAATCCGACCGCCGCCGCGCCACAGAGGCGACGACGACATACCGGCACGGGCACGGCCCGTTCCTTTTTGGCGCCATGGCTTCTTGGTCGTGTGATGCACTTCTTCACGATTCTTTTGCTTGCTGTTACCGCTACGGGCATTCGCCTGGTAGGCAACGACGAGCTGATGAATCAGCGCTTCGTTGTAATCCCGACCGAAAATGGTATCCGGTGCAGAGACGTTGGAAGCCGATTCGCCCTTGTCATTGAGGAGCTTGATGTCCATGCCTAGGCTCCCTTCTTGGCTTTGGTTTTGACGGCTGGCAGCACGATCACCTGGCCATTTTTCGCACCTGGCACTGCACCCTTGACGAAAATCAATTGGCGATCGGCGTCAATGCGCGCGATTTCCAGATTCTGCGTCGTCACGGTGACATCACCCATGTGACCGGTCATGCGCTTGCCCGGAAACACGCGGCCCGGATCCTGCGCCATGCCGATCGAGCCCGGCACATTGTGCGAGCGCGAGTTACCGTGCGTGGCACGGCCAGAGCGGAAATTGTAGCGCTTGATAACGCCGGCGTAGCCTTTACCGATCGAGGTGCCTTGCACGTCGACCTTCTGGCCAGCTTCGAACGTGCTGACAGCGATCTGGTCGCCGGCCTTGAGGGCGCTGGCGCTTTCGGTGCTGATGCGGAATTCGACGAGGACGGTACCGGCTTCGACACCTGCCTTGGCATGATGTCCCGCAGCAGCCTTGTTGACGCGCGAAGCGCGACGGCTGCCGAAAGCCACTTGAACGGCGGAATAACCGTCGATCTCTGTGGTTTTCACTTGTGTCACACGGTTGTTTGATACATCCAGCACGGTAACGGGGATCGAATCACCCTCGTCCGTGAAGATACGCATCATGCCAACCTTGCGACCAACCAGGCCTTGGCCTTGATCTTGGTCTTGGTTCACTTTTTTCTCCATTCCCGCCTACGATTGGGCAGGGCTGATAATTTGCCACAAGCGCCGGTTGCCCGGCGCTTTTAGCGAAGCCGACGATTATAACGTGCGAACTCTTGTATCACAACACTTTGTTGTGGTATGTCGGGTTCCGGGTGTTGACAGTGTTTATTGCAACTTGATTTCTACGTCCACGCCAGCTGGCAGGTCCAGCTTCATCAAGGCATCGACAGTCTTGTCGGTCGGGTCGACGATGTCGATCAGACGCACGTGCGTGCGGATCTCGAACTGGTCGCGCGACGTCTTGTTGACGTGAGGTGAACGCAGGATGTCGAAGCGCTGGATGCGGGTCGGCAGTGGCACGGGACCGCGGACAACGGCGCCGGTGCGTTTTGCGGTTTCGACGATTTCGAGTGCCGATTGATCGATCAGGCGATAGTCGAAGGCTTTCAGGCGAATCCGGATCTTCTGGTTCTGGCTGGCTTTCGGTGCGGGTGAAGCTTTCTTGCTCTCACCGGTGGTTTGGGCTGTTGACATGACATTCCTTCAAAAGAGCGGCCGCGGATCAAGTGGCCCGCGGCGGTGATGAAAAAAAGAGCGACTGCGGCGATGTGCCGCAGTGGATTAAGCGTACGTCGTGTTTCTGTGCTGCTCGATTACAGGATTACTCCAGAATCTTTGCCACCACACCCGCGCCGACGGTACGACCGCCTTCGCGAATGGCGAAGCGCAGACCTTCTTCCATCGCAATCGGATTGATCAACATGACCGTGATCGACACGTTGTCGCCCGGCATGACCATTTCCTTGTCCTTC
>JAYTLK010000042.1:0-3879 GCA_043729515.1 Herminiimonas sp.
CTTTGCTTTCGGAGTTGGTCATGGCGCTTCCTTGAGGATGGGGCGGTGCTGCATGGTTATGAAAGTGGTCAGGCTCGGCGCATGCGCGCCAGCAAGGCATGGACATGCGGCAGATCGACATCGCCTGCCGGCTCGCTGCGGGAAAGCAGCAAGCCCAGCAGGTCGTTGTCTCCCAGATCCATCAGACGGGAGAAAGCGTCGACATCATCGTCTGTCAGCGCGGTTTCATGCTGGTCAAGGAAGCGGGTGACCAGCAGATCGTTTTCGAGCAAGCCCCGCCGGCTGCGCCAGCGCAGACGCGCCCGCTTGATCGGATCGGCCTGATGCGCCATCTCAAACCGTCCGACGCACCATCAGGTCCTTGATCTTGCCGATCGCACGGCTCGGATTGAGACCTTTCGGGCAGACATCGACGCAGTTCATGATGGTATGGCAACGGAACAGTCGATACGGATCCTCGAGGTTGTCGAGCCGCTCGGCGGTTGCCTCGTCACGGCTGTCGGCCAGGAAACGATAGGCTTGCAACAGGCCGGCAGGACCGACGAACTTGTCCGGATTCCACCAGAACGACGGGCAGGATGTCGAGCAGCAGGCGCACAGGATGCACTCGTAGAGACCATCGAGTTCCTCGCGTTCGGCCGGCGACTGCAGGCGCTCCTTTTCCGGCGGGATCGAGTCGTTGATGAGATATGGCTTGATCGAGTTGTATTGCTTGAAGAACTGCGTCATGTCGACGATCAGGTCGCGCACCACCGGCAGTCCCGGCAATGGGCGCAAGACGATCGGCTGCTTGAGTTCATTCAGGTTGGTGGTGCAAGCCAGGCCATTCTTGCCGTTGATGTTCATGGCGTCCGAGCCGCAGACACCTTCGCGGCATGAGCGGCGCAACGCCAGCGAATCATCGACATCGGCCTTGATGCGCTGTAATGCATCGAGCAACATCTTGTCGGTATCCTTCAACTCGACCGACAGGTCCTGCATGTACGGCTTGGCATCCTTGTCTGGATCGTAGCGGTAGATCTGGAATTTCACGGTGCGGGGCATATTTTTCCTTTGCAGGACAGAGTGAGCGAACGGCACGCTGTCCCCAACAATTCAGAAGAAGTCAGAACGTCCGGGCTTTCGGCTGAAACGTCTCGACGGTCAGCGGCTTCAGATTCACCGGCTTGTAGTCGAGCCGGTTGCCTTCCGAATAAAACAGCGAATGCTTCATCCAGTTCACGTCGTCGCGCTTCTCGTGATCGCGATGGGCATGGGCGCCGCGCGATTCCTTGCGTGCAGCAGCAGAGGTGATGGTGGCTTTCGCGGTTTCAATCAGATTATCGAGTTCGAGTGCTTCGATGCGCGCCGTGTTGAACACCTTCGACTTGTCCTTGAAGGACACATGCTTGCGTCGCTCGTCGAGTTCCATGATCTTGCGATAGCCTCCCTGCAGCAATTCGTCGGTTCGGAAGACGCCGCAAAAATGCTGCATCGTCGCGCGGATGTCATTGGCCACGTCCTGCACCCGCTCGCCGCCGGTGCAGTTTTCCATGTGCGCCAGGCGTGACAGCGCCAGATCGGCGGCATCGGCCGGCAGCGGCTTGTTCTCGCGTTTCTTGAGACCGCTCTCGACGATATGGTTGCCTGCCGCCCGGCCGAACACCAGCAGATCCAGCAGCGAATTGGTGCCAAGCCGGTTGGCGCCGTGTACCGAGACGCATGCACATTCGCCGATGGCATACAGGCCATTGACCACCTCGTTCGGATTGCCGTTCTTCGGTGCGACCACCTGGCCATGGATGTTGGTCGGGATGCCGCCCATTTGATAATGGATCGTCGGCACCACCGGAATCGGCTCGCGGGTCGCGTCCACATTGGCGAACTTGTGGGCGATCTCCAGAATTGATGGCAGCCGTTTCTGAATCGTCTCGGCGCCGATGTGGCGCAGGTCCAGCAGCACATAGTCCTTGTTCGGACCACAGCCACGACCTTCCTTGATTTCCTGATCCATCGACCGTGAGACGAAGTCCCGTGGCGCCAGGTCCTTCAAGGTCGGCGCGTAACGCTCCATGAAACGCTCGCCCTCGCTGTTGACCAGGATGCCGCCCTCGCCGCGCACGCCTTCGGTGATCAGCACGCCAGCGCCGGCCACGCCGGTCGGATGGAACTGCCAGAATTCCATGTCTTCCAGTGGCAGGCCGGCACGTGCCGCCATGCCCATGCCGTCGCCGGTATTGATGAAGGCATTGGTGGAGGCGGCCCAGATGCGGCCAGCGCCACCGGTGGCCAGCACCGTCGTCTTTGCCTCCAGCATCATGACTTCACCGGTTTCCATCTCCAGTGCGACCACGCCGATGACATCCCCCTCGGCATCGCGCATCAGATCGATCGCCATCCATTCAACGAAAAAATGCGTCTTGGCGCGCACGTTACGCTGATAGAGCGTATGCAGCAATGCGTGGCCGGTACGATCGGCGGCGGCGCAAGCGCGCTGCACCGGCTTTTCGCCAAAATTTGCCGTATGGCCGCCGAATGGACGCTGATAGATCGTGCCATCGGGATTGCGGTCGAAGGGCATGCCGAAGTGCTCGAGTTCGTACACCACTTTCGGCGCCTCGCGGCACATGAATTCAATGGCGTCCTGGTCGCCCAGATAATCCGATCCCTTGACGGTATCGAACATGTGCCAGTACCAGTTATCTTCCGACATGTTACCCAGCGACGCGCCGATGCCGCCTTGTGCGGCGACCGTATGCGAGCGCGTCGGAAACACTTTTGACAATACAGCCACATTCAGTCCAGCTTCGGCCAGCTGCAGGGATGCCCGCATGCCGGATCCACCGGCGCCGATGATGACGGCGTCGAAACGGCGGGAAGGAATGGTGGATTTGATGGAAGCCACGATTAGCCTCTCCATAATATTTGTGCCGCCCAGCCGGCACAGCCGATCAACCACAACATAGTGGCGATCTGACAAGTCAAGCGGATCGATACCGGCTTGACATAGTCCATCCAGATGTCGCGCATGCCGACCCAGGCGTGATAAAACAGGCCGACCAGCGTGACGAAAGTCGCAATCTTGAACCACTGGCGGGCAAACAAGCCTGCCCAGCCCTCGTAACTGAATTCACTGGCGCCGAAAAATGCTACCAGCAGGATGATGGTGTAGATCGCCATCACGACCGCTGTTGCCCGCTGCGCCATCCAGTCCTTGAGGCCATAATGCGCGCCGACCGCCAGGCGATTCGGACCAATGTTATTTTTTGGCATCTTAAAATACTCCAAGCAATTTCAGGGCGATGAGCGCGGTCAGAAAAAGGCTCACCGCCAGCACCACGACTGAGCTGTGGCGTGCCGACTGCTTTTCAAGGCCAAAGTGGGTATCCATGCCGAGATGCCGGATGCCGGCAAAAAAATGGTGCAAAAAGGCCCACGACAGAGCGAGGATGATCAGCTTGACGAACCAGTGGGAAGCAAAACCGCGCATGCTGGCAAAGGTATTTTCGGACAGCAGGCTTTGATCGAGCAGATACAACACCAGGGGCAGCATCAAGAACAACAAGGCGCCGCTGATGCGGTGCAATATCGAAATCAAGCCAGCCAGCGGCAGGCGATAATTAGCCAGCTGCATGATGTGGATATTGCGGAACTCAGGCCTTTTTTTGGTTACTTCCGACATTCATTGCTCCCGACAGAAAAAGACGCGTGACTCTTGGAAAATTTGTGCAGCACACCAAACGCCATTATGCATGATGGGCAATTTCTTCGCTTTCAACGGGCTGCTGTTTCGCTTGCCTTCAATTCGCTCGCCGTGGCCCTTGCATTCGGTCGTTTCCGACCACATCCGGGCGGTTTTCCTGCATTGATCGACTATCCGCACGCTACACGACCGGGCGG
>JAYTLK010000043.1:0-41193 GCA_043729515.1 Herminiimonas sp.
GCTGGCCTGAGATCCTAGGCACGAACTGCACTTTCCATTCCCGTTTTTCAATCCCTGCCGTCGTCGGCACCGACCGCGGTCACAGATTTACCCTTCGAGGAGCATGCAGAAATGGCGATCAAACTTGGCATCAACGGCTTTGGCCGCATTGGCCGCAACGTATTCCGCGCAGCCATCAAGAGCTTCGGCGACATTGAAATCGTCGGCATCAACGACCTGCTGGAGCCGCACTACCTGGCCTACATGCTGCAGTACGATTCGGTACATGGCCGCTTCGACGGCGAGATTTCGGTCGATGGCAACACGCTCATCGTCAATGGCAAGAAGATCCGCCTGACGCAGGAGCGCGATCCCGCCAACCTGAAGTGGGGCGACATCGGCGCCGACGTGGTGCTCGAGTCGACCGGCCTGTTCCTGGATAAAGCCTCCGGCGAAAAACATCTCGCAGCCGGCGCGAAAAAAGTCATCTTCTCCGCGCCGTCCAAGGACGACACACCGATGTTCGTCTTCGGCGTCAATGACAAGACGTACAAAGGCGAAGCCATCATCTCCAACGCCTCCTGCACCACCAACTGCCTGGCGCCGATTGCCAAGGTGTTGAACGACAAGTGGGGCATCAAGCGCGGCCTGATGACCACGGTGCACGCCGCCACGGCGACGCAAAAGACGGTCGACGGCCCCAGCAACAAGGACTGGCGCGGCGGCCGCGGCATCCTGGAAAACATCATCCCGTCGAGCACCGGCGCGGCCAAGGCGGTCGGCGTCGTGATCCCCGAGCTGAACAAGAAGCTGACCGGCATGTCCTTCCGGGTACCGACCTCCGACGTGTCGGTGGTTGACCTGACCTGCGAATTGAATCGGGAAGCGACGCTGAAGGAAATCTGCGCGGAAATGAAAGCGCAAAGCGAAGGCGCGTTGAAGGGCGTGCTGGGCTACACGGAAGACAAGGTCGTGGCCACCGACTTTCGCGGTGACACGCGGACCTCGATCTTCGATGCCGATGCGTCGATTGCGCTTGACGGCACGTTCATCAAGGTCATCGCGTGGTACGACAACGAGTGGGGTTACTCGAACAAGTGCCTGGAAATGGTGCGCGTGGTCTCGAAGTGAAGCCGTAGCAGAAGCACTGTTGAAAAGCGCGGTCGTGAAGGCGGCGCCGCGCTGAATCGAACCCCAGATCCGGATGTCGGCTTTGGGGTTTTTTCATGAGGACAACTGGAGCCTCGCTGATTCAACCGTTCGCAAACACCACGCTCCACAGTGCGATCACCGCGCCGACCTCGCGCGTGATGCGACCGACATCGATCCGCGCCCGCTCCTGGCCTTGCAGTCGCGCCAGGTGCTGCAGCTTGCGAAAGATGCGGTAGGCATCGGCGACTTGCAAAGCCGCCTCGGGATCGATCAATCCGAGCCGGCCGCATGATCCAAGCAGGCCGATGTTGCCGATGTCGTCGCTCAGTTGCGGATGCTGCGCTGCATGCGCCAGCACCAGGTACTGCACGATGAATTCGATGTCGATCATGCCGCCATTGTCATGCTTCAGGTCGAACAAGGCGGTGCGGTTCGGATGGGCGACATGCAGCTTGCGCCGCATTTCCTGGACATCCCGTTTCAATTGCGCCAGGTCGCGCTCGCGCCGCAACACCTCGATGCGGATCGCTTCGAAACGCGCGCCGACGGCGGCGTCGCCGGCGCAAAAGCGCGCGCGGGTCAACGCCTGATGCTCCCATTCCCATGCCGAGCGCATCTGGTATTTTTCGAAGGCTCCCACGCTCGTCACCAGCAAGCCGCTGGCGCCGTCCGGACGCAGTGCGATATCGATGTCGAACAGGATGCCGGCGGCAGTGTGGCTGGTCATCCAGGTGATGAAGCGCTGGGCCAGGCGGGCATAGAGCGCAGGTGCCTCAGGATCATCATCTTCGTATAGAAACACCAGGTCGAGGTCGGAGGCATAGCCGAGTTCCTTGCCGCCCAGCTTGCCGTAGGCAATCGCTGCGAAACGCGGCGCCGGCAGATACCGGTTCGGCAGCGTCAGCCAGATTGCCTGCAGGGTCTGCGCCACCAGGATGTCGGCCAGCTGCGACAGGTTGTCCGCCAGTTGTTCGACCGTGACCATGCCTTCCAGATCCTGTGCCAGCAGGCGCAGCTGCTGCGCATGATGCAGTTCCCGCAAGACGTCGAGCTGGCGTTCGGTGTCGCCTGCGGCAGCGCCCAGTTGCTCGACGCATTCGGCCGCGAAAGCCTCCCAGTTCGGCGGGCTGTGCAGGGTACGGTCGTCGAGCAATTCATCGAGCAGCAGCGGATGGCGCGTGAGGTACTGCGCCGCCCAGTCGCTGGCGCTCATCATGCGGATCACGCGCTCCAGGGCATGCGGAAATTCCGTCAGCAGGGCCAGATAGGCGGCGCGGCGGGCGATCGCTTCGAAGAATGCCAGGATACGGCCGAAGGTAACGGTGCGATTGTCCACGCCGTTGCCGATCAGTGGCAGGCTGGCACCGATCAACGCCAGTAACTTGCGCCGGCTGGTCTCGGGCAATGACTGCATGCGGCCCGATTGCAGTGTCGGCATCAGCAGCGCGGCGGCATCCTGGGGTGCGTCGAAACCGACTGCGCCGAGGCGGGCGACGATCGTCTCCAGATTGTCGGTCTCGCACAGCATCACCGTCAACGCTGCTTGGTCGTTGCCTGATGGTTTGGCACCGTCACCGGCACCAATGGCGCTCCCGCCGCCGTCCTGGTCGACCGCGCTGCCGCGCCCTGCCTGGCGATCGCTGAAGATTGCATCGAACTGCATCGCCACCAGTTGCCGATGTTGTTGCAGCGTCGCCATCAGCGTCGCGGTGTCGCCCATGCCCATCATGCCGGCCACTGCCAGACGGTCCTCTTCTGAGGCGGGCAGCACGTGGGTCTGGGCGTCGTCGCGATATTGCAGACGGTGTTCGAGGTTGCGCAGGAAGGCATAGGCGTGTTCGAGAGACAGCACGATCTCGGGTGCCAGCAGGCGCTTGTCGGCCAGCAGGCGCAGGGTGTCGCGGGTCGAGCGGGTACGCAGGCTGGCGTCGCGCCCGCCGCGGATCAGCTGGAAGACCTGGGCGATGAATTCGATCTCGCGAATGCCGCCGCGGCCGAGCTTGACGTTGTGGCTGCGCTCGGGATGCCGGGTTTCCTGGCGGATCACCTCGGCCCGGATCTGGCCGTGCATGGTGCGGATCGCATCGATGGCGCCGAAATCGAAGTAGCGCCGGTAGACGAACGGCCGCACGATCGCGTCCAGCAGGCCGAGATCCTCAGGCGCGCCAGTGATCGCGCGTGCCTTGACCCAGGCATAGCGCTCCCACTCGCGGCCCTGGACGATCAGATATTCCTCCAGCATGTTGAAGCAGGCGGCCAGCGGGCCCGAGACCCCATTCGGCCGCAGCGCCATGTCGACCCGGAAGGTGAAGCCATCTTCGGTGATGTCGGACAGAGCAGCGATCAGCCGTTTGCCGACCCGCACGAAAAATTCATGGTTCGACAGGCTTTTCTGCGGCGGTTGCGTGATTCGGGTGTCGCCTTCTTCCGGATACAGGAAGATCAGGTCGATGTCCGACGACACGTTCAGTTCGCCGCCACCGAGCTTGCCCATCCCGATCACGATCATCTGCTGCGGCCGACCGGATTCCTCGCCGACCGGCACGCCGTGCAGCGCCTCGAGCTCGGCCTGTGCAGCCGCGAGATGCATGGTGATCGCAAAATCGGCAAACCGGGTCATGCCGTCGACCACCTCGGCCAGATCGGCCTGGCCCGCGAGATCGCGCCGGATCAGCGACGCCAGCACCAGATTGCGCAAGCGGCGCATCGCCCGCGGCAGGGGCAAGCCGGTGTCGAGATGTTGCTGCAGCAATTGGCCAAGCATCTCAACGGTCAGTGGCTGGCCGGCGAGTCGGTCGATGGCCGCGGTTCGGCCATCGGCTGCCTCGGTCCAGCGGCGGTAGAAACGCGACGCCTGGTCGGCCGGGAGGAGGGAAGGTGTCATGTGGGGCTCGGCAGTCGGCGCCGCGGGGTGGTCGGTTGCGGGTACCAACGGTGCAAGGTTTCATGCGACTATACAGCCTGTCCTGCCGGGCGTGATAGTGCGGCGGCGGGATCTGATTCGCCTTCCACGCCTGCCGGGCCTGCTTTTACCTTTTTCCCTTGATGTCGACCAATCGTTCTCAAAGGCCATCCGGCGCCCCAGTTGAATCGACCTCCGGGCCTGCCGTCGCTCCGGATTCCAATCTGCGCGCCGGTTTCTTCCCCGCATGCGCCCGCACCGCGCTCGGCGGGTTTCGCCTGGCGCATGCCGGTATCTGGGCATTGCTGGGCCTGGCGGGGAAGTGTGTCGTGGTGGCCTATTTCGTCTTTTGTGGCCTGTTCCTGGCGCTGCGTTACGGCGTGCTGCCCAATGTCGACCACTACAAGCCGCAGATCGAGCAGATGGCGTCGAAAGCGGTCGGCCGGCCGGTGACGATCTCCCGCATAGATGTGGCCTGGTCGCGCTTCACGCCACGCCTGGGGCTCAGCGAAGTGGTTCTGCACGACGATGCCGGGCGGGCGGCACTGCGCTTGCCGAAAGTGACCGCCGCGCTTTCCTGGTGGTCGGTGGTGCTGGGCGAACTGCGGCTCGATGCGCTTGAACTCGATCGGCCTGACGTGGACATCCGACGGGATGCGGCCGGGCGCCTGTCTGTCGCCGGCATTGCGATCGATACCAAGGCCGGCGGCGACGGCCGTGGCGCGGACTGGATGCTGTCGCAACACAGGATCGTGATTCATGACGGACGGGTTCGCTGGACCGATGCAACCCGCGCCGCCGCGCCGCTGGTGCTGGAAAAGGTCGATTTCCGGCTGGAGAACATCTGGCAGGAGCATGCCTTCGCCCTGACGGCGACGCCGCCGGCTGCGCTGGCTGCGCCGCTCGACGTGCGCGGAATGTTTCACCATCCGCGCTTCTCCCGAAAGATATCCGATGTGTCGCAATGGACCGGCACGCTCTATGCCGATGTCCGTAGCCCGGCATTGGCCGCGTGGAGCGCCTACCTTGATTATCCGATCACGCTGTCGGCCGGCAGTGGCGCGGTCCGCTCCTGGCTTTTCTTCGACCGTGAAAAAATCGCTGACTTCACCGCCGACCTGCACCTGGCCGACGTCAGCGCCCGACTGGGGCCGGATCTGCCGCCGCTGGAACTTCTGACTGCCGACGGCCGGATATCGATTCAGGAGGAAATTCTTCCAAGGACGATGTTCATGGGGCCGGTGTCGGCAGTGCCAGAAATGCTTCGGCCACAACCCGCCTCGCCTGCGATCGCGCCTGCGACGGGTGCCGCGCCAGGCGGATTGGGCCGCTTCGCCGGCGTCGGCCACACCATCGCGATCACGGGGTTTTCGATGCAGACCCGCGACGGCCTGCGTCTGCCGCCGACCACGATCAGCGAAAAATTCACGCCGGCCCGGGATGGCAAGCCGGAGCAGACCAGTTTCTCTGCCAGCCTGCTCGATCTGCGTACCCTGGCCAGCGTCGCCGAGCGACTACCGCTGGCAGCGTCGCAGCGGCGCATGCTGCGCGACTTCTCACCCCGCGGCGTGCTGCAGGATTTCACCGGCCAATGGCAAGGCGCCTACCCGGATTTCGTCAGCTATGCTCTCAAGGGCCGTTTCAGCAACCTGGCACTGCAACCACAGGCAGCGCGTCCATCGCGTCCACGCAGCGCGGGCAGCCCTGCGCATGCAGCCGTGCCGGCAATTCCCGGTTTCGACAACCTGACCGGCAGTGTCGACGCAAATGATCGCGGCGGCGCCTTCACGCTCGCATCGACCGATCTGCAGCTGCAGCTGCCGGGCTACTTCGCCGAACCCCTGATCGGCTTCGACCGTTTCGACATGCAGGCCAGCTGGGCATTCCAGCCACAGGACCAGTTGCTGCTGAAAATCGCCAGCCTGCGTTTCAATCGCAAGGAGCTGCACGCCAGTTTGTCGGGCCAGCATCTGATGCCGCTCGATGCACCGCGTGGCAAGCCGCTCGGCATGATCGACATCAGCGGCGAGTTCGGTGGCCTCGAGATCGCAAAGATCGACACCTACCTGCCGCTGGCGACACCGGAAAGCCTGCGCACCTGGCTCAATGGCGCACTGCTGGGCGGCATGCTGCAAAACGGCACCATGCGGCTCAAGGGTGACCTGGCGAATTTTCCGTTCCATGCGGCGGTGGCACCGGGCGGTGCCGGCGCTGGTGGCAGCACCGGCAGCACCGGCATCACCGGCAGCAACAACGGCAACGGCACCCAGTTCCGGGTCGCCGGTCGAATCGACAACGGCAAGCTCGATGTCGCACCGGGCAGGCTGACGAAAGACGGCAAGTCGCCGCTCTGGCCACTGATCGAGGCGCTCCAAGGCAGCATCGTCTTCGATCGCGGCCGCATGGAGATCGATGCCAGCAGCGCACGCATCCACGGTGTCGGTCTGGCCGGCGTCAAGGTCGTGCTGCCCGATTTGCTCACCGCCGACAAGCAGCTTGCCGTCGACGGCATTGCCAGCGGCGCCTTGCAGGACCTGGTCGGCTTCGTCAATGACAGCCCGGTGGTCGACTGGATCGGCCGCTTCACGGAAGAGACGCGCGCCACCGGCAATGCGGTGCTGGCATTGAAGATGCAACTGCCGCTGGCACATCTGACCGACAGCCGGGTGCAGGGCAGCCTGCAACTGAGCGGCAACGATTTGAGCTTGCAACCGGTCATCCCGACCCTGTTCCAGACAAGCGGCAAGCTGGAATTCACCGAAAAGGGCGTCACTCTGAATGGCATGAAAGCGGTCTTCATCGGCGGCCCGGTCACTGCATCCGGCGGTACCCAACGTGACGGCGCGATCGTCATCAAGGCCGACGGAAGTGTCAGTTCTGAGGGTGTGCGTCGCACCTATCCCGCTGCAGCCATCCAGCGCCTGGCAGATCATGTCACCGGCAGCAGCCGGTATGCAGCCACGATTGCGGTACGCCGCAAACGCCTCGAGATCCAGGTCGAGTCCAGCCTGCAGGGCATCGCTCTCGACTTGCCGGCGCCGCTGCGCAAATCCGCCAACGAGGTGTTGCCCTTCAAGTTCGATCTGGCAGGCGCACCCGGTGACGACAGCGCCGGCCTGCGCGACGAGATCCGGGTGTCGCTCGGGACCGCGCTGGCGGCGCGGTATCAACGCCAGAAGTCGCTGGAAAAAAATGCGTCGTGGCGGGTGGTTCGGGGCGGGATCGGCGTCAACGAGCCGGCGCCGATGCCCGACAGCGGTGTATCGGCAAACGTCAGCCTGCGGGCCCTGAACGTCGACGCCTGGCGCAATTTGATCGGCAGCATCACTGGCGCCGCCCGGCCTTCAGCAGGCGGCGGGGAGGGCATGACCGACGCCGCTGCAGGGGCTGGGGTGCCTGGGGCGACGGCGCAGGCAGGCACCTCCGAACAGTCGGCGCTGGCGCAATATCTTGAGCCGGAAGTACTGGCGGCGCGGGCGACCGAACTGATCGTCGCCGGCAAGAAGCTCGATAACGTGGTGGTCGGCGTCTCGCACGACAAGGACGTCTGGCAGGCCAACATCGACGCGGCGCAGGCCTCCGGTTACGTCACCTGGAATCAGTCGCGCTCGGGCCAGGGACTGGGCAAGGTGACGGCCCGGCTGACCTCGCTGATCATTCCGAAGACAGCTGCCTCCGACGTGACCGATATCCTGGAAGGCAAGAACACGACCACGCAAATTCCGGCGCTCGACATCGTCGCGGAGAACTTCGAACTGTTCGGCAAGAAAATGGGCCGGGTCGAGCTGGCTGCCAGCAACGGCCGGTCAAGTGGCGCACGCGAATGGCGGATCAACAAGCTGTTGCTGACCAATGCAGACGCCGAATTGAAGGCAACCGGCAGCTGGAGCCGGCCCGCCAGCGGGGAGAGCCTGACCAGCCTGTCCTACCGGCTCGAGATCGTCAATGCCGGCAAGCTGCTGGAGCGCTTCGGTTTTCCGAACGTGCTCAAGGGCGGCAAGGGCAACATGGAAGGCGATGTCACCTGGAACGGCCTGCCGTTTTCACTGGACGTTCCAAGCCTGGGCGGGCAGCTGCGCATCGACCTCGCTGCCGGGCAATTCCTGAAGGTCGAGCCAGGTGCGGCCAAGTTGTTGGGTGTGCTGAGCCTGCAATCGCTGCCACGTCGCCTGACGCTGGATTTTCGGGATGTGTTCTCCGAAGGATTCGCCTTCGACGGCATCACCGGCAGCGTCGCGATCGCTCAGGGCGCGGCCCGTACCGACAACTTCAAGATGCGCAGCGTGAATGCCACGGTCTTGATGGACGGCAGCGCCGACATCGCCCGCGAGACGCAGAATCTGCATGTGGCCGTGATACCGGAGATCAATGTCGGCACGGCGTCTGTGGTGTACGCGCTCGCGGTCAATCCGGTGATCGGGCTGGGATCGTTTCTCGCGCAGCTGTTCCTGCGTGATCCGTTGATGCGGGCCTTCACCTTCGAATATCGCATCAGCGGACCGTGGACGGCGCCGCAGGTGGTCAAGGTGGACCGCAAAGGCAATGGCGCACCTGCTGCACCGGCGCCGCAGGCAGCCGGCGCAGGCTGATGATGAACGGTCAACACGAAAAGGTCGCCATGGAAAACGTCGCATGAACGCAGATGGCATGGACGGCACCAGTAGCGCTGCCGGCGCCGGTGACACCGGCGCAAAGGTCGCGGCAGTGCAGATGGTATCGACCCCGCATCCCGCAGAAAACATCGCCACCGCCGAACGCCTGGTGGCACAGGCCGCCGCGCAAGGCGCGCAACTGGTGTCGCTGCCCGAATACTGGCCGCTGCTCGGTTTGCACGAGCGAGACAAGCTGGCGCATGCCGAGCAAGCCGGCGTCGGCCCGATCCAGGAAGCAATGGCGGCAATGGCTGCCCGTCATGGCATCTGGCTGATCGGCGGCACGTTGCCACTGGCTAGCCCGCAGGCCGGCCGGGTGCTCAATACATTGCTGGTGTACCGGCCCGATGGCACCCGGGCGGCGCGCTACGACAAGATCCACTTGTTCAGCTTCCGGCGCGGCGCGGAAGATTACGACGAATCACGCACCATCGTGCCGGGCTCTGAACCGCAAGCCGTGGAGACACCGGTGGGCCGGGTCGGTCTCTCGGTCTGTTACGACCTGCGGTTTCCGGAGCTCTACCGGGCGCTGGGCGCGTGCAGCCTGATCGTCGTGCCATCGGCGTTTACCTACACTACAGGACAGGCGCATTGGGAAATCCTGCTCCGCGCGCGTGCAATCGAAAACCAGTGCTACGTGCTGGCAGCCGCACAGGGCGGCACCCATCCGAGCGGCAGGCGGACCTGGGGCCACAGCATGCTGATTGATCCCTGGGGCGAGGTCGTGTCGGTGCTGGCGGAAGGCGAAGGCGTGGTGGTCGGTGATATCGATCGGCAGCGTCTTGCCACGGTACGCCTGGACCTCCCGGCATTGCAGCATCGGCGACTATGAAGCCGCGCCCGTGCAGATGCTCTACAATCGAAGACCACGGCGTCTGAAAAACACCCCGCCATATTCTGCATAGCGAGCCCGTCATGATTGCTTTCGAACCCAACCTGCGCACGCTATCGGCTGCCCGCGACATTTTGCTCACGCCGTATGGCCTGGACGAAGGCAAGCTGCTGTCGGCGCTGGGCACGATGTTTTCCCACCGCGTCGATTACGCCGACATGTATTTTCAGTTCACCAAAAGCGAAGGCTGGAGCCTGGAGGAAGGCATCGTCAAGACCGGCAGCTTCTCGATCGACCAGGGCGTCGGCGTGCGGGCCGTGTCGGGCGACAAGACGGCGTTTTCCTATTCGGATGAGATCTCCGAGCGGGCCTTGCTGGAAGCGGCTGCCGCCACGCGCACCATCGCGCGCCAGGGCGCCGGCAAGATCAAGGTCGCAGCCCGGGTGGCGCCCGCCGGTGGCCGTTCGCTGTATCTGCCGAACGATCCGCTGGCCTCGCTCGACGCCACCGCCAAGGTCAAGCTGCTCGAGCGCGTCGAGCGCATCGCCCGCAAGAAAGATCCGCGTGTCGTGCAAGTGATGGCGGGGCTGGCCGGCGAATACGATGTGGTGCTGGTGGTGCGTAGCGACGGCGTGATCGCCGCCGACATCCGGCCGCTGGTGCGGCTCTCGGTGACCGTCATCGCCGAACAGAACGGCCGGCGCGAGATGGGTTCGTCAGGCGGCGGCGGGCGCTTCGGCTATGATTATTTCGACGAGGCGATCCTGGAAAAATATGCCGGCGATGCCGTCGCCTCGGCGCTCGTCAACCTGGAAGCCCGCCCGGCACCGGCCGGACCGATGACGGTAGTGTTGGCGCCGGGCTGGCCCGGCATCCTGCTGCATGAAGCAATTGGCCATGGCCTCGAAGGTGACTTCAACCGCAAGGGGTCGAGCACGTTTTCCGGCCGCATCGGCGAGCGGGTCGCCGCAAAAGGCGTGACGGTGGTCGACGACGGCACCATCGCCGACCGCCGCGGGTCGCTCAACATCGACGACGAAGGCAATCCGACCCAGTGCACGACCCTGATCGAGGACGGCATCCTGAAGGGTTATATCCAGGACACGATGAATGCGCGCCTGATGAAGATGCCGGTCACCGGCAATGCGCGCCGTGAATCCTTCGCCCACCTGCCGATGCCGCGCATGACCAACACCTACATGCTGGCCGGGGATCGCGACCCGGCCGAGATCCTGGCGTCGGTCAAGAATGGCCTGTATGCCGTGAACTTCGGTGGCGGCCAGGTCGACATCACCAACGGCAAGTTCGTGTTTTCAGCCAGCGAGGCCTACATGATCGAAGACGGCAAGGTAACTTATCCGGTCAAGGGCGCCACCCTGATCGGCAATGGGCCGGAAGTGCTCAACCGGGTCTCGATGATCGGCAACGACATGCGCCTGGATTCCGGCGTCGGTGTCTGCGGCAAGGAAGGCCAGAGCGTGCCGGTGGGCGTTGGCCAGCCGACCCTGCGCATTGATGGCGTCACCGTGGGTGGCACTGCCTGAACGAATGGAATGTTGCGCGCGTGCGCAAATGCAGCATAATGGCGGCCTGGAGTTGCAGAAGGTGGCAATTTATTGCAATATTGAATTGTCGGGCTGCAAAATGGGTCCAAGAATGGGTTGCCTGGCAGATTGTCAGGAGTCAGGCACCGATTGATTTGCCCGGCGGATTCTGGGCCCGGTCGCCTGCTTACCCTCTGATTCACGCATTGATCACCACTGTTCCTGCACCATGCACATCAGCCAATTTTTCTTTTACTTTAGCTTCGGTTTTTCCAGCCCGGCGGCGGCGGAAAGACGGATGGGTGACGTAGAAGCAGGTTGACGACACTACCGAATTTCTCAAAAACCGCCAGACAGGCGGTTTTTTTATTTGCCGAATTAACTTTTGCCTGGAGAACAGCATGTTACGCACCGACGATTTGCGCATTCGCGAACTGAAGGAACTGATTCCACCCTCGCACCTGATCCGCGAGTTCGGTTGTTCCGAAATCGCCGCCGAGACAGCCGGCAAATCGCGCGCGGCGCTGCATCGCATCCTGCACGGAGAAGATGACCGGCTGCTGGTGGTCATCGGTCCCTGCTCGATCCACGACACCAAGGCCGCGATGGAATATGCACATCGCCTGGCTGCCCAACGCACGCGCTTGGCGGCCGATCTCGAGATCGTCATGCGGGTGTATTTCGAAAAACCCCGCACCACCGTTGGCTGGAAAGGGTTGATCAACGATCCGTATCTGGACAACAGTTTCCGCATCAACGATGGTCTGCGCACCGCACGCGAACTGCTGCTGAACATCAATGAACTCGGCCTGCCTGCCGGCACCGAATTCCTCGATGTCATCAGCCCGCAATACATCGCCGACCTGATCAGCTGGGGCGCGATCGGTGCCCGTACCACCGAGTCGCAGGTGCATCGTGAACTGGCGTCCGGCCTGTCATGCCCGGTCGGCTTCAAGAACGGTACCGACGGCAACATCAAGATCGCGGTCGATGCGATCAAGGCAGCGTCACAACCGCATCATTTCCTGTCGGTGACGAAAGGTGGGCATTCTGCCATCGTGTCGACCAACGGCAACGAGGATTGCCACATCATCCTGCGTGGCGGCAAGGCACCGAACTATGATGCCGCCAGCGTCGATGCCGCCTGCAAGGCGATCGAAGCGAGTGGCCTGGGTCCGCGGCTGATGATCGATGCTTCTCATGCGAACAGTTCGAAAAACCCGGAAAACCAGATACCGGTCTGCGCCGACATTGCGGACCAGGTCGGAAATGGCGACCGCCGGATTGTCGGCGTGATGGTCGAGTCGCACCTGGTGGCGGGGCGCCAGGATCTGGTCGAAGGCCAGACCCTGGCCTACGGACAGTCGGTCACCGATGGCTGCATCAGCTGGGAAGACAGCATCGGCGTGCTCGATGGCCTGGCTGCAGGCGTGCGCCGCCGGCGTGGCTGAGACGTGCCTGAAAGGTTGCGCTGCATTGCCAGCGCCTTGCAGCGCTGGCGGAGCTAGTCCAGCTAGTTCAGCTAGTCCAGCTTGGCCGGCAGCGTTCGCCTCTTGGCACCGGTTTTTTTCGCTCCGGTGTTTTGCTGGGCATGCTGGGCTGCCAGCATGCTGACGAAATCATGCGCCAGGCGGCGATGATACGGATCCAGTTCCATCAGTTCGGCCAGCAGCTTGCCTTCCTCGGAATTCGTAGCCGGTGCTTGCCGCTGCGCCTTCCCGCCGGAGGCTGTACTGTCGGCATCACCGAAGCGTAGCCACTCCGCGGTTACGCCCAGCCACTGCGCGAGGATGCGCAGCTTGTCCTGGGTGGGAATCGATTCCCCGACCAGCCACTTGCGCGCCGCATGGATCGTGACCGGCCGCCCTGAAAAACGGAAATTGAATTCCCGCGCCAGCTGGGTCGGGCTGTCGTGCGGATAGCCGGCGAAATGCAGCGCCTTGGCCAGGCGTGCCTGGAACCTCGCCCGTTCGCGCGACACCGGCGGTGTTTCCGAAGATCCGATGCGCAGTCCATCGACCACTGTCTTGCCAGGCCGGTCGCTGCCGGTCGCCCCAACCAGATCTGCCACATCCGCTTCGCCCGCGTGGCGGCTTTCCGCGGCGACTTCCCGACTGACTTCAACCAGCGCCGTCAGGCGCACGCTGGCTGCCTGCAGTTGCGTCAGCGAGGACGCCAGGCGCTTTTGTGCGGCGGCGCGATCGGCGGCATTGGCTTCGGTCAATTCGGGTTGTGCCACCAGCTGCGCGATCAGATTGCTGCTGCTCTCCAATTCGACGAGGTACTCTGCGAGCTGGCCGTCGATGGTACTGAAACGGCTGCCCTCGGCCGGTGGCGCCGTCAGGGCCGGCACCGCGGTGATCGGCGCATTGATGCCAAGCGCGTCATTGACGGTGCGCAGGATCAGTTCCGGCTCGGCCGGCTTGGCCAGCACCCGCGCGACGCCGCAGGAACGGGCAATCACGCGCGCCTCGGCTTCGTGATAACCGGCAGTGTAAAAAATCACCGGCGTTGCAGCGACGGCTTCGATGGCATGGATGCGGGTGACGAATTCATGGCCATCCATGTTCGGCATCAGGATGTCGGTTATGACCAGATCGGGCCGCTCGGATTGCACCAGCTTCAGGCCCTCGGCGCCGTCTGCGGCTTCGAGCAGCCGGTGCTTGCCGTAACCGAGCAGTGTGACCAGGAAGGCGCGGTTGATCGTGTGATCATCGACGACGAGGATGGTGGCCATGAAATGCCCTTTCAAAAAAAATGGGGTGGTAAAACAATCGGAAAAACAAAACGCTCATCATTCAATCGAAAAACAGGTCACGCCTCATCCGCGCACGGCAGCAAGCATGTCCGATGGCATCAGCACCGTGCTGCCGGTCGCGCTTTGGGCGCGGCTGGCGCGGCGCGAACGCAGTGCGATCGGCAGGTAGGCATCGACCTGCGCGACAAAACATTCCGGCTCGATCGGCTTGCAGATGTAGCCGTCGAAACCGGCGTTGAGCAGCTTGTCGCGGTCGCCCACCATTGCCTGCGCAGTCACGGCGATGACCGGCACGACCTGGGTGCAGGGATCATCCTTGAGCTTGCGGACCACGCCGAAGCCGTCGAGCTTGGGCAGATGAATGTCGCAGATGATCAGGTCCGGCCTTTCATAGCGCGCCGAGATCAGCCCCTGGCGGCCGTCGCTGGCCGCCAGGGCGGTATGGCCGAATGCCTGCAGCAGGTAGCGCATCAGCTCCATGTTTGTCGGGTTGTCTTCGATGACGAGAATGCGTGCGCTCATGCGAGGTGTACCGGTAAGGCCAGAGTGAAGACGCTTCCCTTGCCGTATTCGCTCTTGCAGTTGAGATGCCCGCCGACCAGGGTTGCCAGCCGCCGGCTGAGATACAGCCCCAGGCCGGACCCATCGAAGCTGCGGGTGGAACTGGCGTCGAGCTGCGTGAACGCCTGGAACAGCTGGCCTTGCCGCTCCGGCAGAATGCCGATGCCAGTGTCGCTGACCACGACCGCCACGGTGCCGAGATTGCCGGCACGGCGCCGCGTCAGCTGCAACGACACATGGCCGGATTCGGTAAACTTGATGGCGTTGTTGAGCAGGTTGATCAGGACCTGGCTCAATGCGCGGCGATCGGTCTGGATCCTGATGTCGACCTTCGGCAAGCTCATCCTGAACTCCAGCTTCTTTTGCGTGGCAAGCGGCTGCAGCGTCTCGAACACTTCCCGGACTACCGACTGCAGTACCACTTCCTCGAGACGGATATCGAACTTGCCGGATTCGATTTTTTCGACATCGAGCAGGTCATTGATCAGGGACAGCAGATGCCGGGCACTGGTCTGGATCGTGCGCAGTTGCTTGTCCTGATCCTCGGTAAGGGGGCCGGGCAAGCGCATGAGCAGGGTGCCGGTAAATCCGAGCACGGCATTCAAGGGCGTGCGCAGTTCATGCGACATGTTGGCCACGAACTCGGATTTGGTACGGCTGATGTCCTGCAGCTGCAAGTTCTTTTGCGCGATCTCGATATTGCGGGTATGGAGCTCGCTTGCCAGACGCTTGCTGTCTGCATACAGGCGCAGGTTGTGCTGGGCCACGCCGAGCTGGTTGCGCAGGCTGTCGACGAATGAAAGTTCAGCGGCTGTAAAACGGCGGGTGCCGGCCAGGACCAGGATGCTCAGGCAGGCGCCCTGGTATATCACCGGCACCACCAGCATCTCGCTCAGAGGGGCGCCGACGTCGCTTGGCGCATCTGCGGCGGCACCCAGGGTCCGGTCGATGCAGCGCAGATTTTGGGTCTCCCCGGTCTGCGCCGCATGCGCCAGCAAGCCTTCGGGAAACTGGAAGCTGCTGAAGCCGTCCTGCGGCATCCCGTGCTTCGCGATGCAGATGAACTGGTTGCTGCGCCGATCCTGGCGGTACATCGCCGAGGCCGGAAACGGGTGGCTCTCGGCCAGTAGCGAGAGCAGGTCGGCAGTGGCGCGACGCTTGTCGAAACCGACGCTTGACAGCGCCAGTCGTCGGGCGCTGTCAAGCAGCAGCTGGGACTGGCGAAATGCGGCAGCGACGCCGTCATGCTCCCTCACCTGGGCCTGCAATGCTTCGTTGCGGCGGCCAAGTTCGGCGGTGCGCGCGTCGACCAGTCGTTCGAGTTCATCGCGCGCGCACTGCAGCGCGTCTTCGGCCGTCTTGCGATCGGCAATTTCCCGTTCGAGCCGCGAGATGACCCGATTCTGTTCGTCCCGGCTCGGCGCCTGGAGCGCCTTCGGCATGAACCGCAACAGGACGAGTGCGACGGCTGCCAACGCCACTGCGGTGGCGACAGTCAACGACACGCTGGCCGTGCGCACTGGATACCAGAGCGAGAGAAAGCTGGCCAGGTGACTCACACCACCAATCAAGATGAAAAAAGAGAACAGCACGAAAATGCGGCGCAGGGCGCCATCAGATCGCTTGAAAGCGATGGCGAGAATCATGCCGGGAATCGCGAGACTGGCACTAGCCATGATGACTTCCGATGCCAGGAGGCTCCAGAGAAGGGGCGTCGAACGAGACAGACATTCCGCGTGGGAGTAGGCTCCGGTACATGCGATGAGGCTGGTGTCCAATGCCATAGCAATTCAACCCCCGAATGCACTGCATCAATCCAATTTGAAAATTCAAGCTACGCAAATGCAGCTGAAAAAGCGGGTCATGGCAAGACGAACGCGGAGAAAACCGCTAATCGCTAATAATGTTACCGTTAGTATATATAAAGTTGAGATTAAATGTAAATAAAACTTGATGCAGATACATTTAGTTATTTAGCAGCGTGCGGGAAGCGGACGTGCAGGATGGCGCAGGCAGGGCTGTCCGGGGCAATGAAGAGGTTTTGAAGGAAGCGTTGGCAGGACCGGGCGGCCCGTGCCGGATGAAACCATCAGTCGATCGACTGTTGGTTAATCGCCACGCCGGGCAACAATGCCAGCTGCCCGCAGGCCAACGATGCTGGCAACGGCCGAGGCGAACGTGCCCCACGCCATGTCGACCAGAGTCAATGGCAGCGTCCAGCCGCCAAGGGTGGCCAGATTGCTCAAGTCATAGGTACCATAAGCGACCAGGCCAAGCAGGGCGCCCGACCACGCCGCGCGGCGCCAGTTGGCGCCTGTGCTGCCGATGCGCCAGGCTGGAAGGATGCAGAACACGAGCAGGCCAACCACGTACAACAGGTAAAACGCCACGCCCGGCGCCCACAGGGGAGAGTCAAGCAGCAGCTCACCGACCTGGTCCTGGTAGAAATTCGGCGCCATCAGGCTAAGCCAGCCTGCGTCGAGCAGGCTGAAGGCGAGCAAGGTGCCGACGTAGGCAGCGACGATCGCCTTTCTGTCGATACGGGCTCCCTGGACCAACGGCGGCTGGTGCGATGGCGTGCTCATGGAATCCTTGATCAGAGATCGATTTTCTTGTGCTCGCCGATGTCGGTCGGCGGCTTGCCGCTGATCGCTGCCTTGGCCATGTCGAGCAGTTGCGTCATTTTGCTCTTGTCCGAATCCCAGTATTCGGCTGCCGTCATCGTCACCTTGATCAGGGCCACGTGCGGATCCTGCGGTCCGCCGGGAAACCATGCCTGCACGAACGGGTTCCACATCGCTTCGATGGTGGACCGGTCCTTGACCAGGACCGCGTCGCCGGAAACGGACACATACAGGCTGTCGTCAGGTGCGGCAAAGGCAACGTTGACCGACGCATTATTGCCGATATCCTGCGCTACTGTCGCCTGGTCGGAGGTAAAGAACCAGAGCAGGCCGTCCTTGTCCACTTTCTGGCTGGTCATGGGGCGGCTCGACAGCCGATGGCCGGCGCCGATGGTGGTCAGCATGCCAATGCGAACATGCGCGATTTTTTTCCACAGGTCGGCATTTGCAGCGGTAGTCGTTTGCATGGAAATTCCTTTGGAGGGATGTTGTGACAGGCTACCGGGTGATGAGGCAGCGCGATGTTCAACTGCCGGCGGGCGCATCGCGCAGCATTGGTGGCTGCGGATAAAATGGCCGTGTCGGGACGCCTGCGAGAGGCGATCGAATGCGATTGACATGGCGGAGGATAGGCAGCACCGAAAAAACCGTCTGTACGATATCGAACTTACTTCCCGTACGGCAGGCAGGACGCGCCTAGTACCGCTTGGTCAACGTCAGCTGGTCGCCGGAGCGGTTCATGTCGGTCCTGCTGAGAAATGACATGCCGAGCAGGGTGAAGGGCAGGCCGTTCTCCTGAACGACGGCGTCGACCTGGTTCAGCACCACCGATCCGATGCGTACCGAATCGAGCTTGACCCGATATGCCGGAGCGGTGCCATTTGCAGTCGATACCATGGACGGCTGGCCGCGGCGGTAATCGATGCCGAGCCGCACGGCTTCGGTCGACGGCAGGGAAATCAATGTTGCACCCGTATCGACCAGCATGCGCACGCTGCCACCGTTGATCTGGCCCTGGGTGATGTAATGCCCCTGTGAATTCGCCTGCAGGGTGATGCTGTCGGCGGCCGTCGAGACGATGCGGTTGACATGCGCGCCCAGCGGCATGACCTGCTGCTTGCCATGAATGGATAGCGTGGCGCCGGCGTCGTCTGCGGCAAGCAGGCGCACGCCCTCGACCACCGGCTTGCCGACGCTGTAGGTCTTGGGCGCGGCGCCGTCGACGACCAGCACTGCCTTGCCCGGGAAGAGCCCGACGACGCTGATTTCGGTGGCGCCCGCGCCGGCCGGGACCAGCAGCATGACCAACGAAATCCACGCAGCCAGCGTCGTCATGCGCATGTCCTCAATCCCGAAAATTATTGAATTCTAGCGGCAGGTCCGCCACTTCCTTGCGCAGCATCGCCATCGCCGCCTGCAGGTCGTCACGCTTGGCGCCAGTGACACGCACTGCCTCGCCCTGGATGCTGGCCTGCACCTTCATCTTGCTGTCCTTGATGATGCGCACGATCTTCTTCGCAGCGTCGGACTCGATGCCGTTCTTGATCTTGATCACCTGTTTGACCTTGTCGCCACCGATCTTCTCGATTTTGCCGATGTCGAGAAAACGCACGTCGACATTGCGCTTGACCAGTTTGTTGGTCAGCACATCGCGCACCTGGCCAAGCTGAAAATCGGAATCGGCATAAGCAGTCAGATCGCGTTCCTTCTGGTCGACGCGGGCATCACTGCCCTTGAAATCGAAGCGGGTGCCGATCTCCTTGCCGGCCTGATCGACCGCATTCTTGACTTCGACGAGATTGGCTTCTGATACGACATCGAACGAGGGCATGGCGACTTTCCTTTGACTGGACGCATCGCTGAGGATGCTGATTGTGGTTTTAAAATTTGGTTAAAAGAAACAGTATTAGGCCGTTTTCACGATTTGCCGTGGCCGGCGGCCATTGCCGCAATTATGAAAGCAGATGGTGAATTAGGCAAAGCATCGAGGTGGCGGACTATAATCGCGTCGCCATGCCAACCCCGCTGCCGATCCAACATGCCGTCTCGTTACGTGCCTTCAATACCTTCGGGATCGAGGCGACTGCCAGGACATACCTGCATCTGACGGATGTCGCGCAGCTCGACCAGATCCGCAATGACGCGCACCTCATCGGCCTGCCGCGGCTGGTACTGGGCGGCGGCAGCAACCTGCTGCTGACCGGAGATTTTCCCGGCCTGTTGCTGCATGTCGGACTGCGCGGCATCACGCGCGTCGACAACGACGGCGAGGTGACGGAGAAAGAGCACGGCAGCGCGCCGGGCCAGGCCAATGCCAATGCCAATGCCGAAATTGGCCGACGAGCCGTCGTGGTGCGCGCCGCTGCCGGGGAATCGTGGCAGGCGCTGGTGGACTGGACACTGGCGCACGGCTTCGGCGGTCTGGAAAACCTGAACCTGATTCCGGGCAGCGTCGGCGCTGCACCGATCCAGAACATCGGTGCATATGGCGCCGAAGCCGGGCAATTCATCGTTTCACTGCGTTATTTCGACCTGCAGACCGGCGAGGTCGTCCAGCTTGCCGGGGCCGACTGCGGCTTCGGCTACCGCGACAGCATCTTCAAGCATGCCCTGGCCGGTCGCGCCGTGATCCTTGATGTCGATTTCGCGTTGCCGCAGCCATGGCGTCCCAACCTGCGCTATGCCGACCTGGCGGCAACCTTCGCGGGTCGGCCGGCGCCGGATGCGCGGGCAATCGCGGCTGCCGTCGCCACGATCCGCCGCAGCAAGCTGCCGGATCCGGCCGTGATCGGCAACGCCGGCAGCTTCTTCAAGAATCCGGTGGTGAGCGCGGCCTGCTGCGCCGCCTTGCGCGCGCGCTGGCCGCAGCTGGTCGGTTATCCGCAACCTGATGGCAGCGTCAAGCTGGCAGCCGGTTACCTGATCGATCAATGTGGCTGGAAAGGACGCACGTTGGGTGCGGCTGGCGTGCACGACCGCCAGGCGCTGGTGCTGGTGAACCGGGGCGGCGCAACCGGCTCCGAGATCCACCGCCTGGCGCAGGCGATACAGACCGATGTGCAGGCACGCTTCGGCGTGTTGCTGGAGCCGGAACCGATCATCGTCTGAGCTGTTCCGGCCGCAAAAGAGTGAATCGCTTCCCGTCGGAGCCCCGCCAATCTTGCCAGCCGTGGATCGGATCAGACGAAGTGGCAGACGTAGTCGAGTAGCGCGATCGTCTCGATCTCGAAACGTGAATTGGCCGGTACGTCGAAACGCTGCCCGCCTTCATAAGTGACCCAGTCCGGCTGACCCTGCAAGCGGATCCTGCACTTGCCGGCATTGAGTTCCATGATCTCGGCTGCACCGGTATCAAAGGTCAGCAGCGACGGGAAGATCACGCCGATGGTCTTGCGGCTGCCGTCGGCCAGCAGCACGGTGTGCGAAATGCACTTGCCGTCGAAATAGACATTGGCCTGCTTGACCACCGAGACATTGTCGAATCGTGCGTTCATGGATCGTCCTTCGGGTCGTGATCAGCCGTTGCGCTTGGCGCGGGCATTGGCGGCAATGCGCAGGCGCAGGGCATTCAACTTGATGAAGCCACCGGCGTCGGCCTGGTTGTAGGCGCCGCCGTCTTCGTCAAATGTCGCGATGTTCATGTCGAACAGCGAATCGGTGGTCGAGTCGCGCGACACCACGATCACGTTGCCCTTGTAGAGCTTCAGGCGTACCCAGCCATTGACAGCGTGCTGTGTATGGTCGATCAGCGTCTGCAGCGCGACCCGCTCCGGCGCCCACCAGTAGCCGTTGTAGATCAGCGAGGCGTAGCGTGGCATCAGATCGTCCTTCAGATGCGCGACTTCACGGTCCAGCGTGATCGATTCGATCGCCCGATGTGCGCGCAGCATGATGGTCCCGCCCGGTGTTTCATAACAGCCGCGCGACTTCATGCCGACATAGCGGTTCTCGACCAGATCGAGCCGTCCGATGCCGTGCTTGCCGCCCAGCCGGTTCAGTTCCGTCAGCACTTGCGCAGGCGACAGCTGCTTGCCGTTCAGGGCGACGATGTCGCCGTGCGCGTATTCGATGTCCAGGTATTCGGCGGCATCGGGCGCCGCTTCCGGGCTGACCGTCCAGCGCCACATCGCTTCCTCGGCCTCGGCACTCGGGTTTTCCAGATGCCGGCCTTCGAAGCTGATGTGCAGCAGGTTCGCATCCATCGAATAAGGCGCGCCACCATTCTTGTGCTTCATGTCCACCGCGATGCCAGCGTCTTCCGCATATTTCAACAGCTTTTCGCGCGACAGCAGATCCCACTCGCGCCAGGGTGCGATGATCTTCACGTTCGGCATCAGGGCGTAGGCGCCGAGTTCGAAGCGCACCTGGTCGTTGCCCTTGCCGGTGGCGCCGTGCGAGATCGTGTCGGCACCGGTGGCGCGTGCAATCTCGATCAGGCGCTTGGCGATCAGCGGGCGGGCGATCGAGGTGCCGAGCAAGTATTCGCCTTCATAGACGGTATTGGCGCGAAACATCGGGAAAACGAAGTCGCGCACGAATTCCTCGCGCACGTCGTCGATGTAGATGTTTTCCGGCTTGATGCCAAACTTCAGCGCCTTTTGACGCGCCGGTTCGAGTTCCTCACCCTGACCGAGATCAGCCGTGAAGGTGACGATCTCGCAGCCGTAATTATCTTGCAGCCATTTCAGGATGACCGACGTGTCGAGCCCGCCGGAGTAGGCCAATACGACCTTGTCCACTGATTTTTTCGTGTCGCTCATGATGTTGCTTTCATTCTTTCTGATTCAAAATCGGTCGAACGGCATGGCGGCTGCGCGCAAGCGATGCAGCGCTCGGCCGGTAGTTCAGGCCGATGCAACAGGAATGGTCAAACCCGGCCAAGCACCAGGTACTCCAGCAGCGCCTTCTGCACGTGAAGGCGGTTTTCGGCTTCATCCCAGACCACCGACTGCGGCCCGTCGATGACGTCGGCGCTTACCTCTTCGCCGCGATGGGCGGGCAGGCAATGCATGAAGACCGCATCCGGCTGGGCGCGACGCATCTTGTCCTGGTCGACGATCCAGCCGTCGAATGCCGCCAGTCGGGCTGCGTTTTCTTCTTCATAACCCATGCTGGTCCAGACGTCGGTCGAGACCAGGTGCGCGCCATCGCAGGCGTCGCCCGGCTTGTCGAAGAGCGTGAAATGCCGGTTGTCGGGTGCAATCAGGCTGCGCGCGATCGGATAGCCGGCCGGGGTCGAGACGTTGCAATGGAAATCGAGCACCTGCGCTGCCTGCAGCCAGGAATACAGCATGTTGTTGGCGTCGCCGATCCAGGCCACCGTCTTGCCGGTGATCGGGCCGCGATGTTCGATGAAGGTGAAGATGTCGGCCAGCACCTGGCACGGATGATGTTCATTGGTCAGGCCGTTGATGACCGGCACCCGCGAATGACTGGCGAAGCGTTCGATGATGTCCTGGCCAAAGGTGCGCACCATGATGATGTCGCACATCCGGGACATGACCTGGCCGGCATCTTCCACCGGCTCGCCGCGGCCGAGCTGGCTGTCGCGGGTATTGAGGTAGATCGCCGCGCCGCCAAGCTGATGCATGCCGGCTTCGAACGAAAGCCTGGTACGGGTGGAATTTTTTTCGAACACCATGACCAGCGTGCGGTCGACCAGTGGATGATACGGCTCGTAATTCTTGAACTTCTGCTTGATGACGCGCGCGCGCTCGATCACGTAGGCGAATTCGTCGCGCGTGAAATCGGAAAACTGCAGGAAGTGTTTGATGGCCATGTGCGGAATCGGCAGTGGGGCGGAACCACGGCAGCGGCAGGAAATGCTGAAAAACTCTGCCAGTTGCCGAAGAATCGATGCCGGCTTGGTCGAAAGGCTCTTGATTATAAGGGATTTTTTATGCGATTTCGCGCCGGGTGCGCCTGTCGTGCGTTAATACAAGGTCTGCGCCGATTCATGCCGCAGCTGCAGATACAACGCATGGCGCATCGGCGAAACCGTGCCGCCGGCCACCGCAGCGCGGATTGCGCACTCAGGCTCGTTGTCATGATGGCAGTTGTAATACTTGCAGCGACCGAGCAGGGGCGCGAATTCCGGGAACGCCCGTTCGAGCATGCCTTCGCTCAGCTGGTACAGGCCGAACTCCTGGAAACCGGGCGAATCGATGATGCTGGTATCGGCATCGATCGCATACAAGCGGGTGAAGGTGGTGGTGTGCTTGCCGGTATCGAGCGCCGCCGAGATCTCGCGTACGGCAATATCGGCGTCCGGCACCAGCAGGTTGATCAACGACGATTTGCCCATGCCGGACTGGCCGATCAAAATCGTTGATTCACCGGCCAGCATGGGTGAGAGCAGGGCCACGGTGTCGTCCGGCGCGGCGCGGGCCGATACTGCATGCAGCGGATAGCCAAGTCCGGTGTAGGGCTTGAGACGCTCGCGGGTCTTCTCCAGCAGCGTCGTGACGTCGGTCTTGTTCAGCACCAGGTGTGCTCGAACCCCGGCGGCTTCGGCGGCGACCAGTGCACGCGAGACCAGATCGTCGGAAAAGCCGGGCTCGGTCGCCACGACGATGAAGAGTTGGGTCACGTTCGCCGCCAGCAGCTTTGCCTTGTACTGGTCCGAACGATAGAGCAGGGTGGCGCGTTCGCCGATCGATTCGATCACGCCCTGGTCCGGCGAAGTCATCTGCACGTGAATGCGGTCACCGACGGCGATGTCGCTTTTCTTGCCCCGCGTGACGCACTGGATGCGGCGGCCATCATCGCCGATGATGGCCAGATAATGCCGGCCGTGAGCTGCGATGACGGTGGCCTCGACACCGGCATCAGGATGGCGTTCCGCGGCAGCAGCGCCGGCAGTGGGGACGCGCAGACGCGCGAGCTTGGCCATCCGGGTCAGTCCGGCATGTGGTCAGAAATCGCATCCACCTTCGCCGCGCAGATGAAATCATTGACCGACAGGCCGCCCCGGCCGTTTGCCACGCTGTGCGTATCGAACTTCACCACGCAGCGGTTGTAGGTGACCACCAGCTCCGGATGGTGGTCTTCCGCATGGATGACGGGCGCGATCGCATCAACGAAGGCCAGTGTCGCGTGGTAATCCTTGAAATCGAAACTGCGCACGATGCGCGCGCCATCGATCTTCCAGGCCGGCACGGCCGCGAGCAGGTCGGCCGCTTCGGTCGTGGTCAACGCGTCGACCTGGGGCGTGCAATGACGGTCGCGTAATGTGGAGGAAGTTGGCATGGCAGGCAATCAGGCGTGCGCCAGCAGGCGGTTGATGCGTACCGACGCCGGCGGATGCGAATCATAAAAGGCGGAATGCAGCGGGTCCGGTGTCAGGGTCGAGGCATTGTCTTCATACAGCTTGACCAGTGCCGAGACCAGATCGGTTGCCTGCGTGTGGCGAGCGGCAAAGGCATCGGCTTCAAACTCATGCTTGCGCGAGCCGATGGAAGTCAGCGGAGAAAACAGGAACGTGAACACCGGCAGCACCAGCACGAACAAAATCAATGCCACCGCATCGTTGGCGGTGACGATCAGCGGATCGACGCCGAGGCCGGTATAGAACCAGGTCTGGCTTTTGAGGAAGCCGAGCAATGCCAGAAATCCCAGCGAGATCCCGAACATCATGACGATGCGCTTGACGATGTGGCGCAGCTTGAAGTGTCCCAGCTCATGCGCCAGCACGGCTTCGATTTCCGATGGCGCCAGGCGTGCCAGCAGCGTGTCGAAGAACACGATCCGCTTGGCAGCGCCGAAGCCGGAAAAATAGGCATTGCCGTGGGCACTGCGCTTGGAACCGTCCATCACGAACAGGCCCTGTGAAGCGAAGCCGACCCGTTGCATCAAATTTTCGATTCGTAATTTCAAGGATTCATCGGCCAATGGCGTGAACTTGTTGAAGAGCGGTGCGATCACGGTCGGATACAACACCAGCATGGCCAGCTGGAATCCCGAAAACACGAGCCACGCATACAGCCACCACAGGTCGCCGGCGCTTTCCATCAATCGCAGCACCACCCATGCCAACGGCAGGCCGATGGCGGCGCCGATGGCAGCGTTCTTGACCATGTCTGTCAAGAACAGGCGCAGCGGCATCTTGTTGAAACCGAAGCGGGCTTCGAGCACGAACTGCCGGTAGTAATCGAACGGCAGGTCCAGCACCGAAGACACCACCGTGAATGCCGCCAGCAGCGCGAGCTGATAGGTCATGCCGGCGCCGGTATGACGGAACACGAAGACCGACAGGGCCTGCAGTCCGCCCAGCAGCGTGAAGCCGATCAGGATGGCCGAGCTGACCAGCAGCATCAACAGGCTGTACTTGGTCTTGGCGACCGTGTAATCCGCTGCTTTCTGATGGGCGGCCAACGGAATGCGACCAGTGAATTCCGGCGGGACCGACGCCCGATGCACGAGGATGTGACGGATATGCCGGGAGCCAAGCCAGAACCGCACCAGCAGCGTGAGGATCAGGACCCCGATGAACAAATTCGTGAATGCGAGTGAATACATGCTTTGCCTGTGAGAAAATGCGCCTTCGCGCGATGCGTTTTGCGCCCCTGATCATATCGGCGCGCCAAGCGCCTTGCATGATCGCGGCGCCGAATCCGCATTGCCAACAGCGCTGAATTACAGCGCTCCTCGAAGGAAACGATTATGTCACAACCATCCGATCTCAATGCCCCGACGGCCGCCCCGACGACACCCGGCGCGCCGCAGCGCCCGAACGATTTCAACCTGGTCTGGGTCGACATGGAAATGACCGGCCTCGATCCCGACACTGACCGCATCATCGAAGTGGCGGTAGTGGTGACAGACTCCGAACTCAACATCCTGGGAGAAGGCCCGGTGTTCGCGATCCATCAACCGGATGCGGTCATGGATGGCATGGATGCCTGGAACAAGGGCACCCACGGCCGTTCGGGCCTGATCGAGCGGGTGCGGGAGTCAACCGTGACCGAAGCCATGGCCGAAGAAGCGCTGATCGCATTCTTGAAGCAGTTCGTCGGCAATGGCAAGTCGCCGATGTGCGGCAACACGATCTGCCAGGATCGCCGTTTCATGGTGCGCG
Organism: Herminiimonas sp.; assembly: GCA_043729515.1. GTDB lineage: Bacteria > Pseudomonadota > Gammaproteobacteria > Burkholderiales > Burkholderiaceae_D > JANXSS01. The sequence goes on from JAYTLK010000043.1 coordinate 26,081, forward strand.
GCATGCCGAAGCTGGAAACGTTTTTCCACTACCGCAATCTGGATGTATCGACCCTGAAGGAACTCTGCAAGCGCTGGAAGCCGGAGATCGCCACCGGCTTCAAGAAGCATCAGAAGCACACCGCGCTGGCCGACATCATCGAATCGATCGAGGAGCTGCGGTATTACCGCGAGCATTTCATCCAGGCTTGAGCTGTCGTGCTGCGGATCAGTGCAGCACCGGCGGCGCGCCGCAGCACTTCTTGAATTTCTTGCCGCTGCCGCAGGCGCAGTCATCGTTGCGGCCGACCTTCGGTTCGCCGCGCTGCACGGTGGGCACTGCCGACTTGCGATGCGGCAGCCAGAACCGGAAAATGTCCGGTATCGCCGATTCGATCTCGACCGTCAGCTTGTGGCATTTCAACGGCGTGTCCACCAGCGTCATCTCTTCTTCCTCGATTTCTTCGGCGCCGAGCAAATAGATCGGTCGCATCAGCGGCGCGAGTGCTGACTCCCAGATCGGCGCCCAGGCGTCGGCTCGTAACTGGATGCCTTCCCAGAAGCCCCAGGCCCAGGCTTCGCCATCGAGCACCATGCGGCCATCGGCTTCGTACTCGCAGAACAGCGGCTCGTATTCCTTGGGCGCGACCTCCAGGGTGATCATGATTTCATTCATGAAGCGGGCAATCAGGCCGATGATGCGCTCCGATTCCTTCTCGGTGCGGAATGTCGGCGTCTGCTTGCTGGACGCGCCCCAGACATTGGGCAGCCATTCCGGCATCGGCACGATCTCCGGGCCGATCGCCAGCGCCGTCAGGTAACCGTGCAGGGAATCCATGGTCATGCCATCGTCGCCGCAACGCTCCGACAGCAGGAACTTGTCGAGTTCGGCGAACTCCTTGTCGGACAGCGGCTGATCTGCATGCATGGTGAACCTCGAAGATGGATGATGCCGCCCGGCTGCAGGTCGGCGTGATGCGGCGGCGCCAGACTGCGGCGGCCGAACGCGCGCAGTGTAGCGCGTCGATCGACGCCGTACAATGCGTGCATGAGCAATGACAGCGACATGCGTGACACAGGCGACCAAGAGATCGACGGCAATCGCGCCGACCCCGGTCAGCGCGATGATCGGCGTGAGCCAGCCGAACAGGATGACCAGGGCAATCACGTCAATCCTGACAACCCGGAAAATCGGTCGACGGCAGGTTTTGCGATGCTGTCGCCGGAACTGGTGCTGGAGGCCCTCGATACGGTCGGGATTCGTGGCGACGGTCGGTTGCTGGCCCTTAACAGCTATGAGAACCGCGTCTACCAGGTCTGGCGCGACGATGGTCCGCCGCTGGTGACCAAGTTTTACCGGCCGCAACGCTGGAGCGATGCGCAGATCGGCGAGGAACATGCCTTTGTCGCCACGCTGGTCGAGCACGAGATACCGGTGGTGCCGGCACTGATGCTGCAGTCGCGCAGCCTGCATGTCCACACCGGGTTTCGATTCGCTGTCTTCGCGCGGCATGGGGGCCGCGCACCCGAACTGGAACAGGCGGGCACGCTAGAGTGGCTCGGCCGCTTCATCGGCCGCATCCACGCCGTCGGCGCGATTGCGCCTTTCACGCTGCGACCGGCACTGGATGTAGAGAGTTTCGGCGTCGAGCCGCGCGCCTATCTCGCCGGTCAGAATTTTTTGCCGCCCGAATTGCGGGCGGCCTATTTCAGCGTGCTGGATCAGGCCCTCGAGGGCGTACGACGTTGCTACGACCGGGCCGGCGCAGTGGCGACCTTGCGTCTGCATGGCGACTGTCATGTCGGCAATGTGCTGTGGACCGATGCCGGCCCGCATTTCGTGGATTTCGACGACAGCCGCATGGGGCCGGCGATCCAGGATCTGTGGATGCTGCTCTCCGGTGAACGGGCCGACCAGATCCGGCAATTGGCTGACCTGCTGGCCGGATATGAAGATTTCAAGGACTTCGACGCCCGCGAACTGCACTTGGTCGAAGCGCTGCGCACGTTGCGGCTGGTGCATTACGCGGCCTGGCTGGCGCGGCGCTGGGACGATCCTGCCTTCCCGCTTGCCTTCCCCTGGTTCAATACCCAACGCTACTGGCAGGACCGCATCCTGGAACTGCGCGAGCAGGTCGCGCTGATGGACGAGCCGCCGCTCTGGTCCAGCTGATCAGAGCAGAGCGGCGCAGCGCAAATCATATTTTCTGAGCCGAGCGCGCCACTGCATCGAGTACGGCAATCTGCGCCTCCGCACTACCGGCGCCAGTGGCCGCTTGTACCGCGTGGAGAATCGCCTCGTCGCGCTGATGCCGGCCGAAATAGGCCAGCAGGTAGTCGCCGTTTCCCACTTTCACCGTGCCGTTGGCAGCACCTGCAGCCCCGCCATCCGTATGCGGCAGCTTGCGCACGTACCAGACGGCATGCCCGTTCGACTCCTCGCAACAATACACTTCCGCGCAATGGCGCGGCCCGAGCGGATGCAATTCCGGGTCGGTCTGCCAGACGGTATGCCGCCACAGGTGATTGCGCTTGGCCTCGGTTACCGGTTGTTCTGCATTCATGTCGATTCCTTGTCAATGGATAAGTGGCCTGATTGCGGCGGCAGGGCGCTGCGATCGATGCGCCTGGTCAGGATGATCGAGGTCGATGTTGATTGCACGCCGTCGGTCGTGCCGATCTGGTCGAGCAGGCGGTCGAGTTCGGCAGTCGAGCGGCAGCTCAACTCGACCATGTAATCAACGCTGCCGCTGACGGCGCTCAACATGTCGACCTGCGGCATTTTCTGCAATTGCGCCACGAAGCGGGCACTGCTGCGCGGATCGATGCGCACGCCGACATAGGCCCGCACTGCCGGAGCATCCAGCGCCGGCGACAAGCGCAAGCCATAGCCGGCGATGACCTGCTTCTTTTCCAGGGCCGCGATCCGGGCGATTGCCGTCGTGCGGGCGATGCCGAGTCCACGCGCGATGGTTGCCACCGGCAACCTGGCGTCGTCCATGAGAAGCGCGAGGATGCGCTGATCGGTGTCGTCGAGCTGCATGGTTCTCGTCCTTGGTGTCGATGCGCTCCATGTGAAGAGTGCATTATCCTACGAAGCGTATCGCGGATTCGTCAAAATGTCGCATGTGTTGACGTCATGACGACAGGTTTGACGCTATTTACTGACATCTGGTGATCCTATACTTTCCGGCAACGGGCCATTACCGGGCCGCATTCACCATCCAACGCAGTCACGAAAGGCACCCCATGCAAACTCGCCTGATCCTTCTTGGCGCCGGCAAGATCGGCGAAGCGATCCTGAACCTGCTCTCGCATACGGGCGATTACCTGATCACCGTGGCCGACGCCGATCCTGCGCGTCTGGCCCAGATCACGCAGCTCGGTTTTGCGCATGTGATGACACGGGTGGCCGACGTCGCCGACCCGGCGGTGCTGGCGCGGCTGATCGACGGCCACCAGGTCACGCTGTCAGCCTGTCCCTACTACCTGACGCCGGCCATCGCTGCTGCCGCCAAAGCAGCGGGATCCCACTATTTCGATCTCACCGAAGATGTCGCCAGCACGCTGGCCGTGAAACAACTGGCCATCAATGCAAAGACCGCATTCGTGCCGCAATGCGGTTTGGCACCCGGGTTCATCTCGATTGTCGCCAACGACCTGGCCGGCCGCTTCGACAGCCTGCGCGACGTCCAGATGCGGGTCGGGGCGTTGCCGATCTATCCGAGCAATGCCCTGAAATACAACCTGACCTGGAGCACCGACGGCCTGATCAATGAATACTGCAACAGCTGCGAGGCGATCGTCGACGGCGAGTTGCGCACCACTTCCCCGCTGGAAGAGATCGAGCATTTTTCGCTCGATGGCATCGACTACGAAGCCTTCAATACCTCGGGCGGGCTGGGCACCCTGTGCGACAGCCTGCAGGGCAAGGTCGCCAACCTGAACTACAAGACAGTGCGCTATCCGGGCCACCGCGACATCGTCAAGATGCTGGTGCGCGACCTGCAGCTCGGCCTGCCGGCGCGCCGGCATATCCTGAAAGAAGTGCTGGAAGCATCGATCCCGATCACCCGCCAGGATGTGGTGCTGGTGTTCGTCAGCGTCTGCGGCATGCGCCAGGGCCGGCTCGAACAGGAAAGCTATGCCAAGAAAATCTATGGTCAGGCAGTCAATGGTGAACTGCTGTCGGCGATCCAGTTGACGACGGCGGCCGGCATCTGTGCGATGGTCGATCTGCTGGTGCATGGCCAGCTGCCGCAACGCGGGCTGGTGCGCCAGGAAGACACGGCGCTCGCCGATTTTCTGGGTAACCGCTTCGGGCGGCATTACGCCTGAGTCGGTTACGGGTGATCCAGCGGCGCTGATCCGGCGATGAAACGCCGGTTAGGCGGTCTTTTCTCGGGATGAGGCAAAGCGGCACGGGCCGATAATTGGTCACAGAACATGCCGCCTGCCCGGTTATCGGATGGCGCACAACTGAGACCACCGGAGCCGCCATGTCATCGCCTTCCTCGTACGAACTGCCAGACTTCCAACCCGCCGGCCAGACCCAGCGCGATGCCGAGTGCCTCGACGAGCGCGGGCTGCCCGGCGGCCTGGTGCGCAACGGCGCGCATATCGCGCTCGATCTGCGGTCGATCCGGGCGGCGATCAACCGCGTCGAAGCCGAGGCAAAAGCAACCCTGGCGGCCGAAAGCCGGGCCCGCGCCGAAGTGCGCGCCCGCGCCGTGGCCGACGACCAGCGTCAACAGGATGCAATCGCTGCACGGTCGGCACAAACCCGTTCCCGCGAAGCCGAGCAGGCGATCGCAGACAGCCGTGTCCGGCAGGACGCTGATCATCAGGCGATGCGCGAGACTGCACGCCGCTCGGCTATCGCTGCGGCCGACATCGCGCACTTGCAGGATCAACTGCCACAGGCAGCGGTCGCCACGCAACCGGTGGCGGGGCCTGTTGCCACAGCTGCAGCCACGACCGGGACCACGGTTACTGCCACGGGCACTGCCACGGGCACTGCACCGACTGCCACCGGGCCCACCAGCGACATCATGGAAGCTGCCGCAATCCCGCACGCCACCGACGCGGCCGACCATGCTGCAGGACAGGCCCGCTCGCTGGCTGCCGTCGAGCGCGAACAGCAAGCCGCGGCCAGCCAGCGTGTCGAAGCCGAGCAGCGGGCCATCGCCGCCCTCGAGGCACGCCTGCAGGCAGAACTCGAACTCAACGATGCGGCATTGCGTCGCGAACAGGCCGAAGGCATGGCCGGCAATGCAGCCCGTGCTCGGTGCGATGCCGAAGAACGGATCCGCCTGGCCTGCGAGGCGCGGCTGCAGGCCGATCGCAAGCTGCAGTCGGCCGCCATTGCCCGGGTCGAAGCAGAACACCAGGCCGATGCGCAGGCCCGCGCGCGGCTGGTCTTCGAAGCCCAGGCGGAGCAGGAAGCGCGCCTGCGTGCCACCGCCGAGGAGCAGGCTGGCGCTGCGGCCAATGAACGGATCGCGGCCGAGCAGCAAGCGACAGTCCTGGCGGCACGACGCCAGCAACAGGAAGAGGCCGCCGCCCGGACAGCGCAAGCCCGCGTTGCCGCCGAACAGGAAGCGCTGGCGACGCTCGCCGAGCATGCCCGGTTGCAGCGCCTGTCGGCGGACAATGCGGCGCTCAAGGCCCGCCACGCAGTCGATCTGGCGCAGGCCGAGCGCGAGCATGCCTATGCCGAGGCCGCTGCCGTCGAGGCGCTGCAGGTCCGCATCGCACAGGAAGTCGCTGCCCGCAAGGAAGCCACGGCACGCGACGCCGCCGAACGCCGCAGCACGATATTGCTGGAAACGAAGGCCGAGGCGGATGCCGCCGCCCGCATGGCCGCCGAAGAGGCAGCAGCAGCGCTTGCTGCAGAACTGTTGCAGACCAGCCGTGAAACCGCCCTGTCGCAAGCGCGCGCCCGTGCAGCGGACGCCCGCGCAGCCGACCTGGAAGCACTGGCCGCTCTCGAACAGGCCCGCGCAAGCGCCGAGCAACAGACATTCGAGGCGGTGCAGGCGCGTCTGGAAACCGAACGTGCCAATGCCGAAGCAGTTGCCCGAACCTTGACACTGGCGCAAGCGGAACTGGCTGCACAAGAAGCGACTCGACGCGAGAACACCGCCCGTTTGTCTGCACAGCAGGAACGGCTGGCCGTCGCCCGGCAGCGCGAAGAAGTCGAACAGGCATTGCGGTTGGCGGATGAAGCCCGAGCCGAGGCCGAACGCGACGCCTTGCAGGAAGCTGCTGCCTGTGCCGAACTGCAGCAACAGGCGGCGCATCTCGCACGGCAGGCAGCATCCGAGCGGATTGCACTGGCGCAGGCCGAGCGCAACCGGGTCGTGGCAGAAGAGCAGGCGCTTGCCGCCGTGCTGGCAAAGCTGCAAGGTGAGCAGCATGTTTGCCAGGCAGCGCAGGAGCGGGCGCAAGCGGACGGTGAATTCGCCCGCGTGCTGCAGGAACGCCGGCAGCACGAGGCAGAAAAACAGATGGCTGCGGAGGCGGCAACCGCTGCCGAACGCCAGCGCTGCGCACAACTGGAATCACAAGCTGCGGCGCAACACGAGGCAGCGCGAGAGGCGCAGGCAGCAGCCGCCATCGACGCGGGCCGTCATGCCGACGCCGTCGCGGCACTGGTGCGTTCGGAAGAAGAACGCGAGCGTGCCGAAGAGGTGTCGTTTCTGGCAATCCAGGCAAAACTGCGCGCATCGCAAGCCGCGCGCGAAGCAGCCCTGGAACGCACTCGGGTGGCGCAACTGCATCAGGCACTCACCGAGCGGCGCCTGGCGCTGGAATTGGCAGCCCGGGGCGCTGGCCAGGCGCAGCTTGTTGCCGAACAGGCGGCCCTGGCGATCGGCGAGCAGCAGACGGCACGCCAGCAGGCAGCAGCGCAGACTGCCGTCGAGCGCGCCGATGCAGCCGAAGCGCTGGCGCAGGCTGAAGCGGCGCGTGCAGCCTCCGATCTGATCGCATTGCAGGCCGTGCAGGCAAAACAGAAGATCACCCTGCAGCGCATCGAAACGAACCGACAGGTCGCGCAGATGATGCAGGAAAAAGCGGCGCTCGAGCAGGCGGTCGTCTCGGCGGCCGTGGAAGAGCTTGCCTGCCTGCAGGGCAGCGCAGCTGATATCCGCCGGGCTGCCCAGGCCCGCGCCGCGCAGTTGGCACTGGCGCGGCAACGGCAGGCCGGCGCTGCAGCTGCCGCCGTGCAGGAAGAAACCCGTCTGGCGCAATTGCAGGCCGAAGCCGCAGCAACCGAAGCGGCACGGTTGGTCAATGCACTGGTCACGCGGCTTACCGGCAACGGCGCCGATTCGGAGCAATGGCGCCGCCGTGCCGAGGCGATTCTGGCCGAACAGGGCGTGGTAGCGGTCGGCAAGCGCCGTCGCAAGACTTCGCTGGGCGCGTTCCTGACCGGCACGGTGCTGGCCGCCGGACTGTCCTGCATGGTGACGCTCGAAATGCAGGGCAACCGCAACGTTGTCGCAGCAACGTCGACGGCGATGCAGCTGCTGTCGATGGCGTCGCCGGCGCAGGCGGCGCCGCTTGCCCCGTCGCATATTCACACGATCAACCGGACTGCTTCGCCGGCCCAGGCACAGCCGCCTGCGGGAGCGTCTTTCTGACGACCCGCGACAGCGGCCGCCCATGCCGAAACCACAACGTTTGTGCGAGCCGTTGTGGTTTCCTGACCCGCAATGGCGAGAATTGCGGCTGGCAGCGTCGATCTGCGCCTGCCGATCTTGACGGCAAGACGGCCTTTGAGGCTTACTACAAGGTGCGAAACATGTTGTCCGTCGTCGGTCGAGGACGCCGGCCAGTACTGCCTCCTGATATTGCGCTACACCATCCCCAGCGGTGCCGGACGGTGTACCATGACACCCTTTTTCCTGCCTTCAACTCCATGAGCCCTGTTTCCGCTTTCTCTACCGGCATGCCCGGCCATGCCCTGCGCAAATCCGTGCAGGCGATCGCCGCTTTTGCCGGCGCCTGCGTCCTGCTGTTGGCGCAACCTGCCTTCGCCGACGACTATGCGGACGTGACGCGCCTGCTGCGAGGCGGACAGGCGCTCGAGGCGATGACCAGGATCGACGCGTTCCTCGAAAAACATCCGCGCGACATGCAGATGCGGTTCATCAAGGGCGTGGTCCTGACGGAACAGGGCAAGACTGCAGAAGCGATCACCGTCTTCACCCGCCTGACCGAAGACCATCCCGACCTGCCGGAACCGTACAACAACCTGGCGGTGCTGTTTGCGGCAAGCGGGCAGTATGACAAGGCACGCGCAGCGCTGGACATGGCGATTCGCACCAACCCGAGCTATGCGACCGCGTACGAGAACCTGGGCGACGTGCATGCCAAACTGGCCAGCCAGGCTTATGACAAGGCCCTGCAGCTCGATTCCGGCAATGCTGCCGCCAAGTCGAAACTGACCCTGTTGAAGACACTGGCGGTGACCGCCTCCGGCAAGGGTGGCGCTGCCGCGGCGAACACGCCTGCGACCGCACCTGCTCCAGTGGCGGTGGCCAAGCCGGCGCCTGCCCCGGCTCCGGCTTCGGCGCCGATCGTGATCGCCAAGGCGGAGCCGGTCAAGCCCGCAGCTCCCGTGAAGGTCGAACCAAGACCGGACGTGAAAGTCGAAGTCAGGCCAGCACCGATCGTCGTGGCCAAGGTTGAATCAAAGCTGGAACCCAAAGTGGCAAAACCGGAGATCAAGCCGGAGCCGAAAGCCGACTTGAAACCAGCCGCGAAAGCTGACGCCAAGCCTTCTGCGCCAGCGGCTGCCGGCAGTGCGGAGCAGGACGAGGTGTTGGCAGCGGTCAATGACTGGGCGGCTGCCTGGAGTGCGCAGGACGTCAAGCGCTACCTCGCTCATTACGGCAACGATTTCGAGACGCCGAAAGGCGAGCCCCGCAAGGCCTGGGCAGACGAGCGCACGGCGCGCATCGCTGGCAAGGGCCGTATCCTGGTCAAGGTCGAGTCGCCGCAGGTCAGCCTGAACGGCAACCAGGCAACTGTCAAATTCCGCCAGGTCTATTCTTCCGACCGCTTGCAAGCCGACAGCCGCAAGATGCTGGTGCTGACCCGCCAGGGCGGCAAGTGGCAGATCAAGCAGGAGCGTTCAGGCGCCTGATGCCGTTTTCCCGTTCCCGAATGACCGGGGCGCTCCTTGCCCTCGTGCCGCTCTCCGTCGCCGCCGGTGTCGGCGCCCAGCAGCGCGTGCCGCCACGCCCGGTGCCGTCGATGATGCCGGTGCATCCGATGCTGCCCGCTGGTCGCAAGCCCGATCCCGAACTGCTGCTGGTCGAAGTCTACAAGGAGCTCGGCGCCAATCATCTGCGCCTGGCGCAGGCGAAGGCCGATGCGCTGGTGGCGGCCTATCCGAATTTCCGGCTCGGCCAGCTGATCCGCGGCGACCTCCTGATGATGCACACGCATCAGGTCAAGAATTTCGGCGAGGCCAGTGGCGCCACGCCCGAGGCGATCCGCAATCTGCGTGACGAGGCAATGGTCCGGTTGAAGTCGCTGCGTGAGCGACCTGATCCGAAGCTGCTGCCCAAGGCAATCCTGCAGCTGCGCGCCGACCAGCGGTTCGCCCTGATCGTGGACGCCAAGCGCTCCCGCCTGTACGTCTATCAGCACAGCGGCGACGGCTTGAAGTTCATGACCGACTACTACATCAGCCAGGGCAAGCTGGGTGTGAACAAATTGCGCGAGGGCGACCAGAAGACGCCGGTCGGCGTGTACTACATCACCAGCCGCCTGGCCGGTGCACGGCTACCGGATTTTTACGGTGTCGGTGCCTTGCCGATCAACTATCCGAACGACTGGGACCGCGTCAAGGGCCGCAGTGGCTCCGGCATCTGGCTGCACGGCACGCCGCCCGACAGTTTCAGCCGGCCGCCGCTGTCGTCCGACGGTTGCGTGGTGCTGACCAATCCCGACTTGCACAAGCTGCTCGGGTCGATCGAAATCGGCAAGACGCCAGTGGTCATCAGCGAGAACGTCGAGTTCGTCAGCAAGGAAGACTGGGAACAACAGCGCGGCATTGCCCGCCGCCTGCTCGAAGAATGGCGTACCGACGCCGAAAGCGCCAACCCGCAACGCATCGGCGCCAACTATTCACCGAAGTTCAAGGCCGACCATGGCGAGGACCTGCTTGCCTGGCTGCAAAAACATCCGGATTTCGTCACCGGCGGCGCCGGTTTTACTTACCGGCTGCGCGAAGTTACCTCGTTCTTCTATCCCGGCAGCGAGGAAATGCTGGTCATCACCTTCACGCAGGATGCGGTCGCTCAGAAGGGGCGGGCCGCAGCCCATTCGGTGCGCAAGCGTCAATACTGGGCGCATGAGGGCAATCGCTGGAAGATCGTCTCCGAGTCACTCCTGTAAGCACAGGCCTGCCCGCACGACGGCAGTTCACTTCACGGCAGGCGTGAAGTCGACCGTGATCCGGCTCGACTTTTTCTTGCCGATCTCGATCTGGGCCACATGATCCGGGAAACCCGGATTGACGACACGCAGCGCATGCCTGCCCTCGGCCAGGCTGAGTTTTTTCAGAGGCGGGCTGACGCCGCGATCGATACCGTCGATCGTCACATTTCCCCATGGCTTGATCGACAGCGTGACCGATACCATGGCCGGCTCGGCCGGGGTACTGCCGTGGTCGGCGGTGGCAGTTGATGCTGGCGCAGCCGCCGTATTGGTGGCGGATGCCATGTTCGGCATGCCCGGCGTGGCAGCGGCAGAGGACAGCGCGGCCAATCCCGTTGCGGCCGCAGTGCCTGCCCCGCTTGCTGCCGCGGTCGGCGCGGGCGTCGGCGCCGCACTCTCCGTGGCGCCGACCACCGGCGCCTTGTTCAAGTCCTCCAAACGCTTGCGGGCGACATCGATCAGACGGCCGTTCGGATATTGCGCGATGAATCTGCCGACCTTGTCGGCATCGATGTCGGTCCGCTGCCGCAGGGTTTCCCAGGCCAGCGTTTCGTCGTCGATCACCTGTTCGCTTGCCAGCCCGCCGGCCGATGGCATCGTCGCGCCGACAAGCGCGGGTTCGCGGTGGGTGATGCGCCAGGTGGCGACGCCTGCCGCGACGATCACCATGCTGAGGATCGCCACGCGCATGGTCGAGCGTTTGCCGCCGGATGCAGCGCTGGCGCCTGCCTGCGCGGTCGGCTGCGGCGTCCGGTCGGCTGCGTTCGCCGCAACAGCCGTTTTACCCGGCGGCGCAGGCATGGTCGTCCGCACCGCAGCAGTCGGCCCGGCCGGCGATCCGGCCGGAGCGGCGTGGGTCATCGGGCGCGTGGACGGATCGAGCGTTGCTGCGCTGGCTGCCGGATCTGTCGAGCCCGGCGGGAGGCCGGTGCGGCCAGCCTGCCGATCGTCGGCTTCAACGTTCCGCGACCGGTCGCCGCCCTTGGCGAATATTTTTCCGATCGTTTTTCCGATCGTCTTCTCGTGCGGGCGTGCCTTCGGATCGTCCGTGGTTCTCACCGTCTCGGCGATGCCGGCACCGGTCACCGATGCCGGTCCGTTTGCCAGGCCGGCAATTGCGGTCGACGCTACCTGCTGGCGCGGTGTGTCGCCGAACGCCGGGCCGGAACTGGCGCCGAGGCCGAGCAGGGCGCGGAATTCGGTAATCGAGCGCGGCCGATGCTCCGGCTTGACCGACAGGCCCTGGTTGATCGCCTGCAGGAACTGCGCGCTGTAGGCCGGATACTCCGTTGTGGTCAGTGGCACGATCGGATCCTGGATCATGCGTGCCACCGACGACGGCGGCGTCTTGTTCGTCACCGCCACATACATCACCGCCGAGAGCGAATAGATGTCGGTCCACGGGCCCTGCAGCATCGACGGATCGTCTGCGTATTGTTCGATCGGCGCATAGCCCGGTTTCAGGATCACGGTCAGGGCCTGGGTCATGTCGCTGATGATCTGGCGCGCGGCGCCGAAGTCGAGCAACACCGCTTCGCCGTTATTCTGGATCATGATGTTTTCAGGCGAGATGTCTCGGTGCAGGATCTGCACCTTGTAGAGCGCCTCCAGCGCCTCCAGGATCGACTGCACGATCACCTTCAGCCAGGCTTCCGTCACCGCTTGCGGATCGTGCTGCACGATGCGTTTGAGGGTCCGGCCTTCGTAGAACCGCATGGCCATGTAGCCGGTGTTGTTCTGTTCCCAGAACCGGTGGATCTTGATCAGCGCCGGATGATCGAACTGCGCCAGCAACCGCGCCTCGTTGATGAAGCTGCGCAGGCCGGTGTCGAATGCTTCCTGATGACGCTTCGAACGCACCACCACGCTCTGGTCGCTGCCGCGCCCGGCCATGACATTCGGCATGTACTCCTTCAATGCGACGATGCGTTGCAGCGAGTGATCCATGGCGAGATAGACGACGCCGAAGCCGCCTTCGCCGACGACGCCGGTGATCTCGAATTCCGCCACGCGCGTGCCGATCGGCAGGCAATTCTCCGAACCGGCGCCGGTCACCTCACTGCGCTCTTCAAGGATGGGGTTGCTCACGATGATTGTCGGTTTTCTGAAGTGTGGATCGGTGTGATTTCCGGATCGCCTGCATGACCAGGTGCGGTTCGCTTTGGTTCGCTTTGGTTCGCTTCATTCTGCTTCGCTATGGCACCCGCATCGGCCGCTCGATCCAGACCGCAATCGCCGAGGCGTTGTCGCGTTCCTTGCCCGAGGCCTGGCTGTTGTCGCCGGCGAGCGCCGCCATCCTATCGAGCCATGCGCCGACATTTCCCGCGCCGTCGAAGGCGCGTTCCATCGATTCTTCCGGCAACCATTCCCACAGGCCGTCGGTGCAGATCAGCACCGCATCGCCGGCAATCAGTGCCATGGCAGGCATGACCGGTTCGACCGGTGTTTCACTCTCGATGCCGATGGCGGCGAACAGCGTGCTGCGCAGCGGATGGGTGCGCAGCTGCGACGGCACGCAGTAACCGGCATCGATGAACTGCTGCACCAGGCTGTGATCCTTCGACACATGCAGCAGACGGCCATGGCGAAACACATAGATGCGGGTGTCGCCGAGATGTGCCAGCAGGGCGCTGTGATTCTGCCGGTCCAGCAGCACCACGGCGACAGTGGCGCTCATGTCCTTCAAGGCCGGCTCGCCGTGTTTTCGTTGCGCCACGCTGGCCACGGCATGGTCGAGATAGGAACGCAACGCGCGCTCGCCATAGAGCGACTCCTGCAGGAAGCGCGCGAGAATCGCATTGACCACCGTCTCGGAAGCGACCTCGCCGCCAAGCATGCCGCCGACGCCGTCGGCCACCACGAAACAGGCCAGCTCATCCTGCTCGGCGAACCCCAGCCGATCCTGGTTGCCGGCGCGTCCGCCGATCTCGCTCAAGCTCGCGCATGTGATCGACAGACGGCTGGCGAGGGTGTGCTCAGCGTCCATCGGCGGCCTCATCCTTGTAGTCTTCGCTGGCGCGTTCGTAAGCGACCAGGAATGCCTTGCGCGCAATCGATTGGGTGGCGTTGCCGAGTGTCTCGCCGCTTTCACGATGGCGCTGGCAATAGTGATCCCAATGGCGCGCCTTGCGCCCGGCCGGCAGCATGCGCTCCAGCAGCGAGGCCGGTGCGCCGCTGCCTTCGATGGCCAGCGGATCGAGCTGGCCATGCAGGTCGGCCAGGGTGGCCTGCATGCCGGCCATCATGCCCAGCTGATGCGCATGCAGATCATCGTAGGCATCCTGCATCGCTTCGGTCGGGCTCATGAATCCCGGCATGCGCTTGCGCAGCATCTGCGTCAGCACGGTCGGGCCGTCGGGCAGAAATTTCAACGGATTGTTGTTGCGTACCACGACCATCGTGACATCGGCATTGACCTCTCGCTTGACCAGCGCCCGCAGGCCGATCAGGTCGACCGTGCCGTCGATGGCAGACGCCAGGAGCGCGCCGATCATGGTCATCAGTTCCGGTGTCAAACCTGACGAGAGCGTGATGTCCGAAATGCCGGCGCCGTCGAGGAATGCCTGCAGCAGGGCCTGGGCGTCCGCCGGCGCTGGCATGACGGCAGGTGTCGCGGTCTGGGCGGTGGAAGGCGCGGCCATGCCAGGCGGGGGGAATGACGCATGGCTCGGGGCCAACGCCTCCACGACCGGTTGTCGGGGCCGTTGCATCGCGTCCGTGCGCGGTGGCACCGGCGATGGCAACGGGAATGACAACGGGAATGACAACGGACGGGCATTAACCGCAGGCGTCGCGCCAGTCGCAGCCGATGCCGGCGCATGCACCACGGCACGCGCCTGCAGTCGATATAGTCCGATGCAGATCTCGTCGCCTGACTGCAACGGATGAGCGACATCCGACTCGAGTTCTACGCCGTTCAGCAAGGTCGGATTGGCGTGGCTCAGATTGGTGATCCGGTGCCGGACACCATCACTGGCGACTGCTGCCTGGCGACGCGAGACATGGTGTTTCGGATCGGGCAGGATGAACTGATTGTCGTCGCTGCGCCCGATCGTGCCGCCGGCCTCGTCGAAACGTGCCGACAGCGGTCGGGCAGGCGCTTCACTGTTGTACGCGACGACGACGATCTCGATCATGCGGCAGGCTTTCTCTATGCGGCGGAAGCGGCGCACCCGCGCGGTTCCACAGGCGAACGCTGCGGGAACCGATGAAAAGACGTTGCGGGAAATCAGCCGGGGAAGACGAAAAAATATTGCTCTAATGAATTATATGAGCAAGGCCGTGGGAACCGAAAGACTTTCTAAAATGAAAGGTCGGATTTACAACGGCCGCCGGGGCGGCTGTGCCAGGCAGGTCTGGCGCCACGGCAAATACGCACCACAGTGTTTCGAAATCCATCGTGTCTTCTCTGGTGATTGCTGCAACCTGCACGAATGCGGGCGGGCTGTACACACAATCGTCACAGTTGCATATCGGACAAGCGGACAAAGGAGACGGATTTAACCATGCGTCACAATTGGTCTCGGCACCGCGCCGGCCCGCTGCGTGAAAATGAGAACGCGATCGACGAGGCGACGAAATCGGGACGAAAAAAAAGACCCCCGAAGGAGTCTTGTTTTCACTACTAGTATTCCTGGTAGGCCGTGCGGGATTCGAACCTGCGACCAACGGATTAAAAGT